>NZ_CP039904.1:345833-691666 GCF_005221385.1 Agrobacterium tumefaciens | reverse complement strand
AGCGGCTGGTCGGCCTTGGTTATGCCGTGCCGTTTCTGGAGCGGTTCCGCCATGATACGGAGCGCACTTTCGCCTTCATGCCGGCGGGGCAGGGGGCGGTGAACTGGCCGGCTGGCGAGTTGTCTTCAACGGCGCTGGTGTTCGACGAGGAACTGCCGCTTCCCGATTCGTCGATAGACCGGGTTCTGATGGTGCATGCGCTGGAATTTGCCGAAAACCCGCGCGAAACGCTGAAAGAACTCTGGCGGGTGCTGGCGCCGGGCGGCCGTCTGGTGATTGTCGTGCCGAACCGACGCGGCGTCTGGGCACGCATGGAACATACGCCTTTCGGTTCTGGTCGACCCTATTCGCGCGGGCAGTTGACGGCGCTTTTGCGCGAAACCAATTTCACGCCGGGAGCCACCGCCGAGGCGCTGTTCTTCCCGCCCACCACCAGCCGGCCGGTGCTGAAGTTCCGCCGTTATCTCGAACATACCGGCCGCCGGCTGTGGCCGCTTTTTTCCGGCGTCATCGTGGTGGAAGCCCAGAAACGTCTCTACCAAGGACTGCCCGTCACCCAGCGCGCCTCGCGCCGGGTTTTCGTGCCGGTTCTGGCCCCGCAGGGGGTGCCCACCACCCGCACTGCAACAAGCCAAGTAAAGCCGCGCTGACCCTCGACAAAACGGCCATTCCGGTCTAATGCCTCCGGCATTGCTTTTGCCGGGTTCTCCGGCGTTTTTCCAAAGGTCGATCAAATGAGTGCAGAGCTTAACCAACCTGTTCCGCGTCCGGGTATTCTGGATATCGCCGCTTATGTTCCCGGCAAGGAACATGTGGACGGCGTTGCGAAGGTTTATAAGCTCTCCTCCAATGAAACGCCGCTTGGGCCGAGCCCGAAGGCGATCGAGGCTTTCGGCACCGCCGCCAGCCATCTGGAAATCTATCCGGACGGTCAGGCGATCGCGCTGCGTCAGGCGATTGCCGATGTGCATGGCCTCAACATCGCGAATATCATGTGCGGCAACGGTTCGGACGAGCTGCTCGGCCTGCTGTGCCACGTCTATCTGGGTGCAGGCGATGAGGCGATCATCACCGAGCATGGTTTCCTCGTCTACAAGATCCAGATCATGGGTGCGGGCGCGACCCCGGTGACGGTGAAGGAAAAGGATTGCGCGGTGGATGTGGATGCGATCCTCGCCGCCGTGACGCCGAAGACCAAGATGGTTTTCGTCGCCAATCCGGGCAACCCTACCGGCACCTATGTTCCGGTTGCGGAAATCCGCCGTCTTCAGTCCGGCCTGCCGAAACATGTCGTGCTGGTGCTGGATGCGGCTTACGCCGAATATGTGCGCAAAAATGATTACGAAGCCGGGCTGGAGCTGGTTTCCGGCAACCGAAACGTGGTGATGACCCGCACCTTCTCCAAGGTTTACGGTCTGGCCGCGCTGCGTGTCGGCTGGATGTATGGTCCGGCCGCCGTCATCGATGCGCTGAACCGTGTGCGCGGCCCGTTCAACATGAGCGCGCCGGCCATCGCTGCCGGTGCCGCTGCAATCCGCGATCAGGCCTTCGTTGAAAAGGCCGTGGCGCATAATGCCCTGTGGATGGAAAAGCTGGTCACTACCTTCACCGGTCTCGGTCTCACCGTCACGCCTTCGGTCACCAACTTCATTCTCATCCATTTTCCGGATCAGGACGGCAAGCGTGCGGCGGATGCGGATGAGTTCCTGAGCCGCCGCGGTTATATTCTGCGTGCGGTGCGTGGTTACGGCTTCCCGAATGCGCTGAGAATGACGGTCGGCTCGGAAGAGGCCAATCTCGGCGTCATCGCTGCTCTCACCGAGTTCATGGGGCAGGCGTGATGGGCGAGATCATGTTTGAACGCATCGCGCTGATCGGCATCGGCCTGATTGGCTCGTCGATTGCACGCGATATCAGGGAACTGGGTCTTGCCCGCCATGTGACAATTTCCACCCGCAGCGAAGACACGCTGAAACGGGCGGAGGAGGTGGCGCTTGGCACGGATTATACCGTCTCGGCGGCAGAGGCGGTGAAGGATGCCGATCTCGTCATCGTCTCGGTGCCGGTCGGTGCTTCGGAAAGTGTGGCGCAGCAGATCGCGCCGCATCTGAAGCCGGGCGCCATCGTGACCGATGTCGGCTCCACCAAGGCTTCGGTCATCGCCCAGATGGCCCCGCATATGCCCGACAATGTGCATTTCATTCCCGGACACCCGCTGGCGGGTACGGAAAAATCCGGCCCGGATGCTGGTTTCGCCGGTCTCTTCCGTGAGCGCTGGTGCATCTTCACGCCGCTGCCGGGCACGGATGCCAAGGCGCTGGAAAAGCTGAAGGATTTCTGGCGGGCGCTCGGTTCCCGCGTCGATGAAATGGATGCCGAGCATCACGACAAGGTTTTGGCGATCGTCTCGCATCTGCCGCATATCATCGCCTACAATATCGTCGGCACGGCGGATGATCTGGAGACGGTGACCGAATCGGAAGTCATCAAATATTCCGCCTCCGGTTTCCGCGATTTCACCCGTCTCGCCGCTTCCGATCCGACCATGTGGCGTGACGTCTGCCTGCACAACAAGGATGCCATCCTTGAAATGCTGGCACGGTTTTCCGAAGACCTTGCGTCGCTGCAAAGGGCGATCCGCTGGGGCGAGGGCGACAAGCTGTTTGAGCTGTTTTCCCGCACCCGCGCCATCCGCCGTTCTATCGTGCAGGCTGGTCAGGACGTCGACGCGCCGGACTTCGGCCGTCATGCGCTGGATCAGAAGAAGTAGGGCGCTGGCATGATATTGATATCGGCGGCTACGGATGACGATATCGAATGGCTGCTGCGCGAAGACAAATGGATCGGTGAGGATTGGTTGCGGCGTTGCGTCGGACACCGCGAATATCTCGTCGCGAAAGAAGATACGATTCTAGTCGGTTTTCTGCGGTTCTCGATGTTCTGGGGCAAGATTCCTTACATGGACATGATCCGCGTCATTCCCGAGTTTCGCGGGCATGGCGTCGGTGCAACGCTTACAGTTTTTTGGGAAACCCTGATGCGTGAGCAGGGTGCCTCACTGGTGATGACCTCCAGCCAGCAGGACGAGCAGGAACCGCAGACGTGGCATCGTCGCAATGGATACAAAGAAGCTGGCATCCTGAACCTCCCAAAAATTCAGGATGCCGCTGAGGTGTTTTTTACAAAAACTCTCTGTTAAATCGGCGGAATCTTGCCCAGCGGAATGAAGCCGCTGACAGTGGCGCGGCCGCGGTCCACCACGAGATCGACGGATGCCCTGTCTCCGCCGCCGGCGAGAGCGCCGAGCAGCTTGCGGGCCGTATCGATGGTGGATTGCAGCTGTGGAAAAGCCTGTTTGGCATTGTCCGACCAAGCGCCGAGCTTTTCGATCTCCAGCTTGAACTGGCCGGAGAGATAGCCCTCATTGTCAAACGAGAAGGGGCCGCTGATGCGCATGGTGCGGCCGTCGCCAATATCGGCCACCAGCCGGCGAAGCTCGCCGCTTGTGCCGTAAAGGCCTGACGTGTCGCTGCCGTCCACCATGCCCGCCTTACCCGCGAGCGTCACATCGACGATGGCGTCGAGGCGGGGAAGAACTTGCGGCCAGTCCTTGATGACGGTGGCCGAGTCGGTCAGCGTGATTGCGCCGTCAAGATCGGTCCCGTTCTGGCGCAGGTGCATCTCCGTCTTGACGGCATCGAAGTCGATCGTCTGGCCGGTGACGGAGGAAACCGCCTGCGCCTTCAGCCCGTCGATGACAAGCGAGCTGCGGTCGATGCCCTTCAGCTTGGTGACGACGCTCGACTGCATGTTCTGCCAGGAGGCTGAAACGGTCAGGCCATGGGCGGAGCGGATTTCTGCGGGCGAATCGAGTTCCCAGACGATGTGGCCGGGATTATAGACCTGTGCCGCCGAGCGAAGCTCGCCGAAAGACGCGGAAACGCCGTTCCCGCTGTCGTCCACTGTCACCTTTGAGCAGAAGAGGCCGATGCGGAAAGGATAACCCCGGAAGGCGATATCGCCGCATTCGGCGCTGAGATTCCTCGCCTGTGAGGGAGCAATGACGTTCAGCACCGTCTGCTTTAGCCTGTCGGCGGCATAAAACCACCCGGCCGTATAAAGTCCGATGACCACCGCGACGGCGATGGCAAGCCAGAGGAATTTTTTGGCGGTGCCGGATTGGCTTGACGCTGCCATATTGATCTCCGATGAACAGACTTCAGGGAATTTTGATTTGGCTTGGGATATGGACGATTTTTGGGTCTTTGGCTACGGTTCGTTGATGTGGAACCCCGGCTTTGCCTTTGAGGAAAGGCAGCAGGCGCGGCTGCATGGCTATCGCCGCTCCCTTTGCATCAGTTCCAGCGTTTATCGTGGCACGGAGGAAAAGCCCGGTCTTGTGCTGGGTCTGGAGCGCGGCGGCTCCTGCCTCGGTGTTGCATTTCGCGTGCAGGGCAAGGATCAGGATTCCGTCATGGCTTATCTGCGCGAGCGCGAACTGGTGACGAATGTCTACAAGGAACGGGTGGTTGCCATTGCATTTGCCGACGGCAGGCGCGGCAGCGCCGTAACCTATGTGGCCGACCCCGCGCATGAGCAATATATCGGCGGTCTTGCTGTGGCCGAGGCGGCCAGCATCGTCGCGACTGCCTCGGGTCGGTCCGGCCCGAACACGGATTACGTTTTCAATACCGTGCAGCATCTACAGGATATGGGCATTCGCGACTCTCTGCTGGAAAGCATTGCCGCCAATGTCGGCACGCTCGTGGTTCAGTCGGCGGAGGGCGTGCCCGTGCCTTGAAGTTCGGCGATCCGCTTGATGGCGGTTGGCGGCAACGGCAAGTGCGGATTGTTGCGCGCGGTTTCCAGCAGCAACTCGTCGCTCGCCTTTTCCGTGACGTCGATCAATCGCTTGAAAAACACATCGGGATCCAGCCCCGGCTCGATGGCCGGCAGGATACGCACCTTGAAATGGCCGGGATAACGCATTGTCGAACGGCGTGGCCAGAAGAGGCCGGGATGCATGGCGACGGGAATGACCGGCACCTGCAGATCACGGTAAAGCCGGGCGATACCGTAACGGTACTCCGGCTCGGCGCCGGGCGGGCGGCGTGTGCCTTCGGGATAGATGATGAGTTCGCGACCCGCCGCCATTTCCTCTTTCGCCCGCTCCATCACCTTCAGCATGACCTTGCCGCGCGCGGCGCGGTTGACCGGGATCATCCGCTGTTTCATCACATACCAGCCGAATAGCGGAATCCACATCAATTCCCGTTTCAGAATGTAGACGGGGTCCGGCAGATTGGGCAGCAGTGCGTAAGTATCCCAGAAGGATTGATGTTTGGGCGCGAAGATGCAGCCGGTTTCCGGGATGTTCTCCAGCCCCTCGATCTCGAAGGTGGTGCCGACGATGGTTTTCATCAGCCAATGGTTGGACCGCGCCCAGTTCTTGGGGATTTCGAAGGCGATCTTGCGCGGCAGAATGAAATAGATCGGTGTCAGCACGATCATGCGGACAATCAGGTTGAGATAAAACAGCGTATTGAAAAGAAAAGAGCGCAGCTTGAGCATCAACAGCCTTCCCGGGGCGCAGCCGTTCCGAAGCGTTGATGCGCCTCGATGCCGGATGCCGATGCCAGACGCCTACACGAAAACAAGGCCCCGCAGCAAGCGCGTTTCTTGCCGCTCATGGAGAAGCGGCCGCGACCTTCGGCGTGGAATGGTCAGCGGCGGCCTTGCGCAGGCCGTCACCCTTGCCGAAGCCGGTCAGATCGCGTCCTGCCGCGGCCACGAACTTTAAATATTCGTAGAGCATGGTTCTGACCACATCCGGCTCGACGAACCAGTTCGTGCGGGCAAGATCAGCGCTGATGACGGGATAGGCAATGAATTGCGTCTGCGGGCTGGCGCTGCGCAATTCATGCAGGCTGCGGTGCATATGATAATTGTTGGTGACGACGACAATCGAGGAATAGTTGTGATCGCGTATCCAGCTTGCCGCTTCATTGGCGTTGCCGATCGTGTCTATGGCTTTGTAACCCATATCCACGCAGCAGGAAAACATGTCGGATGAGCCCTGCGTCATCTTGCGGATCTGCGAGCGGGTGGTGGCCGGGTTGACGCCGGAAATCAGCAAACGTTTGCCCACGCCATCACGCAGCAGGCCGACCGCCTGTTCGATGCGTTGATAGCCGCCGGTCAGAACGATGATGGCATCGCCCTTCGTGCCCTCCGGCGGGCGCATGGAAGCGACGGAGTCAGCGAACCACAGGAAGCCGCCTAAAAAAACGCCGAGAAGAACAACGCAAAGAAGGATAAAGCCGCGAATAAAACGGCGCAACGGACCACGCCGCGACAACAGGCCCCTTCTGGCCGGTCGCGTGGTCGTCTGATCCTGGTCCATCCGACTCACAAACATTCCTCCTGAATACTCGCCGATTAAGGCAAGGAACAGGCATTTTTGTCCACCGTCCGCAGGTTACATCCGGCCTGTGACGGTTTCAGTTTGCCACGGGATTCTGGGAGTAAAGTCATGATGTGAGGCCGTCACTTTTCGACGGATCGGAGCGGACGCGGTCGATATCGTCGATGGTGCGGATGACGGTCACGCGTGCCGTAATGGTCGTGAGAAGTGCTATGACGATCATCGTTGTGGCGATGCCGATATAGCCGCCGAGACCAACGGAAAAGGAACCGAAAAGCGCGCTTGCCTGATCGCTCTGCGGCGTGGCGACCGTGCTCGATTGCCAGAAACCGGCGGCAAGGAAAACCGCTGCGGCGAGCGCGCCGCCTGCGGCCGCCCCTTTAAGGCTGATCTTCAGGAAGTGTTTCTGGAATTCCCGTGCCACAAAGCTGCTTTCCGCGCCGACGAAATGCAGAACCTCAACGATATGCCGGTTGCCGGAAAGCGCCCCGCGCGTTGCAAACACCACGGTCAGCACCATGGCGGTGAAAACGAGGATCAGAACGCCGAGGCCGATCATGACCGTGGTTCTGGCCATGGAGACCAACCTGTCCACCCAGGTGCGGTGGTCATCCAGAAACGCCTGCGGAAGCTCGGCCTTCAGCATGTCCCGCATCGCCTGAAAATCGGGCGGATTGTTTTCATCGATGGTGATGACGACGAGGCGCGGTATCGGCAGTTCGGAAAGGTCAAGACCGCTGCCGAGCCATGGCTCCAGTAGGCGCGATGTCGCCGCATCGTCAAGGATCGTGCCGTCTCGCGTGCCGACGAAGGTGAGCGCCAGATTGCGCGCCTTGTTGAGCGCCGCATTCATGTCCAGCCCGTCCTCGGGCTTGATCTGGATGGTGATCTCGCGGGAAATCTGGCTCTGCCAGGTGGCGGCGGTGGCGCGCACCATGGAGACGGCGCCGAGCGTCAGGCAGGCGAGAAAGGCCATGATGGCGATCACCACCATCAGCGCATTGCCCTGAATGTTCGACGGCGGCAGGATGGGCGCCATCGGGCGGATGCGCATGGGCGGGCGCTTCGGCTGGGCCGGTTCCGGGGTCAGCTGTTTGCGGGTGATCTCATTCATAGATGTCGAGCCGCCCTTCGGTCAGGATCATCCGGCGCGCGTCGATCTGGTCCATCAGCGCGAAATCGTGGGTGGCGATGACGACAGCCGTGCCCAGCCGGTTGAGTTCGAGGAAGAGATTGAGAAGACGCTTGGCCATCGGCGGATCAACGTTGCCGGTCGGCTCGTCGGCCAGCAGGATTTCCGGCTGGTCCATCAGCGCGCGGGCAATGGCGGCGCGCTGCTTTTCCCCGCCGGACAAGATGGCCGGCAGCACATTGATGCGCTCGCCAAGCCCAACCCACTTCAGCAGCTCGATCACATCGTTGCGGTAAGCGCTTTCCTCCTTGCCGCGCACCCGCAGCGGCAGGGCGACATTCTCATAGGTCGTCAGATGATCCAGCAGCCGGAAATCCTGAAAGACGATGCCGACACGGCGGCGCAACATCGGCAACTCGCTGCGCGGAATGCGCGATACATCGCGGTTGAACATGCGGATATTACCGCGGGTGGGCTGCAGCGACATCAAAAGCATGCGCAGCAGCGAGGTCTTGCCCGCACCCGAAGGGCCGGTCAGAAACTGGAACGAACCCTTGGGAATATCGAAGGTCATGTCCCTCAGGATCTCGGGCCCCATGCCGTAACGCAACCCGACATTTTCGAAATGGATCAACGGACTTCCAGTCTCTTCGTTTCGTGGTGGTTCGCAAACCGCTGGCGCTTGGGGCCGGATGTCGCGGTGTAAACCGGTTCCGGTGGCCTGCGCGAGCCGTTTTTGCGAAGCATTAACCAATTAAATTTAAAACTTGGCAGGATTCGTTGCAATGCCCAGTTTTGCGGGCCGGAAAACCTGACCGGGGAATTCTATGGCTATGTTCCGTTCATCTCGCCGGCAAGCGGCATTCGATTTCGACCTCCTGATGCCGGAAACGCCGGTGCGCCGCGCGGCGCGGGCGGCAAATCCGATCCACGACGTGGTAGACGCGGAATTTGTCACCATCAAGGAAAACCGTTCGCGTCAGCCCGGAAACGACAATCGCGGCGCGGCACGCCGGCAGAGGGCAAAATCGCCCGTCACTATCGGTACGCTTGGCCTTGCCTTCATCGGCTGGCTGGATCGCAGATTGTCGCGCCTGTCGGCGGATGCCTATTCAGCGCTGGTTGCGGGGCTCGCCATTTTCGTTTTCGTCTGCTCCGGCGGCCTCTCGGTGGTTGTGCCGGAAAAGCAGACCGCCGCCACGGCAAACCCGCTCGCCATTTCCCATGTGACCGTTACGCCGCAGGAGGCAGGCGGCATGGATATCCTGCTCATCAGTGGCATCGTGGAGAATAATGGCGGCAACCTGGAAGAGGTGCCGGCCCTTCGCGCCGATCTCTTTGCGGCCAAGGGGCAGTTGGTGGCCAGCATGGTCATTGAACCGCCGGTGCGAGAGATGCAGCCCGGTTTCAGCCACGGATTTTCGGCAAAGTTGCGCCATCCCGGTGGAAAAACGCCTGACATCAAGCTTTCCTTCGTTGAGGCGGGTGCGTCCGAACGTTGACTGTGCTAACGCGTGATCTTCGTATTTTTACTGAAAGGTAAAATCGGCAAGGCGCAGCACAGGAGAAAGAATGCCCGTCGTCCGTGGAAAAAACATCGAGCCGCTTTACACCGCCGAGCAGATCGCCGAGCGCAATCGCGATATGGCCAAGCACATTGCCGGTGGCCCGACCAAGGATTTGCTGGTCATTGCCGTGCTCAAGGGATCGTTTATTTTCGCAGCCGATCTTATCCGCGCGCTGCATGATAGTGGTCTTGCTCCCGAAGTCGAATTCATCACGCTATCGAGCTATGGCGCCGGCACGGTTTCGCAGGGGGTGAGGATCGTCAAGGATATCGACAGCGACGTGAAGGACCGCGATGTGCTCCTGATCGACGATATTCTCGAATCCGGCCGCACGCTGCGTTTCGCCAAGGAACTGCTTTACGAGCGCGGCGCGCGTAACGTCACCATTGCCGTGCTGCTCGACAAGAAGGTCAAGCGCAAGGAAGATCTGGAGGCCGATTATGTCGGTTTCGAATGTCCAGACTATTTCGTCGTGGGTTACGGCATGGATGTCGCTTATGCCTTCCGCGAACTGCCTTTCGTCGGCGTGGTGACAGGCGACGCCTGAGCATGTTTGCCGTGCCGGAACGGCACAGGGCGGAGACGCCTCATTAACCATTCACCCAGCGAAAGCCTGGGTGTTTACCTCTTGAAAAGAGGAGCCTGCGATGTTGCTCATGGCTGGAAATGATGCCCAGGAGCAATGATTAATGGCGAAAATTCTGATTACCGAAGACGAGGATGCATTGCGGGCTTTCGTCGCCCGCGCGCTGCGTCTCGACGGTCACGAGACCCATGAGGCGGCTGACGGCGAGCAGGGGCTGGAGAAGCTTCAGGAGACCAGTTTCGATCTTCTTCTTTCGGATATTCGCATGCCGGTCATGGATGGCATCGAGCTGGCGCACCGCGCCGCCGAACGCTTCCCGGCCATGCGTATCTTGCTGATGACCGGTTATGCCGAACAGCGCGAACGGGCTGATGATCTGGCGACGAAGATTGTGGACGTGGTTTCCAAACCCTTTGCGCTTCCGGATATTCGCAAGGCGGTGGCGCGGGCGCTGGCGGCCTGAGCGGCGAGATTGCAGAGATTTAAAGGGCGGCCTGTCGGGCCGCCTTTTTTGTTGCCGAGTGGCCAGCTCTCTCTGGCGTCATGCTCGGGCTTGTCCCGAGCATCTGTAACGTAGCGGTTGCATGGAAGCTTGGCAGATCCTCGGCACAAGGCCGAGGATGACGTAGAGCATTTGGCGACGTTCCGAGCAACATTTGACACGGTGCTGGCTTAGTGACAGGCGGCGGGATCGCCGTGAATGGCTTCCGATCCTCACCGTATATCCAGCAATCGCTCCAGATACCGCCGTTCGATTTCGCCGGGCGGATTGTTGCCGAGTTTTTCGCGGATGGCCTCAAGAATTTCGCGGGCGCGCTGCACGTCGATCTCGTCCGGCACCTTCACCTGATCGCCGAAATCCGGGCCGGTGGTGCTGCGCGGGCGGCCGAGCGGGTCGCGGCCGTTCTGTCCGCCCTGACCGGCCATGCCTTCCTGCCCTTGCCCCGGCTGCTGACCCTGCTGGCGCATGGCCTGCATGATCTGGCCCATCATGTCCTGCGCGCCCTGGCGCAGCGCGTTCAGCGCATTGCCCTGGCCTTCGACGGCCTGCTCACCCTGGCCCTTGCCCAGCGCCTCGCCGGCGCCCTGCATTTCCTGCTGCGCCTTGCCGAAGTTTTCGCCCGGTTCCATTCCGAGATCACGAAGGCCCTGCTGCAATTCGCCGAGCTGCTTGCCGAGCGCATCCTGCTGCGCCCGCAGGTTCTTCAGCGCCTCGCGTAACTGTTCAGCGGTCATCTGGTCGCTTGGCTGTTGTCCGCCCGGCTGACCATTTTGACCCTGTTGACCCTGCTGCCCCTGTTGGCCTTGCTGATCCTGCTGTGGCTGCTCACCGTTTTCGCCCATCTGCTGGTCTTCGCTTTCGCCGCCCTGCTGCGGGTCGCCGCGCTGCATGCGGTCGCGAAGCGCCTGATCGAGCTTGAAGGTCTCATCCATCAGCTTCTGCTGTTGCTGCAGAATTTCGCCCAGCTTGTCGATCTGCTGGCGCATCTTGCTGCTCTGCTGCTGCCCCTGCTGGCCCTGACGTTGCGGGCGGCCAGCCTGCAGATTGTTCATCATGCGTTGCAGCTGCGAAAGCATTTCCTGCGCCGCGTCGCGATTGCCGGAACGGGCAAGGTTCTCGATCTGGTTCATCATGTTTTCCAGATCGCGCTGGCGCAACACGTTCTGCGCCTGTTGGTTCATGTTGGCTTGCGGCGCGTTCTGCATGCGTTGCGCAAGCTCGCTCATGAATTGCTGCATCGCCTCGCGCAGCTCTTGCATCAGCTTGGCAACTTCCTCATCCGAGGCATTGCGCTGTAACGCTTCGGACAGCGCGTTCTGTGCATCGCGCAGGCGTTTTTCCGCCTGCGAAAGATCGCCATCCTCGATGCCGAGCGCGATTTCCCAGAGATAGTCGGCTGTGTCCTTCAGCATTTCCTGATTATAGGCGAGCCGCATGCGGGTCTGCGCCGATTGCAGCAGCAGATAGTGCGTCGTGTTGGGAATGGTCTCTTCCGGCCGCAGGCCCACCGCCTCGTTATAGGCGATCGCCTTCGGCATCTGGCGCGTGTCGAGCGAGAATATCTGTCGCTGTTCGGCAATGGAAGCTGCCAGTGGTTCGGAGAAATTGCGGCCCGGCAGCACCATTTCATGCGCGGGGCTGCGGCCGGTCTGGCCGGCGCCATCGGTGGCCACCAGCGTGATGCGCACGCGTTTTCCCGCCATAGGATGTTCGGTCAGGTTGCGGCTGGTCAGGCCCTTGATCTCGCGATTATTCTGCCGCGGCAGATCGAGCTTGAATTCCGGCGCCGGATAAAGCGCGGTCGCCCCCTCTGCAACGCCGAGCGGCTCGATGATGGCATGGGCTTCTTTCAGCCCATAATCGTCCTTGGCGGTGAAGCCGATTTCCAGCGCACCGTTGACGGCGCGGCGCGGCATGTTGTCGAAGGCAATGCTGGGCGGCTGGTCTGGAATGACGTTGAACACCCATTGTTCGCCATTGGCACTGATCATGCCGCTTTCGGTGACATCCATAGCGAAAGTGCGTGGAGCAACAGGCTGATCCGTCGAGCGTGCCGGCGTCTGAACCGCGACGTCGCCGCTTGCACTATCGGCACGTGCAGCTTCCGGCGCAAGCTTTTGCAACGCGCCTGCCATTTCCGGCTCGAAGGTCACTTCCTCACCGCCATCGCCGCCGGTCATGCGGATCGTCAGCTTGGAGGATTGCGGCACGGAAACCGCGTCGCGGCCGCTCGCATCACGTCCGGTCAGGAAAATCGGTGCGCGGCCGGTATAGGCGGGCGGTGTGACCCAGGCATCGAGACGGATATCGGGATTGAGCGGACCCACGGCCGGCCGGCTGCGGAATGCATCTGCAACCGTGCCGGCACCATTGGAATAGGAAAAACCGAAAGCAGTGACCAGAAGCAATGCCGGAACGGCGCGCAGCGCCAGGCGGTCATAACGGGCGATATCGGGTTTCGGCAGGCCGGCATTGAGCGCGGCAATGCGCTCCGCCATGCGGATCTGGTGTTCTTTCCACAAGGTGCGTGAAAAGGGGGTATCAAAGGCCGGTTCGTCTTCCTGCACGCCCACCGGCTGGTGCGCCATGCCATTACGTTCTTCCAGCAGACGGGAGGCGTCATTGTCGGTTGGCCACTTCAACCGCACGATCGGCAGGAGTGTGGTGATGAAACCGAAAACAAGGACGAAAACAATGCCGAGGCGCAGAAAATCCGGCATGTGCCGGTACAGGCCGAACCAGGCGAGCGCCAGAAACACGGCGGCGATGGATAGCGGCCACAGCGTCTTCGGGGCCATTTTTTCGGAAAACAGCACGATTTTCGCGAAGAACCGCTTGGCGGCAACCCGTCGAGCAAGATCCGACCGCTGCGCGAATGCGCCAGTCGGGCGCTTTCTGCCTGTCCTGTCCTCTCCGGCTGTGGTCATCAATCCGTTCTCCCGGTTCTGGCCACGTCGAACGCCATTCCCGGAACGGCGAGCTGTTCATATCACTGGAGCAAGGATAACATTCTTTGTGGCGAAGACGAGGGCACCTAAGCCCTCACCCCCATTTTTTAGGCAGCTTCGCTCAATTGTGATCGACCAGCCGTATGATAGACGGTCAGTCGAGCCAAGCCGGTACGGAATCGAGGGCGATCAGCTCTTCATAGGTGCCACGCGGACGGATGACGTGGAACTTGTCACCCTTCACCAGCACCTCCGGCACCAGCAGGCGCGAGTTATAGGTGCCGGCCTGCACCGCGCCATAGGCGCCAGCGGAACTGACGGCGATCAGGTCGCCCGGCTGCGGTGCGGCCATCTCCCGGTCCAGCGCCAGATAATCGCCGGTCTCGCAGACCGGGCCGACGATATCGGCCTTGATGCGCGGCGTGTCTTCGGCCGGCTGCACCACCGGGCGGATGCCGTGATAGGCCTCGTAAAGCGTGGGGCGGATGAGGTCGTTCATCGCGCCATCGACGATTACGAAGGTCTTGTCACCGCCGTCCTTTACATAGATGACTTCCGTCACCAGAATGCCGGCATTGCCGACGATCAGGCGTCCGGGTTCGGTGACGATCTTGCAGTTGAGGCTTTTCAGCTCGTTTTTGACGATATGCGCATAGGCATCCGGCAGTGGCGGCGGATTGTTATCCTCGCGATAGGGAATGCCAAGGCCACCGCCAATATCGACGTGGCTGATCACATGACCATCCTCGCGCAGCACTTCCACGAGTTCGCGCAGCAAGCGGAAGGCATCCTCGAAGGGCTGCAATTCGGTGATCTGGCTGCCGATATGCATGTCGATGCCGGTGACTTCGATGCCGGGCAAAGTGGCGGCATGGGCATAGACCGCCCGCGCCCGTTCATAGGAAATGCCGAACTTGTTTTCCTTCTTGCCGGTGGAAATCTTCGCGTGGGTGCGCGCATCCACATCCGGATTGATGCGGAAGGAGACATGCGCCCGCTTGCCCACCTTGACCGCGCGCAGGTTGAGGACTTCCAGTTCCGGCTCGGATTCGATGTTGAAACAGTAGATACCCGCTTCAAGCGCGTAATCCATTTCCGCCACCGTCTTGCCGACGCCGGAGAACATGATGCGGCTTGCCGGCACGCCAGCGCCAAGCGCGCGGCGCAATTCGCCGCCGGATACGACGTCGATGCCAGCGCCGAACTTTGCGAGCGTCTTCAGCACCGCCTGGTTGGAATTGGCCTTCATGGCGTAACAGACCATGGCGTCCACATCGGCAAACGCACCTGAGAACACCTTGTAGTGGCGCTCCAGCGTTGCAGTCGAATAGACATAGAAGGGTGTGCCGACCGCCTTGGCGATCTCGGGCACGGGCACGTTTTCGGCGTGCAGCACGCCGTCGATATAGCCAAAATGGTTCACGGCTTTTTACCCGTCAGAGAAGCTTGTCGAGGATGAACGGGCGTTCCGCCGTTGCCGGCTTCGTCTCCGTTCCGTCGGCATTGCGCTTGTTGCGCATTTCGACCGGCGTGCTCGGCGGATCGATGTCGCCCTTACGCCCGCAGGCGCTGAGAACAAGGCTGACAGCGAGTGTCATGCCGATGGGAACGATGAGTTTGCGCGCGGTTTTTGAAAGCATGAGCCTGTCCAAAGGAAATATGTGCCTCTCTGATAACGAAAAACAGGGCGCTTGTGCACCCTGTTTCTTGTGATCGCAGCGTAACGCGATTTTATCAGTTGCGTCCGCGCCACCAGGCGATCTGCTTCTTCACTTCCGAAGGGGCCGTGCCGCCGAAGCTCGTGCGGCTGGCGACCGAAGCCTCGACGGACAGAACGTCGAAAACACCCTTGGTAATACCGGGGTGGATGGCCTGAAGCTCTTCGAGCGAAAGGTCGGCCAGATCGCAGCCTTTCTTTTCGGCCAGCGCCACGGCATTGCCGGTCACATGGTGTGCATCGCGGAAAGGAAGGCCTGCCTCGCGCACCAGCCAGTCGGCAAGATCGGTGGCGGTGGAATAACCCGAGCCGGCGGCGGCGCGCATGCGGTCCTTGCGCACTTCGAGGTCGCGGATCATGCCGGTCATGGCGACAATTGCCAGTTCCAGGCTCTCGGCGGCATCGAAAACCTGTTCCTTGTCTTCCTGCATGTCCTTGGAATAGGCGAGCGGCAGGCCCTTCATGACTGTCAGAAGTGCGATCAGCGAGCCGTTGATGCGGCCGGTCTTGGCGCGCACCAGTTCGGCGGCGTCAGGGTTCTTCTTCTGCGGCATGATCGAGGAGCCGGTCGAGAAGGCGTCCGACAGGCGGATGAAGCCGAATTGCGGTGTCGACCAGATGACGATCTCCTCGGCGAGACGCGACAGATGCGTGGCGCAGATCGAGGCGATCGACAGGAATTCCAGCGCGAAATCGCGGTCGGAGACTGTGTCTATGGAATTGCGGGTAGGTTCGCGGAAACCGAGCGCCTTTGCCGTCATATGACGGTCGATGGGATAGCCGGTGCCGGCGAGTGCGGCCGCACCAATCGGGCTTTCATCCATATGCTCGATGGCGTGGCGCACGCGGGCGCGGTCACGGCCGAACATTTCCACATAGGCCATGCAATGGTGACCGAAAGTGACGGGCTGGGCCGTCTGCAGATGGGTGAAGCCCGGCATCACCGTATCGGCATTTTCTTCGGCGCGGTCGAGGAAGGCGGCGATAAGCGCGGTCAGCAGCGCTTCAGTCTTCTGCAATTCTTCCTTGACCCAGAGGCGGAAATCGAGCGCCACCTGGTCGTTGCGCGAACGGGCCGTGTGCAGGCGGCCGGCTGCCGTGCCGATGAGGGTCGCAAGACGCGCCTCGATGTTCATGTGAATATCTTCGAGCTTGCGCGAGAATTCAAAGGTGCCGGCTTCGATTTCTGACAGGATCGTGTTCAGGCCCTCGATGATCTTGTCTTTATCTTCCGGCGAAATAATGCCTTTAGATGCCAGCATGGTGGCGTGCGCCATAGAGCCGCGGATGTCCTGGGCATAAAGCTTCTTGTCGAAGCCGATGGAGGCATTTATCTCTTCCATGATGGCTGATGGCCCGGAAGCGAAACGTCCGCCCCACATCTGGTTGGAGGATTTCTGATCTGTGCCGTCAGCCATGTTCGCAGTGCCCTGGAGTATTCGATGACAGAAAAAAGGCCGTTCAGGCTTCCTTCCGCCAGATTGGTTGCAATTGCTGCCGTTGCCGGTGTCTTGTGCGGCGCGGGCGCGGTCTGGTTCAGGCATATTGGGTCTGAGAGCCCTGTTCAAGGGGCAGCGGTCGCTGACGCCGGTTTATGTGAGGGTGCCGCAAACCGCATTGCCTCGCTGAAACCGTTTCTGAAGGGGCAGGTGGCTGCCATGTCGGCCGCGGATAGACCACGTGTCGTCCCGTTGTCTTTCAAGGGGCCGGACGCGCAGGATATGACGCTTACCGATCTCAAGGGCAAGGCGGTTCTGCTCAACCTCTGGGCCACATGGTGTGTGCCATGCCGGGAGGAAATGCCGGCATTGAATGCGCTTGAGAAAGAAAAGGGCGGCAATGATTTCGAGGTGGTCACCGTCAATATCGACATCGGCGCGGACGAGAAGCCGAAAGCCTTCATGGACGAATACAAGATTGATGCGCTGAAGCTTTATCGCGACAGTTCCATGGGTGTCTTCAACACGCTAAAAAAGGAAGGCCTCGCCTTCGGCCTGCCGGCAACCATGCTGCTTGACGAAAACGGCTGCCTGCTCGCGGCGATGAATGGCCCGGCGGCGTGGGACAGTGAGGATGCCAAGGCGCTGGTATCGGCGGTGAAGGCTAGATAATTTTTCCGGTCGTGCGGGAGGGTTCGGTTCTTCCTCCCGCAGCTGATCCTTGCGCCTCAGCGTGTCGGAACCGGCGTCTCGCCGCGATAGTCGTAAAAACCACGGCCGGATTTGCGGCCGAGCCAGCCGGCCTCGACATATTTCACCAGCAGCGGGCAGGGGCGGTATTTGCTGTCGGCCAGGCCGTCATGCAGCACCTGCATGATCGACAAACAGGTGTCGAGACCGATGAAGTCGGCAAGCTGCAATGGTCCCATCGGGTGGTTGGCGCCGAGCTTCATGGCGGTGTCGATGGCTTCCACCGAACCGACGCCTTCATAAAGCGTATAGATCGCCTCGTTGATCATCGGCAGCAGGATGCGGTTGACGATGAAGGCCGGGAAATCCTCGGCAACTGTGATCGCCTTTTCCAGCGTCCGCACATAGTCCTTGGCCGCGTCGAAGGTCTTTTCGTTGGTGGCAATGCCGCGCACCAGTTCAACGAGCTTCATCACGGGCACCGGGTTCATGAAGTGAATGCCCATGAACTGTTCGGGACGGTCGGTTGCAGATGCGAGACGGGTGATCGAAAGCGATGAGGTATTCGTGGCGAGCAGCGCCTCCGGCTTCAGGGCAGGGCAGACCTGCGCATAAATCTTGCGCTTGATCTCCTCGTTCTCGGTCGCGGCCTCGATGACGATATCCATCGGTGCGAGGTCGTTAATATCGGTCGATCCGCTGATAAGGGCCAGCGCCTGCTTGCGGGCGTCGTCGGAAAGCTTGCCGTTGGTGACCTGGCGGGCGAGGTTGCCGTTGATCGTGGCAAGGCCGGCTTCGATGCCATCCTTGGAGAGATCGTAGATATGAACCTTGTAACCCGCCAAGGCGGAAACATGCGCGATGCCGCACCCCATCTGACCGGCTCCGATGACACCGATATTCTTAAAGGGGGCGGTCATATGCTGTTCTCCTGTGGCTGGTCTGCGTCATTGTCGGCGATGTTACGCATATCGCCGGAAAAGAGAAGGCGGCGCGTTCAAAAAACGCGCCGCCTTGGTTGGCTGGTTAAAATCAAAGCGCCTTTTCGAGTTCGGGCAGCGCCTCGAACAGATCGGCGACGAGGCCGTAATCGGCAATCTGGAAGATCGGCGCCTCTTCGTCCTTGTTAATGGCGACGATGACTTTCGAGTCCTTCATGCCGGCCAGATGCTGGATGGCGCCCGAAATGCCGGCGGCGATGTAAAGCTGCGGTGCAACCACCTTGCCGGTCTGGCCCACCTGCCAGTCGTTCGGTGCATAACCGGCATCGACTGCGGCGCGGCTTGCACCGACGGCGGCCCCCAGCTTGTCGGCAACGGGAAGAATGACTTCCTTGAATTTCTCCGAGGAGCCAAGCGCGCGGCCACCCGAGATGATGATCTTCGCGGATGTCAGTTCCGGACGGTCGGACGAAGCCAGAGCATCGGAAACGAAGCTGGAGAGGCCCGGGTTTTCGGCAGCGCCGATGGTTTCAACCGCTGCAGAACCGCCTTCAGCCGCCGCCGCAAAAGCGGTCGGGCGCACGGTGATGACCTTTTTGGCGTCAGTCGCCTGCACCGTCTGGATGGCGTTGCCGGCATAGATCGGCCGCTTGAAGGTATCAGGCGAAACCACTTCGATGATTTCCGAAACCTGCGCCACATCGAGAAGCGCCGCCACGCGCGGCAGCACGTTCTTGGCAGATGCGGTGGCAGGTGCGACGATGACGTCATAGGAAGGTGCAAGCGAGATGATCAGCGCCGCCAGCGGCTCGGCCAGCGCATTGGCATAGGAGGCGTCGTCGGCAAGGAGCACCTTGGAAACGCCGGATAGTTTCGTCGCTGCATCCGCAGCGCCCTTCGCGCCGGAGCCGGCGACCAGCACGTGGACGTCGCCGCCGATCTGCGTTGCCGCCGTCAGCGTCTTTGCCGTCAGGTCGGAAAGGGTTGCGTTGTCGTGTTCTGCCAGAAGAAGAATGGCCATAAGAATATCTCCCTTTTCCGAAACCTTAGAGGACGCCGTCGGCTTTGAGCTTTTCGACCAGCTCGGCCACCGAGCCGACCTTGATGCCGGCCTTGCGGCCTGCCGGCTCCTCGGTCTTCAGCACCTTGAGGCGCGGCGAAACGTCGACGCCGAAATCGGCCGGCGCCTTTTTGTCGAGCGGCTTCTTCTTGGCCTTCATGATGTTCGGCAGCGAAGCATAACGCGGCTCGTTCAGACGCAGATCGGTGGTGACAACGGCGGGAAGCTTCAGCTCCACCGTCTGCAGGCCGCCATCGACTTCACGCGTTACCGCGACCTTGCCGTCGGACGGCTCGACCTTCGAGGCGAAGGTGCCCTGGCCCCAGCCGAGAAGGGCTGCCAGCATCTGGCCGGTCTGGTTCGAATCGTCGTCGATCGCCTGCTTGCCGACGATAACGAGACCGGGCTGTTCAGCCTCTGCCACGCCCTTCAGAAGCTTGGCGACGGCAAGCGGCTCGACCGTTTCGTCGGTCTCGATCAGGATGGCGCGGTCTGCACCCATGGCAAGCGCGGTGCGCAGCGTTTCTTCCGCCTTGGCCGGGCCGATCGACACGACCACAACCTCTTCGGCCTTGCCGGCTTCCTTCAGACGAAGCGCCTCTTCCACCGAGATCTCGTCGAACGGGTTCATCGACATCTTCACATTGGCAAGCTCGACACCCGAACCATCCGATTTCACGCGGATTTTCACGTTGTAATCGACGACTCGTTTAACGGGGACAAGGATTTTCATCGGCGGCTTTCCTCAAACTCCTGTCCGCTTGGTGAATAGACCGCGCGGACCTCCAAAAACAGGTTGGCGACATGGATAAGCATTTTTCTCGCAAATACAACGGAGCAATGTTCATTATCACATGCACGCAAGGCATATCTTACGTTGACGTTAACGTAAATACTTTATCTCTTCCTCACGGGCTTATCCGCCCCCGTCATAGCCCCGTTCGATTTGCGACAACCCTGCCGTTTGCGACGGATTCTTGAACTGCGCCGCCCTCGGCGGAACAATGGTGCGGTCGAATAGCGGAACGCCCCGCCTGCGCATGAAAAGCACCATGACGGCACCTGCCAATATGCCGCCCACATGCGCGCCCCAGGAGACGTTTTGTTCCAGCCCGAGCGCCAGCATCAGGAACTGCTGGCCAATCCACAGCGCCAGCGGAATGAAGGCGGGCAGGGGAAGCGGAATACGCATGAAGACCAGCACCCAGACCCGCACCCTTGGATGCAGCAGGAAATAAGCGGCGACGACGCCGGAAACCGCGCCCGACGCGCCGATCAGCGGCCCTTCCGAGGTGGGGGCGACGAAGCCGTGCAGCAGCGCACCGGCGATGGCGCAGGCGAGATAAAAGATCAGGAATCGGAAATGGCCGAGCGCGTCCTCGACATTGTCACCGAATACCCAGAGGAACAGCATGTTGCCGGCCAGATGCCAGAAATCGAGGTGCAGGAACGCATAGGTGACAACGGTCAGGTCATCTGGCACGACCTGAAGGGCCGGCTCCAGATAGGCATAATCGAACACGACTGCTGGAATGAAGCCGAGGCCGAGGGCTGCGGCATTGGCCTGTGTGTCGCTGGCAAGCACGCCGGTAAACAGCCAGACCAGCACATTGACGACGATCAGGCCAATCGTGACATATTGCAGCCGGATGTGTTTCAGGGAATTCGCGTCGTGCAGCGGTATGAACATCGAATGCCCTTTGGTTACGCGATTGTCTTAGGTTTTTAGCGATTCTTGCCGGGAACCCATAATATATCGGCCTTGCCCGTGTCGTTGGCGAAACGCGCGGCGACGAACAGGAAGTCGGACAGGCGGTTGGCATATTTGATGGCCGCCGGGCTGACGATCTCGTTCTCGGTGACTGAAAGCGCCACCATCAGCCTTTCCGCCCGGCGGCAGATCGTGCGCGCCAGATGTAGATTGGCCGCAGCCGCGTTACCGCCCGGTAGCACGAAGGATGTCAGCGGTTCGAGCGTCGCGTTGAGTTCGTCGATTTCATTTTCGAGCCGGGTAACCTGGCTTTCGACGATGCGCAGCGGCTCGTAGGACAGCGGCTCGCCGCTGTCAGGCGTGGCGAGATCGGCGCCGAGATCGAAGAGGTCGTTCTGGATGCGGAACAGCATGGCATCAAGCTTTTCCAGCCCGTTCGTGTGCTGTCGCGCGATGCCTATGGCCGAATTGGTCTCGTCCACCGTGCCATAGGCCTCGACGCGCAGATCGTGCTTCAGGCGGCGCGGGCCGGAAACCAGCGCCGTCGTGCCCTTGTCACCAGTGCGGGTGTAGATCTTGTTCAGTTTCACCATGTCAGCGGCCGCCGCCGGTGAGCCAGAGCGTCAGCATGATCAGCACGATGGCGATGGCCTGCAACAGCAGACGAAGCTGCATCAGCTTGTTGGACCGGTTGGCGTCCTGTCCCTTCAGCATGTTGAAAAGGCCACGTATAAGCACGATGACGACAAGGCCCATGACGATAAGGGCCAGAACACTGGTGAAGCCGGACATTTAGGGGTTACTCCTCCTCAATCGAATCTGCGCAGCAGACGATAGAACAGTCCGGCAGGCAAGAGCCGTTTCAGCAACAGCCCCTGTTTGGCTGGAACGGTGACGGGATAATGCGGTTTCGGCTTCGCGGCGGTCAGGGCGTGTTTCAGCACGGCAAAAACGGCCTCGGGGCCAAGCTTGTGGCGGTTGACGGGGCCTGAACCATCCATGCGCGCCAGCTGGCGTTTATATTCCACCGCATGGGCCGAATTTTCCAGATCGATCTTGTCCCTGACATGGGCAAGCGCCGTCGCGGTGAATTTCGAGGTGATCGGACCAGGCTCAATCAAGCTCACATGGATGCCGCTGCCCTGAAGCTCCATGCGCAGCGTCACGCCCAGCCCCTCGATCGCGAATTTCGAAGCGGTATAAGCGCCGCGATACCGATAGGGGACGAGGCCGAGAATGGAGGAGCAATGCACGATGCGGCCGGCGCCTCGGCTGCGCATGAAGGGAATGACCCGCCGTGTCAGATCGTGCCAGCCGAAGACATTGGTTTCGAACTGCGCTCGCAGCGCCTCCACCGGCAGATCTTCCACCGCACCCGGCTGGCCATAGGCGCCGTTATTGAACAGCGCGTCGATGCGGCCGCCGGTCCGGGCTGAAACGGTGTCTACCAGAGCAGCGATGGTTTCCGGCTTTGTGTAGTCCATGATCAGGGTTTCGATGCCCTGGTTTTCGAGGGCGGCCATATCGACGATGCGCCGCACCGTGGCGAAGACCCGCCAGCCGTCCCGGTGAAGCGCGCCGGCGCAATAAGCGCCGATGCCCGAGGAACATCCGGTGATGATGATGACGGGTTTTTCAGACATCTGCCGCTCCGGAAAGCCGAATGGTGTTCTGGCCTGATAGTCCGGCCCGTGAAAATTGAATTGCGCAAAATTCGTGCCCCGGCGGGAACCGAAAGACGGGTTGGCGCGCTGTACAAAGCGAAGCTGATTTCCCATATTCGCGACGAAGTTACAAATGAAATGCCGATGAATGGAGGTGACATGGTTGCCGCAGTGCGCCTGGCAGGCAAGGTTGCCTTTGATGCCTATTCCCATTTCGCCGAGGATGACGGCTGGGCGATGGCAAGCCATATGGCGCTGTCCATTCTTCTGGCGCTGTTTCCATTCCTGATCTTCGGCACGGCTCTGGCCGGTTTTCTGGGTGCCGACCAGTTTTCCGAAACGGCGGTGCATCTGATTTTCGACACCTGGCCGGAAGCGATTGCCGGGCCGCTTGCGGCGCAGGTGCAGCAGGTGCTCACCATTCCGCGCGGCGGGCTGCTGACGATTTCGGTGCTGGCCGCCGCCTATTTTGCGTCCAACGGCGTCGAGGCGTTGAGAATTTCGCTCAACCGCGCCTATCGCGTCACCGAGACGCGCTGGTGGTACATTACCCGCCTGCTCAGCCTGCTTTACGTGCTCATCGCGGTGGTGGTCTTTACCGGCATCAGCATCGTGCTCGTGGCCGTGCCGGTCGCCACCTCCTTTGCCGAAGAGCGGTTTCCGTGGCTGACGGATGTACTGAACACCATTTCCAACCTCGGCCTTTACGGCACCATCGTCGTGCTGACCGCGGGGCTGGTTGCGGCGCATCTGTGGCTTCCGGCCGGCAAGCGGCGCATCTGGGACGTCTGGCCCGGCATTCTGCTGACGATGATCTTCTGGGTCATCGGCGCGGCGATCTTTGCCTATTACCTCTCCACTTTCGCCAATTATGCCGCGACCTATGCCGGTCTCGCCTCTGTCATGGTGGTTCTGGTGTTTCTTTATATGGTCGGCGTCATCTTCATGCTCGGTGCGGAGATGAATGCGGCCCTGATGAAATACAAGGTGCGGCAGATCATCCGCCGCAATATTGGCGGCAACGGCGCTCGCCGTGAGCGGGCGCTAGAGGAGGCCGACAAGCCGGCGGATATCTGAGGGTGTCTCCCCTTCTGCACGAAGAGCGGCAAGCCCGGTGCTGCCTTCGCTTTTCGAAAGCTTGCGCCCGTCCGCGCCCAAGATTAGCCGGTGATGGTGATAGGCGGGTTGCGGCAGGTCCAGCAAATGCTGCAAAAGCCGGTGAATGGCGGTTGCGTGGAACAGGTCCATGCCGCGCACCACATGGGTGATGCCCTGCAGCGCATCATCAACCACAACGGACAGATGATAGCTCGAAGGCGCGTCGGAACGAGACAGCACCACATCACCCCACAGTGCGGGTCGGGCCTCGATCTCCCCCCTCTCGCAATCGCCGCTCTCCTGCCAGAACAGGGGGCTGCCGGCGGCGCGGATCGCCTTTTCCATATCGAGCCGCCAGGCATGCTGCCGACCGGAGGCGAGGAGTTTTGTCCGTTCCGCCTCGGGCATTTCGCGGTCCACCGATGGGTAGAGCGGCGCGCCATCCGGATCGCGCGGCCAGAGCCCGCCATCGGCCTCGAAGGCTTTGACGATCGCTTTGGTTTCTCCACGGCTCAGAAAGGCAGGATAGGCAAGGCCCGCGTCGATCAGCCTGTCCAGCGCCACCCGATACGCATCGAAATGGTCCGATTGACGTCGGACAGGATTTTCCCAGGCGAGCCCCAGCCAGCCGAGATCATCATAGATCGCCTGCTCCAGCTCCGGCGTGCAGCGCGTCTGGTCGATATCCTCGATACGCAGGAGGAAGCGGCCGCCATTGTCCTGCGCCATATCATGGTTCAGGAAGGCGGAAAGCGCATGGCCGAGATGCAGCGGGCCGTTGGGACTTGGCGCAAATCGGTAAACCGGTTTTTGACGGAGAGGCGAAGGCATGGTTTCTTCTGCCATGTTTTAAAGCACCCCGCCAGCCGGCTGCGGGCGGGGCGGATACGGAATGCGAAGATGAAAATCATTACCAGAATAGATGATATCAACGAAGGGCTGGAGCATCTGGCCCGCCTCGATCCTGCGCTCAGCCTCGTCATCGAAAAAGCCGGCCCGCTGGAACTGCGCATCCATGAACCCGGTTTTGCCGGCCTTGCCCATATCATCGTCTCGCAGATGGTGTCGCGCGCCAGCGCCAATGCCATCTGGGCGCGAATTCTTGCCGGCACCGACGGTGTGGTCACGGCGGAAAATTATCTGGCCGCACCGGAGGAGCTACGCGCCACATTCGGCCTTTCCCGTGCCAAGGCAATGACGCTGGAAGGGCTGGCGCTTGCCGTCACGGAAGGGCAGATCGATCTGGACGGCGTGGTGCGCAAGGAGGCGGGAACTGCCCTCTCCGAACTGGTCGCGCTTCGTGGCATCGGCCCGTGGACGGCGGAAGTCTATCTGATGTTCTGCGGCGGGCATCCGGATATCTTTCCGGTGGGGGATGTGGCGCTGAGATCGGCGGTGGCGCATGCGCTTGATCTGGAAGTGAGGCCGGAAGCGAAATGGCTGGCGGAACGGGCGACACTCTGGTCGCCGTGGCGCTCCGTCGCCGCCCGGCTTTTCTGGGGTTATTATGCCAACATCATGCGCCGCGCCATGGTGCCGCTGCCCTGAGCGGCTCTGAAGGCTAAAAATCTGCGATGCTATAGGGCAATGCTCCACGCGAAAGATGATCGAATTGCAGTTTGCGTTTCAGCGGCGGTACGGCGCGCTGCACACAATCCACCCTTTCACAGACCCGGCAGGAAATGCCGATTGGTTTGAAGGAGGCTGAATTGCCGAGATCGAGCGTATCGGCATAAACGAAATTCTGCGCATGGGAAATTTCGCAGCCAAGCGCGATAGCGTAACGCGGCCTCTCGGTATTAAAACCGGCGCCGGCCTTTTCGATCTGGGTGGCGATGGAAAGATAGCGCACGCCATCAGGTGTTTCTGCCAGCTGCCGCACGATCCTGTCGGAGCTTTCGAAAGCCTGATGGATGTTCCACAGCGGACAGGCCGCGCCGAAACGGGCAAATTGCAGCCGTGTGGCGCTGTGGCGTTTGGTGATGTTGCCGGCGCGGTCGATCTTGGCAAAAAAGATCGGCACGCCTTTCATGCCCGGCCGCTGCAAGGTGCTCAGCCGGTGGGCCACCTGCTCAAGGCTCGCGCCGAAACGAACGGCCAGAAGCTCGAGATCGTGGCGCAGCTCCTGCGCCGCCCGGTGAAATTGCCCATAGGGCAGGATGAGGGCTGCGGCGAAATAATTGTGCAGCCCGATACGACAGATTTCTGCGGCTTCCGCATTGCGGAAACCGGCGCCGGCCAGCACCCTGTCCACCGTTGGGCCGGCGTGAAGCTGGGCGATCTGTAGTGCAAGCTGAAAGCAGCGGGTCGGCGCGGCCATATAGGAGCTGAGGGCGAGGGTTTTGCTGGCAGGATCGAAATGCCGGATCAGGCCGCCCGCCGCCTCGGTTCTCGTGATCTGGATGCCGTAACAGTTGCGCAGATGCGCTGCCAGAATGCCATAGGTCTCGCCGCCTTCTATCTCCAGTTCCTGCGCCAGTTCCTCGGCCAGAAGGTCGATCTCGGCGACGTAATTGTCGACAAAGTGGAAGAAGTCACGCACCTCCTCATAGGGGGTTCTTTCCACCTGCGCGGTGCCGCGGCCGAGCCGGTCGTCGAGCTGCACCAGCTGTTCGCTGTTCTGTCGGTAAGCCTGATGGGCGCGCAGCAGGGCATGGGCAAAACCCGGCGCGTTCTGGGCAATCAGCTTCAATTCCTGTAGCCCCGGCTCGTAATTCAGGAATAGCGGGTCTTTCAGCGCCTCGCGCACGGCGGAAACCAGCCGGTCGTTTTCGCCGGTCGCCAGTTCCGCCATGTCCAGCTGGAATTTTTCCACCAGCGTCACCAGAACGCTGGCGGAAACCGGGCGTTGATTGTTCTCGATCTGGTTCAGGTAACTTGCGGAGATACCCAGCCGTTCGGCAAATTGCGCCTGCGTGGCGCGGGCGTTTTCGCGAAGGCCGCGAACCTTGCGGCCGATGAAGAGTTTTTCCGTCGCCATGTTGCAACTTTGCAAAATTTAATATTGCAAATATTTATGGCACGCATACGCACACGATCAAGGCTTCTGGACGACTATTTTCTGGGCTATGGATCGTAATGACAACGCATGGAGGAAACATGCCCGGCATTCTGGAGCAGTTGGAAACGCGGCGCGCCGAGGCGCGGCTCGGCGGTGGCGTCAAGCGCATCGAGGCGCAGCATGGCAAGGGCAAGCTGACGGCGCGCGAACGCATCGACGTGCTCCTGGATGACGGTTCCTTCGAAGAATACGATATGTATGTCACCCACCGGGCGGTGGATTTCGGCATGGCGGAGCAGAAGGTGGCGGGCGACGGCGTCGTTACCGGCTGGGGCACCATCAATGGCCGGCAGGTCTACGTGTTCTCCCAGGATTTCACCGTGCTTGGCGGTTCGCTCTCGGAAACCCACGCCCAGAAAATCTGCAAGATCATGGATATGGCGGTGCGCAACGGCGCGCCGGTAATTGGGCTCAACGACAGCGGCGGGGCGCGCATTCAGGAGGGTGTCGCCTCGCTTGGCGGTTATGCCGATGTGTTCAAGCGCAATGTCGTCGCCTCCGGCGTCGTGCCGCAAATCTCCGTTATCATGGGGCCCTGTGCGGGCGGTGCCGTCTATTCGCCTGCCATGACCGATTTCATCTTCATGGTGCGCGACACCTCTTACATGTTCGTGACCGGGCCGGATGTGGTGAAGACCGTCACCAACGAGATCGTTACGGCCGAAGAGCTCGGCGGGGCTTCCACCCACACCAAAAAATCCTCCGTCGCCGACGGCGCTTATGAAAACGACATCGAAACGCTGGAGCATGTGCGGCTGCTGTTCGATTTCCTGCCGCTCAACAACCGCGAAAAACCGCCGGTCCGGCCTTTCCATGATGATCCCGCACGGCTGGAAGCGCGTCTGGATACGCTGATCCCCGACAGTTCCAACAAGCCCTATGACATGAAGGAACTGATCCACGCGCTTGCCGACGAGGGTGATTTCTTCGAGTTGCAGGAAGCCTTTGCCCGCAACATCATCACCGGCTTCATCCGTCTCGAAGGCCAGACGGTGGGGGTTGTCGCTAACCAGCCGATGGTGCTGGCCGGCTGCCTCGATATAGACAGTTCGCGCAAGGCGGCGCGTTTCGTGCGCTTCTGTGATGCCTTCAACATTCCTTTGTTGACGCTGGTGGATGTGCCGGGCTTCCTGCCCGGAACGGCGCAGGAATATGGCGGCGTCATCAAACACGGTGCGAAACTTCTCTTCGCCTATTCGGAAGCGACGGTGCCGATGGTAACGCTGATTACCCGCAAGGCCTATGGCGGCGCTTATGACGTGATGGCCTCGAAACACATCGGCGCAGATGTGAACTATGCCTGGCCGACGGCGGAAATCGCCGTGATGGGCGCGAAGGGTGCTGCGGAAATTCTCTATCGTTCCGAGCTTTCCGATCCGGAAAAGATCGCCGCGCGTACGAAGGAATATGAGGAGCGTTTTGCCAACCCCTTCGTGGCGGCGGAACGCGGTTTCATCGATGAGGTGATCATGCCGCATTCGTCACGCCGCCGCATCGCCCGTGCGTTTGCCTCGCTGCGCAACAAGAACGTCGAAACCCGCTGGAAGAAACACGATACCATTCCGCTCTGATCCGCCGCGGGGCTGGAAAAATGCTTCGGCCACCTTACTATAATGATGTTCAGGCGCCCGGACCTTCGGATGCCCTCCCGAAACGCACAAGGACAGAGTTTTATGGCCGAAAATTCCTCTGCAGATAATTTCCCCGCCGGATATGAAGTGCCCAAGGTCTGGACCTGGGACAAGGGCAATGGTGGCCAGTTCGCCAATATCAATCGCCCGATTGCCGGTCCCACCCATGAAAAGGAACTGCCGGTCGGCAAGCACCCGCTGCAGCTTTATTCGCTGGCGACGCCGAATGGCCAGAAGGTTTCCATCATGCTGGAAGAATTGCTGGCCGCCGGCCACAAGGGCGCAGACTATGATGCCTGGCTGATCAAGATCGGCGAAGGTGACCAGTTCGGCTCCGGTTTTGTCGGCGTCAATCCGAATTCCAAGATCCCGGCGCTGATGGATCATTCGACGCCTGAGCCGACGCGCGTTTTCGAAAGCGGTTCGATCCTCGTTTATCTCGCGGAGAAATTCGGCGCCTTCCTGCCGAAAGAGGGCAATGCCCGCACGCAGGCGCTGAACTGGCTGTTCTGGCAGATGGGCTCCGCGCCCTTCCTCGGCGGCGGTTTCGGGCATTTTTATGCCTATGCGCCGGTGAAGATCAAATACGCGATCGACCGTTACGCCATGGAAGTCAAACGCCAGCTGGACGTGCTGGACCGGCACCTCGCCGAAAACCGTTATCTGGCGGGCGACGAATACACGATTGCCGACATGGCCGTCTGGCCGTGGTATGGCAAGATCGCGCTCGGGCAGGCCTATGGCGATGCCGGTGCTTTCCTTGAAGCCGATGGCTATAAGAACGTCATGCGCTGGACGCTTGAAATCGGTGAACGCCCGGCGGTAAAACGCGGCGTGATCGTCAACAAGACCTCGGGCGATCCGTCCGAACAATTGCACGAACGCCACGATGCCTCCGACTTCGATACGAAGACGCAGGATAAGATCGGCAAGGCATAACGAGAGACTGGAGCGCTTCTGGTTTGTTGGACCGTGGAAGCGCTCTCATTATTTGAATTTGCGCATTGTCAGGACATAAAGCGAACCCGCTTTTACTGAAAATGCTTCTGGAAGGAAAAGACATGGCGAACCTGCCCGAAATGACCAAACACAAGGGGTTTCCCTCCGGCATGCCAAGCACGGGCGTCCAGTTCACCATCCGTCGCGCCAATCCAAAAGGGGTGACGCCCATCAAGATGATACCCCGCAGGGCGCGCGACGACTCCAAGGAACACCGCATCGACGCCGCCTTCCTGCACTCGCTCTGGCACCATTTCGGTCCGGAACCGTTCGAGCGGGGTAATCTCGACGCTGCCCGCCTCAACCTGCTGTTCGGCCGCGAAGTTCTTCCGGCGGAAAAGAATTTCGATCCGCTGTCCTATCAGGCGATGCTTGTCATCGACGAGCGTGTCGCCCGGCAGAATTTCCCGGAATCGTTTGAGAATTTCTTCGAGATTTGAGGGTGCTGTCATCCGCCAACGGGGAATGAAATTCGATGTCGACAGCGACCAGCAAGTTCCTGAGTTATGTTCTGCGCCATGCGCCTGAAAGTATTGGCCTCGCCCTGGATCATCAGGGTTGGGCGGATGTCGCAGATCTCTTGGCAAAAGCGAATGCGAGTGGCACGCCGCTCGATGAGGCAGGCTTGCTTGCGGTCGTCGCAGAAAGCGACAAGAAGCGCTTTACGCTATCGGAAGACGGTCGCCGCATCCGGGCGGCGCAGGGGCATTCCGTGAAGGTCGATCTTGGCCAGCCGCCGGTCGAGCCGCCGACGCAATTGTTTCACGGTACGGCGACGCGTTTTCTCGATTCCATCCTGCAGCAAGGCCTGCGCCCTGGGGAAAGACAACAGGTTCATCTTTCCGCTGACCGGACGACCGCGCTGACCGTCGGACAACGGCATGGAAAGCCTGTGGTCCTGGTTGTCGATGCCGCTCAGATGTTTGCGGATGGTTGCCGTTTCTACCTGGTCGATAATGGCGTTTGGCTGACGGATGCCGTGCCTTTTTCCTATCTGACCGTGTCTGCGGATTCCTCAGCGGAAAGCGACAGGTGACGGGGTGAAATTTGATAATGGAGGAGGGAGGCGAAATGGGTGTCGGTATATTTCAGATCGATATGGATTGGCTGCAACGCTGGCTGCGGCAGGGGTTTCGCCTTGGCTCCGGTAAGGCATCCGGTAACCGCAACCTGAAACCCAGACTGACGCCGGAGGCCGCACGGCTCGATCACCGGCAGATGCTGCGTTTCATGGCGCTCAATGCGGCAGTTGGCGTGCTGATCGGCGTCTGCGTCGGTGCAGCGCTGATCTTTCTCGACATTGGCGGTTTGGGCGCGCGCATCGGCCGTGCGGCAAATCCTGCCGTGCCCGTATTGCTGGTCGTCGTGCCCATAGCGTCCCTGTTCGGCGCGGCGGCCGCTGCCTCGGCGATCTTGCTGATGCCCTATGAAAAGAAATTCCGCGAAGATGATGACGATGCGAGGGGAGAATAACCGCATGATCAAGAAAATCCTCATCGCCAATCGCGGCGAGATCGCCTGCCGGGTGATCAAGACGGCGAAGAAAATGGGCATTGCCACCGTCGCGGTCTATTCTGATGCGGATGCCAATGCGCTGCATGTGAGACAAGCGGATGAAGCCGTTCATATCGGCCCTTCCCCTTCGTCGCAGTCTTATATTGTCATCGACAAAATCCTTGAGGCTATCGCAAAGACCGGGGCGGATGCGGTACATCCGGGTTACGGGTTCCTGTCGGAAAATGCCGCCTTTGCCGAGGCGCTAGAGAAGGCGGGCGTCATTTTCATCGGCCCGCCCGTCGGCGCCATCAAGGCGATGGGCGACAAGATTACCTCGAAGAAACTCGCGGCGGAAGCGGGTGTTTCCACTGTTCCCGGCCATATGGGGCTGATCGGTGATGCCGAAGAGGCGGTGAAGATTGCATCGCAGATCGGTTATCCCGTGATGATCAAGGCCTCTGCCGGCGGTGGCGGCAAGGGCATGCGTATCGCCTTTAACGACGCCGAGGCGCGGGAGGGTTTCCAGTCCTCGAAAAACGAGGCGAAGTCCTCCTTTGGCGATGACCGCATCTTCATCGAGAAATTTGTCACCCAGCCGCGCCATATCGAGATACAGGTGCTGGGCGATCGGCACGGTAACATTCTTTATCTCGGTGAGCGCGAATGCTCGATCCAGCGCCGCAACCAGAAAGTCATAGAGGAAGCGCCATCGCCGTTTCTGGATGAGGCGACCCGGCAAGCGATGGGGCAAGAGGCCGTGGCGCTGGCAAGGGCCGTCGGCTACCATTCGGCCGGAACGGTGGAATTCATCGTCGATGGCAACCGTAATTTCTATTTTCTGGAAATGAACACCCGCCTGCAGGTGGAGCATCCGGTAACGGAACTCATCACCGGCATTGATCTGGTCGAACAGATGATCCGTGTCGCTGCCGGGGAAAAGCTTTCGTTCGGGCAGGCGGATGTGAAGCTGAACGGCTGGGCGATCGAAAGCCGGCTTTATGCCGAAGACCCCTATCGCAACTTCCTGCCCTCCATCGGCCGCTTGACGCGGTATCGCCCGCCGCAGGAAGGCGAGCAGGAAAACGGCACCGTCATCCGCAACGATACCGGCGTTTTCGAAGGCGGCGAGATATCGATGTATTACGATCCGATGATCGCCAAGCTGTGCAGCTGGGGTGAGGACCGCGAAACGGCAATCGACACCATGGGAGAGGCGCTGGACCGTTTCGAGGTGGAGGGTATCGGCCACAACCTGCCGTTCCTGTCGGCCGTCATGCAGCATGAGCGTTTTCGCGCCGGACGCCTGACGACGGGCTTTATCGCAGAAGAATTTCCAGAAGGCTTTTCCGGCGTCGAGCCTGATGAGGCTTCGGCGCGTAAACTTTCCGCCATCGCGGCCATTATTCAGCAGCGGTTGCAGAACCGCGCGGTGGAAATTTCCGGCACCATCGGCAATCATCGCCGCATTGTCGGTCAGGACTGGGTCGTGTCATTTGGCGCTTCCCATCACCGGGTCGGCGTTGAAACCGGCGCAGATGGCACGGCGATCCGTTTTGAGGACGGCACAGCGTTGACGGTTGATACCGGCTGGCTTCCCGGCCAGAGACTCGGGCTGTTCACGGTGGCGGGCGAGGTGATCGCCGCCAAGGTTGATCTTGCCGGTGCCGCGATCCGCCTTCGCTGGCGGGGCATGGATGTTGTCGCCCGCGTGCGCAGCCCACGCGTGGCGGAACTGGCGCTGCTGATGCCGGAAAAACTGCCGCCGGATACCTCGAAACTGCTGCTCTGCCCCATGCCGGGCGTCATCACCGGCATCTCGGTCGGTGAGGGTGATGAGGTGGAAGCCGGTCAGGCGCTGGCGACGGTGGAGGCCATGAAGATGGAAAACATCCTGCGCGCGGAAAAACGCGGCCGCGTCGCGAAAGTTTCGGCTAAGCCGGGCGACAGCCTTGCTGTTGACGAGGTGATCCTCGAATTCGAGTGATGGCTGTTACCATTTCTCCGGAACGGATGCGGGCGGGAGCGGTTTACGGGGTCGGCAGGTTTGGCCCGGCAGGGGCATGGCTGGATTTCGGTCACGATTGCCCGCCACAATGTTAAGATGAAATGCAGAAGGGGAGAGATGCATGTCGGGTGAAAAAACGGTGCGGGATTGGCTGCAGCTTGCCGAAAAGGAGCTGAAGCGGTCACCGGAAACACTCGTCTGGCATACGCCTGAAGGCATAGAGGTCAAGCCGCTCTATACGGCCGACGATCTGCAAAACACGTCCCATCTCGAAAGCCTGCCGGGCTTTGCGCCCTTCACCCGCGGCCCGCGCGCCACCATGTATGCCGGGCGGCCCTGGACAATTCGCCAATATGCCGGTTTCTCCACGGCGGAGGCCTCGAACGCTTTTTACCGCAAGGCGCTCGCCGCCGGCCAGCAGGGCGTTTCCGTCGCCTTCGATCTCGCAACCCATCGCGGTTATGACAGCGATCATCCACGCGTGGAAGGCGATGTCGGCAAGGCCGGCGTGGCGATCGATAGCGTCGAGGACATGAAAATCCTGTTCGACGGCATCCCGCTTGAAAAAGTCTCGGTATCGATGACTATGAATGGCGCGGTCATTCCCGTGCTTGCCAATTTCATCGTCGCCGGCGAGGAACAGGGCGTTTCGCGCGAAAAACTTTCGGGTACGATCCAGAACGATATTCTCAAGGAGTTCATGGTCCGCAATACCTATATCTATCCGCCCGAACCTTCGATGCGCATCATCGCCGATATCATCGAATATACCGCAAAAGAGATGCCTAAATTCAACTCCATCTCGATTTCCGGCTATCACATGCAGGAGGCGGGCGCGACGCTGGTGCAGGAGCTTGCCTTCACGCTGGCGGATGGCCGGGAATATGTGCGGGCCGCCCTTGCGAAAGGGCTGAATGTCGATGATTTTGCCGGCCGCCTGTCGTTCTTTTTCGCCATTGGAATGAATTTCTTCATGGAAGCGGCCAAGCTCCGCGCCGCCCGTTTCCTCTGGTCGCGCATTATGGAAGAGTTCAAGCCGCAAAAGGCCTCGTCGCTGATGCTGCGCACCCATTGCCAGACATCCGGCGTCTCGCTGCAGGAACAGGACCCCTATAACAACATCGTCCGCACCGCCTTTGAGGCCATGTCCGCCGTGCTTGGTGGTACGCAGTCGCTGCACACCAATTCCTTCGATGAGGCTATTGCCCTGCCGACGGAATTTTCCGCCCGCATCGCCCGCAATACCCAGCTTATCCTCCAGCACGAAACCGGCGTCACCAAGGTCGTCGATCCGCTGGCCGGTTCTTATTATGTCGAGAGCCTGACGGACGAACTGGCGCAAAAGGCCTGGGCGCTGATCGAGGAAGTCGAGGCGCTTGGCGGCATGACCAAGGCCGTAACGGAGGGGCTGCCGAAGCGGTTGATCGAGGAGGCCGCGACACGCCGACAGGCAGCGGTCGACAAAGGGGAAGAGGTCATCGTCGGGGTCAACCGTTACCGGTTGGAGACCGAAGAGGATATTGATGTCCTCGACATCGACAACGCCGCCGTGCGCGCCGCGCAAATCCGCCGGCTTGAGGACACCAAACGCCGCCGGGATGGTGGAGATGTTTCCAAGGCGCTGGTCGCACTCTCCGAAGTCGCCCGCAGCGGCAAGGGCAATATTCTCGAAGCAGCAGTCGCCGCCGCCCGCGCCCGCGCCACGGTTGGCGAGATTTCCGATGCGCTGCGCCTGGCCTTCGGCGATCACGCCGCCGTGCCGGAGGTGGTGAGCGATATTTACGGCGAGGCCTATAAAGACGAGCCCGAGCTGGCCACGCTCGCCGCCCGGCTTTCCGGCGTTGCTGAGAGGATCGGCACGAAACCGCGCATCATGGTCGCCAAGCTCGGGCAGGACGGGCATGATCGTGGCGCGAAGGTCATCGCCTCCGCCTTCGGTGATATCGGTTTCGATGTGCTGGCCGGTCCCTTGTTCCAGACGCCGGCCGAAGCGGCCGATCTTGCTGTTCAGAACAAGGTGCATGTGGTCGGCATGTCATCGCTGGCCGCCGGCCACAAGACCCTTGCGCCGCAGCTGGTCGAGGCGCTGAAACAGAAAGGTGCGGGCGATATCGTCGTTGTCGTCGGCGGTGTCATTCCGCGTCAGGATTACCAGTTTCTGCTCGACCACGGGGTTTCGGCAATCTTCGGACCCGGCACCAATGTCATGGATGCCGCCAACAAGGTCCTAGATCTGCTGGAAGGCATCAGGCGGAACGCGTAAGGGAAGGATGGCCATGTTTGGAAGACTAAATCATGTCGCCATCGCGGTGCCCGATCTCGATGCCGCCGTGGCCCGTTACAGGGCGTTGGGCGCAGATGTCTCGGAACCGCAATCGCTACCCGAACACGGCGTGACGGTGGTGTTCATTCAGGTTGACAATACCAAGATCGAACTTCTTTATCCTCTCGGGGAAAATTCGCCGATTGCCGCGTTTCTCGACAGAAACCCGGGCGGCGGCACCCATCATCTCTGCTTCGAAGTGCCTGATATTCTCGTGGCCCGCGACGATCTCGTCAAAAAAGGCGTCCGAATTCTGGGCGATGGCGAGCCGAAGATCGGCGCGCATGGCAATCCCGTTCTCTTCCTGCACCCTAAAGACATGGGCGGCGTGCTCTATGAGCTTGAGCAGGTTTCTCAGACATATGGCTGAAACATAAATCTCCTAGAGCATTTCCAGAAAAAGTGGACCCCGGTTTTCCGTCAGGAAATGCGGCAAACAAGAAGTGAGAGCGTTTTCGCGATTCGCAGAAAACCGAAAGTGCTCCGGGAGACTGACGTTGTGAAGCGCTGCTCATGGCGACGATATTGCTTGCGTTTGCAATGTTCGTTTGTTTTCTTTTGACATTCGTTTTGTTTTCGTTTTTATATAATTGTCTTTCCATAAGGGGTTCCTCCCCTGCATTGTCGCGGAGGCTTCATGTCCGGCGAAAACATTTTCGATCTTTTTGTCATCGGTGGCGGCATCAATGGTTGCGGCATTGCCCGCGATGCGGTGGGCAGGGGTTACTCCGTGGCGCTGGCGGAAAAGGGCGATTTTGCCTCCGGCACGTCCTCCGCCGCCACCAAACTCATTCACGGCGGCCTGCGTTACCTCGAACATTACGAGTTTCGTCTGGTGCGTGAAGCCCTGATGGAGCGGGAAATCCTTTGGGCCATGGCCCCGCATGTCATTTGGCCGATGCGCTTCGTTCTGCCCATCCAGAAGGGCGGCGTACGCCCGGCCTGGATGGTCCGGCTCGGCCTGTTTCTTTATGACAATCTCGGCGGCCGCAAGCTGCTGCCGGCGACCCGCACGCTCGATCTTCGCAAGGACCCGGCGGGCAAGCCGCTGAAACCGGCTTTCGCCAAGGCTTTCGAATATTCCGATGGGTGGGTGGATGACGCCCGTTTTGTGGTACTCAATGCGCGCGATGCCGCGGATCGCGGCGCGACGATCATGAACCGCACGCGGGTCGTTTCCGCGCGGCGTGAAGGCGGCCTCTGGCTCATCGAAACGATGGATGAAAAAACCGGACGGGCTGCCACGCACAAGGCGCGTATGCTGGTGAATGCCGCTGGTCCCTGGGTGGACAAGGTGCTGTCCGGCGTCTTTGGCCGCCAGGATGTTCATAATGTCCGGCTCGTACAGGGCAGCCACATCATCGTGCGCAGGAAATTTTCCGATCCGCGCGCCTATTTCTTCCAGAACCCTGATAACCGCATCATCTTCGCCATTCCCTATGAGCGGGATTTCACGCTGATCGGCACAACGGACCGCGATTACAAGGGCGATCCGGCGAAGGTGCGCATCTCGGAGGAAGAGATTTCCTATCTCTGCAATGCCGCCAGCGACTATTTCAGCGAAGCGGTAAAGCCGGAAGACATCATCTGGACCTATTCCGGTGTGCGGCCGCTTTTTGATGACGGTGCTTCGAAAGCACAGGAAGCCACGCGCGATTACGTGCTGAAGTTGGAGGGAGGGGACGGCGAAGCGCCGCTTCTCAACATTTTCGGCGGCAAGCTGACCACCTATCGGCGGCTGGCGGAACATGCGCTGGAAAAGATCGGTGCGGCGATCGGCGATAAGGGCAGGCCATGGACGGCGGGCTCTCACCTGCCGGGCGGTGATTTCGGTGTGGAGCGATATGAAAATCAAGTGAGGGGGCTGATTGACCTGTATCCCTTTCTTGAGCGCCGCCACGCGGAACGTCTCGTCAGGCATTACGGCACCAAAGCGGCAGATCTGCTCGGTCCGGCCACCGACATATCCGGCCTCGGCCGCTATTTCGGCGGCACGCTATATGAATGTGAGGTTCGCTTTCTGGTGCAGCATGAATGGGCCTGTGCGGCAGAAGATATTCTCTGGCGGCGCACGAAGCAGGGCCTGTTGCTCAGCAAGGAACAGGCGGCCGGTCTGGATGAATTCGTCCGGCTTTTGACAGGCGTCGAGGAAAAGACCGTTGCCGTGGCGGAGCGGGCCTGAGCTCCTGGCAATTCCCAATAAGCCTCACGCATTGCGCGCCGATTTCTCCGGGCCATCGGCGCTCAATATATAGTCGTCGGCAGCGGAAAGCGCGTGTTCCATATGCCCTTCGAATACCAGTTCCGGTTCGTCGGGCGTGATGCTGATTTTGGGCATGCCGCCGAAACGTACCGCCTGCGATTGCGCAAGGCCATCATGCAGGCCGCTTTCCAGAAGATCGAAATAACGCGTGCCGGGTCCTGTCACAAAAACCGGCATATGGCCATGCAGGCTGAACAGGCGTGAAAGACCGTTGCCGAGCGCAAGCCCGGCGGTGCGGAAGGCAAAGCGCGCCATGCGTGCGCCGGCGCGGGCGGAAGCGGCGATCTTGTCTACTTCGGCAATCGGCACGAATTTGGCCGGTTCGGCCTGGGGTGGGGCTTCGAAAGCCGAGCGTAGGATGGCGTAGAACCCGGAATAGGCTTCGATACAGCCTTTGGTGCCGCAGCGGCACAGGGCGCCATCGGCCAGATGCAGCATATGGCCGAAATTGGGGGCGCTGACCTCGATTGTACCGCCTGCGGAGCGGGCGATGCCGAGGCCGATGCTGTGGCCGAGCGACAGGGTGACGAGCGCTTCCGGCGCCGGCTCGTCTTTCGTCTGCTCGCGCATCCTGATGGCCTTGGCGGCGAGCAGGGTTTCGTTGTTCAGTGTCACGCGATTGCGGCCGTCAGCGGAAAGCAATTGCCGGAAATCGATCCTTTCATTGCCGAGTACCGGTGACCAGACGAGCGTTGCCGCTGCCGCATCCACCAGCCCCTTGCTGCTGATCGATACCTGAAGAATATCGTGCCGATCGATGCGTGAGCGGTCCGCAAGCCGTGCGAGGCCGGCGAGTATTGCCCCGCCGAATGTGCCTTTTTCGGCAGCTAACCTCTGTTCGGTGAAGCGATCCACCAGCTTGCCGGCATAATCAACCAGCGAATATTGCACGCTGTCGGAAGAAATGATGACGATGGCGACGTGGCAGAATGCGCCGCGCGGCGCAAAGAGAATGCGCGGCCGCCCGCGACCGGTGGCGGCGAGCTGTTCCTTGCGCAGAATGAGGCCGGCGCGCTCAAGTTCCATGGTGATGGCGGAGACGGTGGCCGAGGCGAGCCCGGTGAAGGAAGACATGTCGGTGTGGGAAAGGCTGCCGTGCAGGCGCAGGGCCGCCATAACCGACAGGCTGTTTTTCTGGCGCACCAGTTCCGTACTTGCAATGGCGGACATGGGCTGGGGCCTGCTCCCTGAACGGCTTTTTCCTGTGGTGTTGACCCCCGTCTGATGGCGCATGCCAGAGCGAAGATCAAGGCACCCGGATGCTGCCCGCAGCCGTTGTTGACAGCATTGGGAATCTCTGACATTAATTTTCTCGACTGTCGAGAAAATTGTGCAATCACAGAGACCGTCAGCTTTTTTCCGGGCGTTTTCCCTGCATGGAGGTGTGGGGCTTCGCCCTTACCGGGAGGACATCATGAATTCGTTTGCCAAGCTTTTGGCGGGTACGGCCGTACTCGTTTCCCTGCATACCGCCGCCATCGCGGCTGATCTCGTCGTTGGCGTTTCCTGGTCGAATTTCCAGGAAGAGCGCTGGAAGACGGATGAGGCGGCCATCAAGGCAGCACTCGACAAGGCCGGCGCGAAATACATTTCCGCCGATGCGCAGTCTTCTGCCGCAAAGCAGCTGACCGATGTGGAGTCGCTGATTTCGCAGGGCGCCAATGCGCTGATCATTCTGGCGCAGGATAGCGACGCGATTGGCCCGGCGGTGGAGAAGGCCGTTGCCGAAGGCATTCCGGTTGTTGGTTATGACCGCCTGATCGAAAATCAGAACGCCTTCTACATCACCTTCGACAACAAGGAAGTTGGCCGTCTTCAGGCTGCCGAAGTTTTCAAGGTCAAGCCGGAAGGTAACTACGTCTTCATCAAGGGCTCGTCTTCCGACCCGAATGCGGACTTCCTGTTCGCCGGCCAGCAGGAAGTGCTGAAGGCCGCCATTGACGGTGGCAAGATCAAGAATGTCGGCGAAGCCTATACCGATGGCTGGAAGCCGGAAAATGCCCAGAAGAACATGGAACAGTTCCTGACCAAGAATAACAATAAGGTCGATGCGGTCGTTGCCTCGAATGACGGCACGGCCGGTGGCGCTATTGCCGCTCTCGCTGCGCAGGGCATGGCCGGTTCGGTTCCCGTTTCCGGTCAGGATGCAGACTTCGCGGCACTTAACCGCGTTGCGCTTGGCACGCAGACGGTATCGGTCTGGAAAGACAGCCGCGAACTCGGCAAGGAAGCAGCCGGCATCGCGCTGGAACTGGCCGGCGGCAAGAAGATGACGGAAATCAAGGGCGTCACCAGCTTTGATGGCGGTCCGAAAAAGGTAGCGATGCAGTCGGTCTTCCTCAAGCCGATCGCGATCACCAAGGACAATCTGAACGTCGTCATCGATGCCGGCTGGATCAAGAAGGAAACGGCCTGCCAGGGTGTGAAGGCCGGAACCGTGAAGGCCTGCGACTAAGACCCAAGGGTCCAGCTTTGGGCGCTGCGCCACATCGGTGGCGTGGCGCCTTTCAGATGTAAGGAGGACCGGCAGTTCATGGCCGATATGACCCAATCCAATTCCACAGCGTCGCAAAAGACGGAAAAGACAGGCTCGATAACGCGCTTCATCAGTGCCACGGAGCTGGATACCAGGCTGCTCGGCATGGTCGGGGCGCTTCTTCTGATCTGGATCGGATTTCATATCCTGTCTGGCGGCCTGTTCCTGACGCCGCGAAACCTCTGGAACCTTTCAGTGCAGACCGCGTCCGTGGCTGTCATGGCAACCGGCATGGTGCTTGTCATCGTCACCCGCAATATCGATCTGTCGGTCGGGTCGATCCTCGGTTTTTCCGGCATGATCATGGGGGTCATGCAGGCAGAAATCCTGCCGCAGCTTCTCGGCTTCGAACATTGGGCGACATGGATCGTCACGCTTCTCACCGGCATTCTCGTCGGCGGCGCGATCGGCATGTTGCAGGGCTCGATCATCGCTTTCCTGAACGTGCCGTCCTTCATCGTCACGCTCGGCGGGTTGCTGGTCTGGCGCGGTGGCACCTGGTTTATTACCAGCGGGCGTACCGTTGCGCCGATGGATTCCACCTTCCGTCTGATGGGCGGCGGCACCAATGGCTCGATTGGCGCGACATGGAGCTGGATCGCCGCTGTCGTGGCCTGCGTCGCCATCGTGGCGGCCATCCTGAATTCCCGCCATCAGCGTCGCCGTTTCGGTTTTCCGCTGCGGCCGGTCTGGGCGGAATATTTTCTGGTGGCGCTCGGCTGCCTCATTGTTATCGGTTTTGTGGCGGTGGTGAACAGCTACCCCTGGCCTATCAACATTGCCCGCAACTATGCTGACGCCAATGGCATAACCTGGCCGGAAGGCGGGTTGTTCATTGCGCACGGCATTGCCGTTCCGGTGCTGATGGCGCTTGCGGTTGGTGCGGTCATGACCTTCATCGCCACGCGGCTGCGCTTCGGGCGTTATGTCTTCGCCATTGGCGGCAACCCGGAGGCTGCGGAGTTGGCCGGCATCAAGACCCGCTGGGTCACGGTCAAGATCTTCACGCTGATGGGCGTTCTCTGCGCCATCGCCGCAGCCATCTCGACCGCTCGCCTCAATGCGGCCACCAATGCGCAAGGGGAGCTGGACGAGCTTTACACCATCGCGGCGGCTGTCATCGGCGGCACCTCGCTTGCCGGCGGTGTCGGCACCATAGCGGGCGCGATGCTCGGCGCGCTCGTCATGCAGTCGCTGCAATCCGGCATGGTGCTGGTGGGTATTGATACGCCCTTCCAGCGCATCGTCGTCGGTGTGGTTCTGGTCGTCGCCGTCTGGCTCGACACCATCTACCGCGCCCGCGCCAAGTAAGAACCGAGGAGAACTCCTATGACGGACCAAGTCACGCCCCTCGTGGAAATGCGCAATATTTCCATTTCCTTCGGCGGCATCCATGCGGTGGAAAACGCCTCTGTTGACCTTTTCCCCGGTGAGGTGGTCGCCCTTCTCGGCCACAACGGCGCGGGCAAATCGACCCTTATCAAGATCCTCTCCGGCGCCTACCGGCGCGATGGCGGCGATATCCTCATCAATGGCGAGGATGCGGATATCCGTAATCCCCGCGACGCTAAGAAATACGGCATCGAGACCATCTACCAGACGCTGGCCGTGGCCGACAATGTCGATGCGGCGGCCAATCTTTATCTCGGTCGCGAGCTGAAAACGAAATGGGGCACGCTTGACGATGTCGCCATGGAAGCCTCAGCCCGCGAGGTGATGGGGCGTCTCAATCCCAATTTCCGGCGGTTCAAGGAGCCGGTGAAGGCGCTGTCCGGTGGCCAGCGGCAGTCCGTCGCCATTGCCCGCGCCATTCTGTTCGATGCCCGTATCCTCATCATGGATGAGCCAACGGCGGCACTCGGGCCGCAGGAGACGGCGCAGGTGGGCGATCTCGTCAAGGAGCTGAAACGGCAGGGCATCGGCATCTTCCTCATCAGCCACGATATTCACGATGTCTTCGATCTTGCCGACCGGGTCTTCGTGATGAAAAACGGCAAGGTTGTCGGCCATGCCCGGACTGAGGATGTCACTAAAGACGAGGTTCTGGGCATGATCATTCTCGGCAAGGTGCCCTCGGGTGCCGTTCCGGGGCCGGGCGCGGTCGCATCCTGAAATGGGGAAATAAAGACATAAAGATTTCTTTATGTCTATTGACATCGTGACGCCTGTGGTGAGAAATGCTGACGTCATGGTTCTCCGGGCCTGAATGTTTCAATCTCGGAGCTAAGAGGGAATCCGGTGCGCCGACGATCGGCAAGGCCGGAGCTGCCCCCGCAACTGTAAGCGGCGAGCCTTTGTCCATCCACGTCACTGGGGTGAAAACCCCCGGGAAGACGGGCAAAGGCGACGACCCGTAAGCCAGGAGACCTGCCAGGACAAAATAACGTCCACGGGCGGGGTGTCCCGGTGGTTGCTGCAATGGTTCGGCAAAGGTCGGGCCTGCACGCGTCCGCTTTACCCATGCCCCCACAACCAAATGGGGTATGACAATGCCAAACAAGACCATTCCAGTCGCATCGCTCGGTTTTCCGAGAATTGGCTGCCATCGCGAATTGAAGTTCGCGCTTGAAGGCTTCTGGTCGGGAAAGATTCCCGAGACGGAACTTCTTGAAACCGCCGCCAGGCTGCGCGCCGAAAACTGGGTGCTTCAGCGCGAGAAGGGGATCGCCCACATCCCCTCCAATGATTTCTCCCTCTATGATCATGTTCTTGATACAGCCGTGATGGTGGGTGCCATTCCGTCGGTCTACGGATGGGAAGGTGGAGACGTTTCCCTGTCGACCTATTTCGCCATGGTGCGTGGCAGCCAGAGCGAGGCCCATGCGGGTTGCGGCCACGCCCACGGGGCAGATGACCTTCACGGGTTGGGCGTTCGGGCGCTGGAAATGACCAAGTGGTTCGACACGAATTATCATTACATGGTGCCGGAGGTTTCCGAGGATCAGCATTTCGTGCTCACCTCGCAAAAGCCGGTCGAGCATTTTCTTGAGGCGAAGGCGCTCGGCATTCACACTCGTCCCGTCATCCTCGGTCCGGTCACCTTCCTGAAACTTGCCAAGGCGCGGGAGGCCGTTTTCAAGCCGCTCGATCTGCTGGCGAAGCTATTGCCTGTTTACGAAGAACTGCTGCGCCGTCTGCATGCGGCCGGTGCGAACTGGGTACAGATAGACGAACCAGTTGCCGCGTTGGACCTTTCCGAGGGTGAACGCCATGCGCTCACAATGGCCTATCAGACCTTGTCGAAAGCCGCGCCGGACCTGAAAATCCTCGTCGCCACCTATTTCGGCGGGCTTGAGGACAATCTGGAAACCGTTGTGGCACTTCCGGTCGCGGGTCTTCATATTGATCTGGTGCGTGCGTCCAATGAGTTCGAGGCTGTGCTGAAGGCTTTGCCCGCAAATCGCGTCCTTTCGCTCGGTGTCATTGATGGTCGTAACATCTGGCGTGCCGATCTTGCGGCAATCGTTGATCGGCTGGAAGCGGCCATTGCCGCGCGGGGCGTAGAAGCGTTTCAAATTGCTCCTTCCTGCTCGCTGCTGCATGTTCCCGTCGATCTCGAACTGGAAACCGGCCTTGATGCCGACCTGAAAAGCTGGCTTTCCTTCGCAACCCAAAAGCTCGGCGAGCTTGCGACGCTCGGCAGGGCGCTCGGTGAGGGCAAGGTTGCGGTTGCGGCTGAACTGGGCGCGGCTTCGAAGGCAGCTGCCACACGCGCCTCGTCGCCAAAGGTGACGAATACAGCCGTGCAGAAACGTATCGGAACGATCGGCGAGGCCGACAGGCAGCGGACGAGCGCCTTTGCCGAACGGCAGAAGGTGCAGGCGCAGGCCATCACCCTGCCGCTCTTCCCGACGACGACCATCGGCTCCTTCCCGCAGACGCCGGAGGTGCGCAAGGCCCGGTCCGCGCATGCGAAAGGTGCCCTGACAGATGCGCAATATGAAGGCTTTCTGCAAAAGGAAACCGAAGCAACCATCCGTTGGCAGGAAGAAATAGGTCTCGATGTCCTCGTTCACGGCGAGTTCGAGCGCAACGACATGGTGCAATATTTCGGCGAGCAGCTTTCCGGCTTCGCTTTCACTCAGCACGCATGGGTGCAGAGTTACGGCTCGCGTTATGTCCGCCCGCCGATCATCTTCGGCGATGTGTCGCGGCCGAAACCGATGACGGTTCGCTGGTGGGAATATTCGCAGTCACTCACTGATAAACCCGTCAAGGGCATGCTGACCGGTCCGGTAACGATCCTCAACTGGTCTTTCGTCCGCGACGATATCGCCAGAAGCTTGACATGCCGGCAGATCGCGCTGGCCATCCGTGATGAGGTCAATGATCTCGAGGCGGCAGGCGCGCAGATGATCCAGATCGATGAAGCAGCTCTTCGTGAAGGTCTGCCGCTTCGGCATCGGGATTGGCAGCACTATCTCGGCTGGGCGGTGGAGTGCTTCCGCATTTGCTCGAGCGGCGTGGGCGATCACACACAGGTCCACACCCATATGTGCTATTCGGAGTTCAACCAGATCATCGATGCGATTGCCGCAATGGATGCCGACGTGATTTCCATCGAGACCTCACGTTCGAAGATGGAACTGCTGGATGCTTTCCGGACCTACAAATATCCGAACCAGATCGGCCCCGGCGTTTACGACATCCATTCGCCGCGTGTACCGGCCGTCGGCGAAATGGTTGACCTTCTGGCACTGGCGCGAGAGCGGCTTGACGATCGGCAACTCTGGATCAACCCGGATTGCGGCCTGAAAACCCGCAAATGGGAAGAGGTGAGGCCGGCGCTCGTCAACATGGTCGCCGCAGCTGCGGAACTTCGGCGCGCGCTGCCCCGATAATAGGCGAGGCCCGGCGAAAAACCGGGCCTCGATCATCATTTACGATGAAATCCCTTGGGAGGGGCTATGCGCAGGCAGATGCAAGATGCGTCAATTCATTTCAAGGCGTTCCCGGCTGGAGGAAGGTGCGGGAACGCTTCGTGCTACGCATCTATGCGGCTGCGGATAGGAAATTGCTCAATGCAGATCGGCCGGTGCGAAACCGCTGGAATTCAGCTCTGCGCCTGCAGGCGGCAGGCCGTGCTGATTGATATCCTGAGCCAGCGACAACAATGCCATTTCCAGGAAATAGGTCGACATGCCCAGTTCCATGGATTTCGAGCGCTGGCAAAGGTATGAAACCATCCTTCCAAGCGCCAGAATCTCGTCTGCATTGTCCTGTTCAAGTATTGCTGTGGTAGACGCCGCCATGCTTCCCTCTCGACAATCGACAGTATGAAAACGCGTTGATCCCGCGTTATTCATTTTCGACCATATCGAGCGTCACGCGAGCGTCACACCTGCGTTACTCATCGTTCTTCTTCTCTGGCGCGGTCGTATTTTCCGCCGTTTCGGTCGCTGCAAGCGATGTCACGAGGGCGACAATGCTTCGGCGGATGCTTGCGCTCTTGATTCGCGAAAAGGCCTGATTGAGCGAAAATCCTTCATTCGAAGCGACGAAGGACTGCATGGCGTTTATCGAGCCTATGGCCGGATTGTCGTTTCCGACATCGGGCGTGGCATTGGCGAAAAGCGAGCTGACATCGACACCGAGAACCGATGCGATGGCCTGTAAACGCGATGCACCAACGCGATTTGCACCTTTTTCGTACTTCTGGACCTGCTGAAAGGTGATACCGAGCCGGCCGGCCAGAGCGCTCTGGCTCATGCCGAGCGACTTGCGCCGCATTCTGATCTGGGTGCCGACATGCACGTCGATCGGGCTGGGAAGTTTGGGCTGCATAATAAATTCCTCCATGTTGAGGGTCTTAAATCGGATAATTATCAATTAATATTGTTGAAGGTAGACATTCAACACAATTTCCACGGGTAATATGAACCTTTATTGACAAAAGAATTCGGTTTTACAGATACGGAACACGCTACGAAGCCCGGCTTATAACCTTTGTGGCGCAACGCAACGCCCCGTTGCGGCTTGCAAGATGGCTCCACCCGGTCACGCAGATGGGATCGAAACCGAGCCCTGCCCAGATTTGCCTGTTGTCTTCGTCGAACTCCCCGAGCGCCTCCTCATCGCCGAAATGCGGCAACCAGACGAATGGCTGCTTTTGGCCTGATCGTACGACATTTTCAAGAATGACATTGTTGTAAAGTCGCGGAATGCATTTGTTGCTGTCGATGGCCGGGGAAACAGGAATGGGATTTCGCCTTACCGCGAAACCCTGCCGGATCAGCGAATGCACCGAGGCGTCGAGCTTTTGTTTCAGATCCGTCGCTGCACGGCTGCCGCATCCCGCATGCGCCACCGGATCGGCGACCAGGAGCAGCGGACGGTTATCCTGTCTCAGACCAGTCACCGAAACGAACTGGTCAACGTGGAAACCGCATTGGTGCATTCTCCGGGAGGCCATCGCCATGGGGGCCGGTCTTGCCGGAGAAAGGTCTTCCGGCCGGTATCCAAAGCTGTAGACTGTTCTGCCGTCGAGAGCCTGAACCTTCTGCCATTGCTGCGAACATTCTACAGCGTTGCTCCCGACACCTGTACCGCTGCCGTCCTCAAGGCTCGAATGGCCAATCAGCCGAAAATCCGGGCCAACCAGCTGGTTGCCACCATCCAAGAGGACGTCCGAAACGGCTGTTACAAGTTCGAAACGCTTGGCGAGCGCGCTGGCGCTGGCGTTTCCCGCTGCCGAAACCAGTTCGGTCGCAGCGCCTTCTTCATCGGTCCGAACATGGACCATATCCTGTATCCACGGATGCGAAATGCGGCTGTTTTCATCAAGCGGCAGCAACTCGGCGGCGCAGGGGGGAGCCAGCCTTTCGAGCCAGTCCTGCGCCGATGGAATGCAGTCCCGGTCAATGATGATGGCCGCCATCATTTCGTGGGGCAGAGCCGAAAGCAGGTTTCCGATGGGAAGCAGTGGCGAGACGCGATGCCTGTCGTGATCATCGGTAAAAAACGATGCCGGAAGCGCGAACGCGATCGTGTCAATCAGTCCACCACAATCGGCTACGAAAGACGGAGACCGGGAAATTGTCACGGCATCTTTTCTCCCGTCATCCGCCGCGCCGCCAATTGCTGAAAAAACACCGTGTTCTGGAATTTCCATGATGGCGATGGCGGGGACGGCAGGTCCCCTGCATTGAGCGCCTCCAGAAGTTCGACCGCGTCGTTTCTTTTTACGGAAACGGCCTCTTTGGCCAGAAAATTTGCCACTTCTGAACCAAGCCCGGCTTCAGTGGTAATGGCACGCCATGTTCTGCGGCTAAAATGCAGGTATCGGGCAGCGCGCAGCAGCGTATCGTAGTCTTCCGGTGTGATTTTATCGCGGCACGCTTCTAGCGTTGCCTCGGCGTCGACCAGCGCGATCGTCAGTGGACGATAGCCAAGTTCACCCGGCGCGTGGCTGACCGCCACATCCGCGTCGGAAAACCGTCGTCCGTCAAAATAGGCCGCGAAGATTTCGCCGATGCCGATCATGCCGAAGGCGGCACATTCCGTCGCCCGGAGCGCTCCCATGCTGGCAGCCCCGAGAATAGTGACGCCGGATGACAGGGCATGCAGGATTTCCTTGTGCCAGACGGCGGCGCAGTCCCCATAAAGGCCGTCGATGAGACCGATTGTCCGGACGCCCTGCTGCACGGCATCGAAAATATCACCGCAGGCCGCCGGTCCGCGAAGATCGAGACCTGACATTTTTTCGCCAGTGACACCATGGATGGAGGGGCCTGCAAAAACCACGGTTTTCATCGAAGACCTCCGGCGCTCAGGAAATGATCGAGCGCCCGCGGCGATATGTTTTGCAGGCCTCCACTGGTCGGGGTAAGGCCGCTCGCCAAAACCCGCACGACATTGAGGCCCGGGACACCCGTTTCCAGTGGGAAGACATAAATATCCTTGATTCCTGCGGTGAAAAGGCGCTCGGCAAGCTGGCGCCAGGGCGGCAAAGCTCTGTCATCCGTTACAAGATCAAGCTGCACCGGCGTCCGTTCTACCGGTTGCCGCCCGAAAGCGGGCGCAGTCAACATGTCCCGCTGGTAACGCAGTGGGGAGAGATCATCCCGCGCGCCGCTGATATCCGTCAGTCGCGACTGGATCGCTTCGAGCAGCGCTGCAACAGCGGCGTCATAGGTTGCGGGACGGCAGGCGGCGCCCGCCGCATTGCGGGTTGCGGGGCCGTCCAGCGCGTTAACCGAGCGGGGAAGGCTTGCCATCACCACCGGCACGCCGAGTGTATTCGTCATGTCGAAGAAGGGCGGTGTCAGGTCAATGTCTGAAAGGCGTTCAACAAGGCTGTCGAACGACGCATCGATGCCGACCGGAAACGTGACCGGATCTGGCGCGATCGTGCGGGTTTCGAAAGTATCGACGAGAAAGCAGGCGTCGTTTTCAACGAGTTCGAGCAAGGCGTGGAGAACCGCATGGTCATGATTAAACCCCGCCGCGAGACCTTGCGAACTCATGAGGAAAGCCTGCCGATCCCAGGGGAAATCCGCGCGAAAATCCATTCCAATGAGTTCGTAAGGAGCAAATACGTCCTGCTGCTGGCGAACGGATATTCCCTTCACCCAGCCGCGTTCGCGCCGAGGATCCAGCCTTTCCGGATCGACGCGGCCGACGGTTTCGAAAGGAATGAGAGGAACGCCTTTTGCCCGCATCTGCTCGAGAGAGCCGAAGGCGGAGACATGTTTGCGGGTATCTTCAGCGACGGCACCTTCGACCGCTTCCATGATCGCCGAGAGCCGCGCCTGTTCCGCGACAAGTCCCTTGCCCTGCGAAACCGAAAGCCCGCGCGAATTGGGGCGCACCGCAAACCAGACGGGTATGCCGATAATATCGAGACCGGTCACGTCACCGACACGGGTAATCCCGAACTGCCGGAGCAGTTCGGGATCGAAGAACGATGCGTCCGCATGCCTTGAAGCCGCTGTCGCTGATATGGGAGCACCGGCAGCGGTCAAGGCTGCGGAACCGCGATCAGGGCGCAGAGTTGGCGTCGTCGGCAAGGATGGCGTCGAACAGCTCGCCGGTGACCGAACCTGCCGGACCGACAGCCTTCAGCGCCGCGCCGATTGGCGCCTGCACCATGCGGTTGAAATCCCAGCCGGCGTCGGTGACTTCACCGATAAAGGCGAAATCGGCTTCGGAAACCACGGCGCCACCGGCGACGAGGGCTTCGATGCCCTGGATCTGGACCTGGTCCAGCTCAGCCTCGGGCTGGCCGTCCTGGCGAACGAGCATGGCCTTTGCCGCAGCCGCGACGCGTGCATAGCCGTCCACGCCGGGGTGGCTGGCTTCATAGGCCGCGATCGTCTCATGCGATACGGACGCAACCCTGAGCGGCGTCGTGCGAATGAAAAGAACGCCGAAGCCCTTTTTTCCGACAATGAAGAAATGCGAGGACATAATATCTCCTATTTGATCCCAGCTAATCGAAGTGCGTGATAGAATTTTTCATTCGCTATCGGGTCACGGTCTGGAGAAAGGCTGCTGATCTCCCTCGCCGACATACCCGGATAGTTTTCCTGAAGCCTGCCGCCGGTTTCCCGGGCAGCGGCCAAATCGCCATGCAGCGCGTGGCTTGCGGTCAAAACCCGCAGGGCCGGCTCGTCATTTTCCATTCGCGCGCATAATTCCACCGCCGCGCCGTAATCCTCGCGCTTGAAGGCGATGCTGGCGCCGGCCCACCAGTAGATATCGGGTGCGAGCGGGTTGAGATCGATCGCCTGCTGGAACTTCTCCCAGGCGGTTTCGGCATCGCCAAAGTGGGCGAGTGCATCGGCATGCTGGAGCAGGAGGTCGGCGGAGTTGGGAGCAAGCGCCTCTGCCTCGAAGAATTTTTCGGCGGATATGTCGAAATCCCGCTGGTAGAGCGCCACCACGGCGCACATCCAGTGGCCAACACCGAGGGCAGGGTCGATCTCCACGGAAGCGTCGGCCTCCGCCTTGGCGCGGTGCAGCAGGTGAGGGTCGTTGCCGCCCAGCATCAGCCATTCCAGCTGCAGGCTCTGCGCCACCCGGGCGCGGGCGACGGCCATGCCGTGATCGAGATCGACGGCTCTGCGGAACATGGAGCGGGCTCTGCGCAGAAGCGGCAGGTCGCATTTGCCGCGCAGGAGCTGTTGGCCCTCCAGCAATTGCCGGTAGGCCTCGCCGCTATGGTTCCGGTCGGGTTCCACCTGTAGCCGCTCGATCTCGCGGGCAAGCGCCGCAGCCACCTGTTTGGAGAGCAGGCGAAATGCGGTGTGGATGTGCCGCTCGGTGAGAACCACTTCCAGCGACCAGACGATTTCGCCGGTCGCCTCCTCGATCAGCGCCACCGACATGCCGGTATCGTCGAAAACCGACGACATGATCCGGTAGTCGGCCCGCAGCATGGCGTAACCATCATCGGCCCGGTCCCGCGAGAGCGCAAAGGTGCTGTGTGGTGAAAGGACGGTAAAGGTCCGGTAGCGCACCAGGCTGTTGGCGACATCCTCGATAAAGGCATGCATGACCGGCGATGCCGGCAGCCCGTCCACCCGGGCCGGCAGGCCGAAGGCGACGCGCGGTTTCGTGGTGGTTTTTCGCCGGCTGGCTTCGTCAGGCTCGGCGGGGGTGGTTATCGTTGAGGCGAGGCTCTGTATCCGGCGTCTCAGCGCCACGGTCTCGGCTTCCGGCGAGCGTGCCTCCTGACGCAGCTGCTCCTGCAACAGCGCGAACATGCCCTCGCAGGCGCTGATATTTCCGATCCGCGCATAGGCGGCCATGGCGGCGCGGTAGGTTTCCTCGCGTTCCGGTTCGATCTTGCACGCGCATTCGGCAAGTCTCGCGATATCGTTGGAGCTGGCGCGGCCGAAGCGGGTCAGCTCCTCCAGAAGCTGCGTGTAGCTTGAGAAGAACAGGTCCTTGAGACGACGGCGTTCCGACAATAGCCAGAGGTAGAGATGATCCTGCCCGGCATCCAGCCCATCCAGCAGGTCGCCGCTAAATTCGAGCAGGGCCTGCAGCCGCCGCATCGGGTCTTCGGCTCTCGCGCCGACAAGAAAGATCGCAAGGTCGGTCCGCTGCGCCAGCTTTCCCGCCTTCAGATCGTTCCCTTCGGTCAGAAGGATGGACTCGTCTTCATTGGGCAGCTTCTGAAGGCGCAGAATCAGCTGTCGTAAATTGCCGAGTGCGCGTTTCTGCTCGACATTTTCCCACAGGAGCGATGCGGCGTGCTGGCGGGAAAGCGACTGGTTGGGCGCAAGAATGAGGGCTGCGATGAGGGCAAAGCCCTTGGACGGGAAAAATGCTTCCCGCACCGCATCACAGCGCGGGGTGCCAAAAAGCCGGATCGGTATCAGTTCAGCGTTCCCAGCCACTTTCGTCCCCTCATGAATCACCATCTAACAACGTGTCCGGGAAATTGAAAGTCATCATAGCGCTCCATTTGACGCTGGTGTGACGCGGCCTGCCTATTGTCGCAGGCAGAAGCATGAAGGACGGGCTGAAAGCAGCGAATATGCAGCGGGCAGGCATCGGGAATTTTCGAAAGTGATAGCGTTTAACGGAAGCTACATGGCGTTCGAGCCGCGTATTGAACCTTACCAGCGTGCCGACGATGTCGGATATGCGGTCAGCGAGTTCATGTGGTTCAAGGGACGCCCGTTCTATCCGGTCTCGGCGCTGGTTCATGCGAAGGTTGCCCATGCCAGGTTATCGGCTGAAAAATGCGACGATGAGGACGAGGATAATCTCGATATTCTTTTCCGCATGCCGGTGGTGGCGGGCGGGCATTTTTTCGAGATCGTGCTGCGTTCGAACGAAGGCACCTCTTACGGTGGCTGGCTGTGGGGAGAGGAACTGGAAATCCTGAACGAATTCGTCAACGGCTATCGTGTTCTGGCCGGGAAGTTCGAAGGCAGGCTGATCCGGTTCGAATATTCCAGGCGGTTTCAACGGTACCGGACGGTCGAGCCGCTGCCGGTCGAGAAATCCGTCTTCCTGATCCAGCGGGAGGCAAAGCCTTACGCGGTCAGGCGTGATCTGCCGGGAAGTCCGGCACGCTGAATGCAAGGGCGTCTTTGTGTCCGGGGAGACGCAGGGACATGGGGGAATACCTGGTCGATAGGCGGGGCGTGAGCTGCCGCTCTTTCTGACATGCCCGGAAAAGCCACGGCTTTATCCGGGCTTACCGGTGAATATTTTTATTTTTATTATGTGGAAAATTATGATGCCCAATCGAGGTAACATGCGTAACAGGCGGGTGTCATCGCAGCTTCCTGCGGTGAACGGCGTCTCCCGTCAGGGCGCACTTTCCCATACGGAAAGCGTCGATGCCGAGCCGCGTGCTTTGATGCGCAGCGACAGGCTTTATATTGTCAGCGAGCCGGATTCCAAGGCTTCTTCCACGTCTCTGACGCGGGAGGATCGGGTTGGGGAAGAGGCTCTTGGCGGGGGCGAGATCAGCAATACCGTCGTCGACGCCGATATCAAGGTCGCAAAATGGGCCTGGGCGGCATTGGCGATCGCACATTGCTGGCTGATCTATTTCATGGTGACCAATCTCGGTTAGGGCACGACAACCCGGAAGGTCCGGGGCGTCAGCCCGTTTCGCTGACGCCGTGGAGGATCATCGCCGCCGCGCCGAAAGCAACGGGGTCTGTCGCGATCACTTCAGGCAGCAGGATCTGCGGCTGTATCACCTTCGAGCCGTTGAACGGGTCCGAGCGTTTGAAATCCAGCCAGTCCACCAGTTTTTCACGCACGATCCTCGGTAATGTGCCGCCGACATAGATGGCGGTGGGTGCAAGTACGGCGCTGACGGCGAAGCCAAGGCTGGCGACCTCCGGGCCTGCCCGCTCAAGCCACGCATCAAGCACGGCCGGATTGCGCGACAGATAATCCGTCCAGACATCGGGCGCGCGCCCTGCGGGTTTTTCGCCCACATGCTTGAGGCACCATGCAGCCAGATCTTCGAAGGAGGGTCGCGAAACGTTGCGGTTGCGCAAGGCACCGATCTCGCCGGCATTGCCGAGATAACCGCGATAAAGCTCGTTCTTGATGATGACGCCGCCGCCAATGCCTTCGGACAGGTAGATATAGGCAAAATTTTCATGCCCGGCCGTGTTGCCGAGCGTGAGTTCGCCCATGGCGGCGGCGTTGGCGTCGTTTTCGATGATCACCGGGCAGGGCAACGCTTCGCGCAGCATGGCGGAAAGGTCCGAATCTGCCCAGGAAATCACCTCTTCGGCCAGATCGAGCGACGCGGCCTCTCTGTGAAAGCGGGTCGGCATGGCAATCACGGCGCCGATCAGGTCCTTCCTGTCGATCGCGTTTTTTGCCAGTAGTTCCTCGGATCCTTCCTGAAGCGCCTTCTGCACATCGGAAAATGCACGATAGGAGCCGCGCAGCCGCAATTCGCCGACGATCTCGCCGCCGAAATTCAGGAGCGTCAACATCACCAGATAACAATTGGCGTGCACGCCAAGGGCATAACCGACGTTTTTCTTGAGCAGCAGATCGATATGGGGCGCGCCGCGCCCCTCCTGCCGTCGCGCGCCCTCCACGATGATTCCACGCTCGAGCAGATTGCGCGTCATCATGCTGACGGCGGCCGGCGTTATGTTGCAATGATCGGCAAGCTCGACCCGCGAGGCCGAACCCTTGCGCCTGATGTAACCCAGAAGCGCGCCCTGCGTCGTGCCGATGCCCGTAAGTCCGCCGTTTCGTCGCTCAGTCAAAGTTTCGCTCTCCAGACTCCACCCACGGAATTGTCATGAAGATGTAAATTAAGCAACTTAATTAAATGATGTTTTCATCGGAAATGGTTCGCGACGAAAACTGTCATAAGGCTGTTAATTAAGCAAGTTAATTAAGTAAAAAGTTTCAACGGGAATAGTTCACATGTTCAAGTCTCTTTCTTTGATGGCGACAGTCGCTCTCGGCACGCTTTTGCCGGCTGTTGCCTTTGCCGAAGACATCAAAATCAAACTCTGGACGCTCGCCGACAAGAATGGACCTGGCCGCGTCACCAACATCGAAGCCGCCGCCGGCATCATGAACGCGCAGTTCAAGGCCGCAGGCGTCGACAAGCGCATTGTCATCGACGTCAACAACAGTAGCGTACAGGGCTGGGACGCCCTGGCACTCGATACGCTGAAGGCGTTTTCTGTCGGCCAGGGGCCGGACATATACGTTCTGCCGCATGAGTGGATCGGCCAGTTCGCGCAGGACGGTTACGCCATGCCGATGGAAGGCAAGATCGCCGCTACGCCTTGGGTCTATGGCGATATCCTGCCGGTTCTGTGGGATTCCGCCAGGGCGACGGACGGCAAGATTTACGGCGTTCCGCAGGATGCGGAAATCCGCATGTTCTTCTACAACAAGGACATGCTGCGCAAGATCGGCAAGGATGAGGCTTTCATCGAGGGCCTGCCGGCCAAGGTCGACGCCGGTGAATTCACGCTCGACGATCTGACGGCGCTGTCGAAGGAAGTGGTGGACGGCAAGGTTGCGCAATACGGCATGCTGCACCGTCCGAATGTCGGCATCGACTACCTGATGGTGTTCCAGTCCTATGGCGTGAAGTTCATGGACGAAAAGACCGGCAAGCTCTTGTTCCCCAAGGCCGAGATGGTCAAGGCGCTCGGCTGGTACGAGCGCAATGCCAAGCAGGGCGTCACCCCGGTCGACAATACGGCCATGAGCTGGGAAGCGATCCAGACCGCCTTCAAAACGGAAAAGTCCTTCATCTTCCATCAGGGCGTCTGGGCGGTTGCCTGGCAGGTGGGTGAAAAGAACGGCGCGACCTGGCCGACCGACGGCAAGGGATATTTCAACAAGATCGGCTGGATCGCCGCTCCGGCCGCCGAAAAGGGCGGTAAGCCGGCCAACCTGTCGCATCCGCTGCTCTATACCCTCAACCCGAAGGGCACCAATCCCGATATAGCCGCCGATCTCGTGGCGCTCGCGACATTGCCCTATTTCAACAACGAACACGCCGTGACCTCTTATCACACGGCCATCAGCAACGCCCAGACGGCGATGCCGAAGTACAAGGACAACTGGGCACTCTCCGCCGCCTCGCCGATGATGAAATTCGCGAAGTTCGTGCCCAACCACACCAAGTTCAGCAGCTATAACAAGGTGCTGTTCAGCGGTCTGCAGGCGGTCGAAACCGGCAAGATGACGGCGGCCCAGGCGGTCGATTTCATTGCCGACGAACTGGAACTGCAATTCGGCGCAGACGTCGAAATCCGCGAAACCGCAAGCAACTGAGTTTGCCCTCGACCACGCCGCCCGGCCTTGCCGGGCGGCACTTTTGCGCTCTCACCGGTATATTGTGATGTCCCAATTTCAGCTCAGGGCGCGCCGCCCGGCCCGGCCGATCTTTTATCTGGCGCCGGCTCTTCTTCTGCTCGGCCTTTTCTTTCTGGCCCCGATCGTCGTCAATCTGGTGATCGCATTCACCGATATGGGCGCCAATCTGAAGATCGGCAAATTCACGGCCGAGAATTTCCAGCGTATGGTCCAGCGCGACATACGCCTGCCGATCGTGCTGTTGACGACGCTCATCTATGTCGGAGCGACCCTGTTCATCTTCAATATCAGCCTCGGTGCGCTTCTGGCCGTTACGACGACGGCGATGCCGGACCGGCTTGGCAATTTCTTTCGCGGCCTGTGGCTTCTGCCGCGCATGAGTCCGGCCGTGCTCTACGGCGTGCTCTGGATCTGGATCGCCGATCCCACATCTTCCGGACTGCTCAACCAGTTCCTTGGCGCGCTCGGCGCACCCGTGCTCAACCTGCGCAACGACTTTCCGCTTATTCTGGTGGTGGTGGCGAACGGCGTCGTCGGTGCGTCCTTCGCCATGGTCATCCTGACGTCGTCTATCCGCTCCATACCGTCGCACCTTGCCAATGCCGCGCGCATCGACGGCGCCAGCGAGTGGGGCGTGCTTCGCCATGTCGTTGCACCGGCTCTCTCCGCGCCGATCCGTTTTGTCACGCTTTATCAGGCGCTCTCACTGATGACGACCTATGAATATATTCTGCTGATCACCGGCGGCGGCCCGGTCTACGACAGCACCACCTATGCGCTTTATATCTACCGTCGCGCCTTCGAAAACGGTGCTTATGCCTATGGCGCCGCACTCGCGCTCGGCCTGATGGCCATCGGCGTCGCGGTGACGCTGGTTCAATGGCGCCTCACCAATATGCGCTCGACCTTTGCTCCCCCTAAAATCGAGGTGCTGTGATGACGCTCGCCGATACCCAAACCCATGCCGGGCGCGTGCCTGGTCTGCAGCCGGACTGGACGCGGCTTGAAAGGCGCGGCCTTGCCCATCGCGCCAGCTTTCTGCCTGTCATCCTCGTGTTCCTGACCGTGGTTTCGGCCCCTGTTCTCCTGCCCTATCTATGGCTGGTGGTGAAGTCGTTCACGACCTCAGACGACAATCTCAGCCGGCTTGTGCTGTGGCGCAGCGGCGCAATCGCGGCTCTTGCCTATTGCGGGGCGGTTGCGGTTGCGCTTTTTTCCACCCGCCTGCGCAATCCCATGCTGCTCTGGCTGGCGCTCGCCGCCGTGGTGGCGACACTGGTTTTCGTTCTGGTTCTGCCGCATCTGACCATCGAGAACTACAGCTTTCTGTGGAGCCGCGATATCGAGAAAACCGGCAGCACGCGCATCGCGCTGATGCCATCCGTCTGGACGGCCCTGCAGAGTTCGCTGCTGTTTGCCGCTTCCCAGACCCTGATCGTCGCGCTGGTCGCCACGCCCGCCGCCTATGCCCTGTCGCGCTTCAGCTTCGCCGGGCGTGAAAACGTCCTGCGCGGGCTTTTGCTCCTGCATGCCTTTCCGGCGCTGGCGCTCACCGTCGCGATCTTCGTGCAGTTGCATTACATGGGCCTGCTCAACAATCTCTTCGGCGTCGTGCTGGTCATGAGCGCGTTGGAGCTGCCCTTCGCCATCTTCGTTCTCAAGGGCTTCTTCGACAATGTCCCCTGGGACATCGAAATGAGCGCCGTCACCGATGGCGCGACCCGCTTTCAGGCCTTCCGCATGGTGGTAATGCCGCAGGTGAGAGGCGGGCTGATCGCGGTCGCCACTTTCACCTTTCTGCGTGGCTGGGAGGAATATGTCTTCGTCCAGACCCTGCTCATCGAAAAAAGCCAGATGACGATGAGCCTTTATCTCTTCTTCGTGGCACAGGACAGCGTGGGCGTGAACTTCGGCATGATCGCCGCCGTCGGCGTCGTTTATCTGCTGCCTGTGCTGATCATTTACGTCTTCACGCAGAAATACATCACCCAGATGAATATCGGCGGGATCAAAGGATAATCACCATGGCCAGGATCACTCTCGACAAAGTCACCAAGAGCTGGGGCGACACCCGGGTTCTGCAACCGATGACGGTCTCCATCGAAGATGGTGAATTCGTCGCCGTTCTCGGTCCTTCCGGATGCGGAAAATCGACCACACTTTTCCTGCTGGCCGGGCTTTACGCGCCGAGCGGCGGTGAGATCGCTTTCGACGGCCACAATGTCAACCGCATCGATGCACGCGATCGCAATGTCGGCATCGTCTTTCAGTCCTATGCGCTTTATCCCAACCTGACGGTACGGCAGAACATCGCCTTTCCGCTGCGTTTCAAGAATGTGCCGCGCGAGGACGTGGCGCGGCGGGTGGAAGAGGCTGCGAGCCTGGTGCAGATCGGCGCGCTGCTCGACCGGCGACCTTCGCAGCTTTCCGGCGGTCAGCAGCAGCGTGTCGCGCTGGCCCGGGCGCTGGTCAAGGAGCCGAATATCCTGCTTCTCGACGAGCCGCTCTCCAATCTTGACGCCACCCTGCGCATCGCCATGCGCGCCGAGCTGAAAAACATCCAGAAGCGTCTTGGCATCACGACGCTGATCGTCACCCATGACCAGATCGAAGCGATCACCATGGCGGACAGGATCATCTGCATGAATAACGGCTCTATCGCCCAGATCGGCACGCCCGATGATCTTTATCGCCGGCCCGACAATCTGTTCATCGCCGGTTTTATCGGTACTCCCCCGATGAATCTGCTGAAGGGGCAGGCGAAAGGCGAGCAGTTGCAGATTGGCGACGCCAGGTTCGACATCAATGCCCGTTGCGACGGCGAGATCACTTTCGGTTTGCGCCCGGAGGATATTACGCTCGTCAAATCCGCCGAAGCGCGGCTGGAAGGACCGGTCACCACCGTCGAGCCGATGGGGCGTGAGGTGTTCTACACGATCGACACGCCCGCGGGCGTGATCCACGCGCTGGAATATGGCGAGACGATAAGGCACGCGCCGGGTGATCGGGTCGGCATCAGCTGCAAATCAGGCCTCACCCTCGTTTTTGATGCTACCGGCAATCGCATTGCCGGGCTGCACGCCGATCTTTCTCACAATTCGACCATTCCGGCGCGAGAGCCGGAGCCCGTAAATTGACAGGAAATTCCATGCCCAAAATCGTCTCCCATCGCGGCGCCAACAAGTTCGCGCCCGAAAATACCTTTGCCGCCGCCGATCTCGCCCTGCAGCAGGGCGCGGACTATATCGAGCTTGACGTGCGCGAGAGTGCGGATGGGGTGCTCTATGTCTTCCACGACGAAACGCTGGACCGTACCACCGATGGTAAGGGGCCGATCGGCCATGCCCTGTCGGGCGAGATCGATGCGCTGGATGCGGGCAGCTGGTTCGGGGAAGGTTTCAAAGGGGCGGTCGTGCCGCGTCTCGATGCCTATCTGCGCCATTTGCGAGGCCGCTGCGGTGTTTATGTCGAGCTGAAATATTGCGATCCCGTCAAGGTTGCCGCGCTGGTACGGGATCTCGGCATGGTGCGCGATACTTTCTTCTTTTCATTTTCGGAGGATATGCGCCGGGGCCTGCAGGCAGCCGCGCCTGAATTCCGCAAGATGATGTTGCTCGATATCGCCAGGTCCCCCTCGCTGGCGGCGGCCGTGCACCATGCCTCGATCATAGAGATCACGCCGGAGCAGATGCGGCGGCCGGGGCTTGTCGCGGCGTGCCGCAAGGCCGGTCTCGAAGTCATGGTTTATTATGGCGGGGATGACGTCGACCTTCATAATGAGATTGCATTGGCCGGGGTAGACTACGTCAATATCGACAGACCGGATTTGTTCGATACGGCGCGCCGCGCCCGTGCGGCGGCGTGAACTTGCATAATTTCTATCCCTGGAGATGATGACATGAGCAATCTTATTGGTACCGGTTTCAACGCCGGCTCCGACGACGGTGAACTGGCCACGCTTGAAAGTGATCTGCGCGCACTTGCGGATATTGGCTGCGATACCGTTGAAATCGCCGTGACGAGCCTCGATCTGATTGCGGGCGGCCGCATCATCGAGGAGCGCGCCGACCGTTTCGTGGCGCTCGCAAAGCAGTTCGATTTTCGTTACACCGTGCATGGCCTGGTTTCGTCCAATTTCATGGACCCGGTGACGTGCCGTTACCAGATCGATGCCGCCAAGGCGCTCGCTGTCCTTTGTAACCGTATCGGCGCGGGCATCCTGGTTCAGCATGGTGGTGCGTTGCGTGCCGACCAGATTGCCGAGCGGGCCGATGCCGACAGCCGTGAGCGGGAAGCGCTTTTCGAACTTGCGGAATTCTGCAAGCCCAATGGCGTGCGCGTTGCACTGGAGAACATCTTCACCACCGAACCGGGGCAATATCGCCAGACGCCGGCCGAAGTGGCAGCGACCGTTAAGGCCGTGGGTCACGATAATCTCGTGGCGCTGATCGATTTCAGCCATGCCTATCTCGAATCCACCTATCGTGGTCTCGATTTCCGCGAGCAGCTTCGCGCCATGGCTCCGGTCGCCGGCCACCTGCATGTGCACGATTCCTTCGGCCGGCCGCAGGGCTTCTACGAGGCCTATTTCACGCAGGAAAATACAGCGCTCGGTATCGGCGACCTCCACATGCCGCTCGGCTGGGGTGATATTGAGTGGGAGAGCATCTTCTCGGAGCTCACCTTCCTGCCGGGTACGGTGCTGATGATGGAAATCAGCCGCCGTTACCGGGCCGAGCAGCCCGCAAGCCTCAAAACGGCGCAGCATCTGATGTCGCTGAACGCTGTAGGCACGCAGCTTGCGGCTGAATAAAGAACCTGAAAAAGACGCAGCCTCTGCAGGCTGACGTCTAAACGCCGGCAGTTCTGGACGCGACTGCCGGCGTTTTTGTCAGGCGGCCCAGTCTGAAAGTGAATAGGCCCTGATATAATCGATCATCATCTGTGAGCCGTCGCTGAAATCATTGGCTGACGGCGTTCCCGCCATGCCGCCGACGGCAAGATTGACGACCATATACATGGGGTCGTGCATATCATCAGGCGTATCCGCCTGCGCCACGGCGACATCGTCGAAATACCAGGTGATATGTTCGGCATCCCACAACACGCCGTAGGTGTGAAACCCTTCCGTGCTCGGCACGCTGACATTGTTGACGACCGATGTCTGTTCACCGGTGGCGTTCGAATGGGTGGACATGATCAGCGTGTTGGGATTCTGGCCGCGCATTTCAATGACATCGAGTTCCGGCGGCCAGGATCCGTCCTCCGGCAGAAGCCAGAAGGCTGGCCATGCGCCGCGGTCGGTCGGCATATCGGCGCGGATTTCGAAATATCCATAGGTCTGGCTGAAGGAGGAATAGGTGTTCAGCATGCCGGAGGTATAATCATAACCCTCGACTTCATCGGCGACTGATTGTGCCGTTTCCGCAGCAGTGATGGTCAGCACGCCGTTTTCGACGCTGAACGGATTGACCTCCGACGTGCCGGCATAAGCGGGGTTGATATACCATTGCGCCTCGCCATTCGTCGTCAGCGAACTTCCCTTTTCCGGAGCCCACCAATATTTGGCATCCCAGGTTCCCTGATCGCCGCTACGCAGTGACAGTGCATTGAATTCATCGGCAAAGGTCTGGGTCAGAGATGACCGGTCGAGACTGAGTTCGAACTGGTTCGCCTGAAGGTCGTCGATGGTCGTTCCGGCAAGAACGACGGCTTCGCCATTCGAAAAATTCAGCCACAGATCGCTGCCTTGCTGCGTGGCATTGCTGACGAGTTGATCGAAGGATGTGATGCCGTAACCGTTAAGCCGGATCGTATCGTTGGCGCTGAAATCCATGATGAGATCGGTGCCGTTGCCGCTTGTGAAGACGAAAGTGTCGGCTCCACCGCCGCCGATCAGAACATCATTGCCAGCTCCGCCATCGATCGTCTGGCTGCCCGATCCACCCGTGATGATGTTATCGAGCGCGTTTCCGAAAGCGTAACGGCCATCGCCCGTCACCCTGAGATTCTCAAAATTGTCGGGCAGGGTGTAGCTCATCCAGGTATCGATCGTATCGATGCCTTCCCCGGCATTTTCCACAGCGCGGTTGATGCTGGAATAGAGATAATAGATATCATCGCCCGTGCCGCCCGCCATCGTCACATTGACGGAACTATCGCCCCACATGGAATCGTTACCGCCGGTGCCGGTGAGCAGTGGGCCGGAACCCGTGGCGGAGAAAAATCCGGTGGAACTGTCGCTATAATAGAGCGTATCCCCAAGCGCATTCACTACTGTCCGGGCCATTGCCGTCTCCTGTTCGTTAGCGTTGGTGTCCTCACTCCTCCTGCAAGACAACCTAGCAGGGCAAAAAGCCTCCCGTTAGAGCCAGAAATGAGGGGTATGTTCCCTCTATGCGGGTTTCTTGCGGTTGCGCTCTTGCTCCGTCGCGGGGAGCAATGGCAAAACTGGACTGGAGAGAGATGTCCAAGCGGCATCTCAACGACATTGGAGTGCCAGGATTGAGTGTAGCCTTTACCAAGGAAGACAGTGCCGAAACAGCAGCCGAGACGGTTCTGCCCGATCGGGTGATTTCGCCACATCCCAATCTGGTGACCGAGGCCGGACTGAAAGCGCTGGAACTGCAACTGCACGCCGCGCGTGAAGCTTGCGAAGCGGCCAACGCCATTGAGGACGTCAATGAAAGGAGGCGGCTTTCCGCCAGCCCCCTGCGCGATATCAGGTATTACGCGGAGCGTCTCCGCACCGCCCAACTCATGCCGCACCCGCCTGCGGACGGCATCGTCGCCTTTGGCAGCCTGGTAACCTTCAGCCGCGATGACGGACGGACGCAACAATTCCGGATTGTCGGTGAAGACGAGGCCGATCCCGCTGCGGGATCGATGTCTTATGTTTCCCCTGTCGCCCGGGCGTTGATGGGCAAAGCGGCCGGTGATCTGGTCAGTTTGGGTGGGAAGGAAATTGAAATCATCGACGTGGCATAGTGCTTTGTATCCGGAAACGTAGACACATAAACAGCTTAGAGCGCATCCAGTTACGGTGAAACGTCGGACGCGCTCCAGATTTGTTTCGCGTATTTTCTGGGCGTACAGCCGCTACGCACTCTTCCTGGAAATGCTCTAGCCAAGCAGTTTGGAAAGATAGCGACCGTAACTGCTCTTTCCGTAGCCCTCCGCGAGTTTTCGCGTTTGATCTTCAGTTATGAAGCCCATGCGATAGGCAATTTCTTCTGGGCAGCAGATTTTGAAGCCCTGACGGCGTTCGAGTGTCGCTACGAATTCACTGGCTTCCAGAAGACTATCGGGTGTTCCGGTATCGAGCCAGGCGTAACCGCGGCCCATAAGTTCGACATTGAGCTTTCCACGGTCAAGATATTCACGGTTCACGTCTGTGATCTCCAATTCGCCTCGCGCCGACGGCTTCAGGTTAGCCGCGATGTCGATGACGTCATTGTCGTAAAAGTAGAGCCCGGTTACCGCCCAGTTGGATTTCGGTACGGCAGGCTTTTCCTCGATCGAAATTGCCTTCATGGAGCTATCAAACTCAACGACGCCATATCGATCTGGATCGTTAACCTGGTAGGCGAACACTGTTGCTCCGTCCAGGCGATAGGCCGCATCCTTGATCACGTCGCTTATACCATGGCCGTAGAAGATGTTATCACCCAGAATGAGACATGAGGGCGAGGAGCCTATGAAATCGGCGCCGATAACGAAGGCTTGGGCAAGGCCGTCGGGCGTCGGCTGCGCGGCGTAGGTCAATGAAATCCCGAGGCGTGAACCGTCCCCCAGAAGCGCCTGGAAGTTGGGCAGGTCGCGGGGTGTCGAGATTATCAATATGTCCTGGATGCCGGCCAACATTAGCGTCGACAGCGGATAAAAAATCATCGGTTTATCGTAGATCGGCATGAGTTGCTTCGAGAGGACCGAAGTCATCGGATGCAATCGTGTTCCGCTTCCGCCCGCAAGTATGATGCCCTTCATGCCGTGCTTTCTCCGTTTGTCTTGATAAGGTGACTTATGCTCGCAATTCGGCGATCAACCGTTCGACAATCTGAGCGGTCGAACTTTGCCAATTGGGTAAAACGATGCCGTGCAGATCCCGCAATCGCGAGCAATCGAGCCGCGAGTTCGCCGGACGTTTTGCAGGCGTGGGATAGTCGCTTGTTGCGATCCTCGTCACTGTCGCAAACGGACCGTTTTGCAAGCGGGCGTGGGAAAAAATCTCTTCGGCAAAGTCAGCCCAGCTTGCTGCACCGGATCCACTCATGTGGAAAGTGCCGCGGAGCCTGCGTGATTGATCCGATAGAAGATTGGAGGCCACTGTGAGTATGCCATCGGCGATATCGAGAGCTGAGGTCGGATTACCGATCTGATCGTCGACAACTGAAAGGTTTTCGCGCGTTTCCGCCAGCCGTAACATCGTCTTCAGAAAATTTTTGCCGAATGGGCTGTAAACCCAGGCAGTGCGAAGGATCACATGCTCGTCTGTTGCGGCGCGAACCGCTATTTCTCCAGCAAGCTTGGAGCGTCCATAAACCCCGACTGGAGCGACGGGATCGTCTTCCAAATACGGCGTGCTCTTTTGGCCGTCAAAAACATAGTCGGTGGAAATCTGGATGACTGGCACGCCAAGCCGATGGGCGGCCTTTGCAATCTCTCCTGCTGAGAGACTGTTGATGCGTGTGGCAAGTTCCTCTTCCGATTCTGCCTGATCAACCGCAGTATGCGCTGCCGCCGATACGATAATGTCTGGCGATGCCATTTCGATCGCTGCACCCACCGTTGAAGGGTCGGCTAGGTCAAGTTGAGGGCGACCAAGGGCGACAATCTCGAAAGATCCGTTGAGCACAGCGCGTTCAGCCAGCGCCATTGCGATCTGTCCGTGTATTCCAGTCACAAGCAGCCGCTGGCTCATGACGCGACCTTGATCTGCTGTTCAATCAATCCGAGCCGTGTTCCGGAGTAATCTTGTCTCAGCGGCTCCCACCACCACTGATTGTCCAGGTACCATTTGACGGTCTTTTCGATGCCGGTGTCGAAATTCTCTTGCGCCGTCCATCCAAGCTCGACTTCGAGCTTGGTGGCGTCGATGGCATAACGAGCGTCGTGACCGGGGCGGTCGGTCACATAAGTTATCAGCCGTGCATGTGGCGCACCTGATGGATTAAACTCGTCCATCAACGCACAAATTCGCTCGACGACATCAATGTTGCGTCTCTCGTTTCGACCGCCCACATTATAGGTCTCGCCTATGCGGCCTTTCTCGGAGATGAGATCAAGCGCCCGGGCGTGGTCCTCGACATAGAGCCAGTCCCGAATATTGGCGCCAGTCCCGTATATTGGCAGCGCCTTTCCCGCCAGGGCGTTGAGGATCACGAGTGGGATGAGTTTTTCCGGGAAATGGTACGGGCCGTAGTTGTTGGAGCAGTTGGAGACGATGACCGGCAGACCATAGGTCCGGGCCCAGGCTTTCGCCAGATGATCGGAAGAGGCCTTGGATGCCGAGTAAGGCGAACTCGGATCGTAGGGGGTCTCCTCCGTGAAAAGACCTTCCTGTCCGAGCGAGCCGTAGACTTCGTCGGTGGAGACGTGCAGAAATCTGAATGGTTCTTTCTCGTCGGCCTTCAGGCTCGACCAAAAACAACGTGCATGCTCGAGCATATTGAATGTGCCCAACACATTGGTCTCGACAAAATCGCGTGCGCCGGTGATTGAGCGATCCACGTGGCTTTCAGCGGCAAGGTGCATGACACGTTGCGGACGGAAGCTTTCGAACGCATCATGGATCGCCGAACTGTCGCATATATCCGCTTTCAAAAAATGGTGTCTGGGATGATCGATAATCTTCTGAAGAGAGGCCAGTGTACCCGCATAGGTAAGCTTGTCGACCGTTAGAACCTCGTAGCCTTTGTCGAGCACCAGGTGACGAACAACAGCAGAACCTATGAAGCCGGCACCCCCGGTTACCAGAACACGCATATGGGCTACCCTTCCAATGAACCGATAGAACTCTGTGAATAGGTGAACACGGCGCCAAGCTCCGCCAGTGTAGGCTGGCGGCGGTCTTTGGCTGACAAGACCGCTTTGCCGCTGGCGATCGGCCAGTTTATGCCGATCTCGGGGTCGTCATATGCGAGACCGCGATCATGTTCGGGACTATAATATTCTGTGACCTTGTAACTGGCTTTGGTATTCGCCTCGAGCGTGCAAAAGCCATGCGCGAAGCCTGCCGGAACCCAGAGCATTTGCCCATTGTCGGGGGTAAGTTCGGCCGTCACGTGGTGTCCGTAGGTAGGAGATCCGGTGCGGATATCGACCGCTACATCAAGGATGGCGCCAGTGACGCAGGAGACCAGTTTACCCTGCGCTTTGGGTTCCAGCTGGAAATGGAGTCCACGGATCGTGCCTGCGTCCGCTGACAGGGATTGATTGTCCTGAACGAAGTCAAAATTTCCGACGGCTTCCTCGAACAGGCTCTTCCGGAAAGACTCCATAAAGTATCCGCGCTCATCCCCGAACTTCTTCGGCGTGATCAAAATCACGTCAGGTATATCCAGTCTTTCAAACTGCATTTTTCCATCTTCCGCTTGTTCTATCGACTTCAGAGATCAATAGACGTCGTTGTAAACACGTTAGTCGGCGGTTCTTCCGACCACCGTTTTTTGCGGCCGCTGCTGATGATGTTTGCAATTCCGGGAGAGCGAAACAGTGGCAAATGGAAGCGCCGCGCAAACAACAATAGGCTGCGGATATGTGCTCGGCCGGCGAAACTTAACGGGCTTGCTGCGCTTTGGCGCTGGTGATCATGGACAAGTGGAAGGCCTGGGAAATAGACCACACGACGGCCGCTCATCCAGGTGCGTGCGCACAGGTCTACGTCCTCCATATAGAGGAAGTAGTTTTCCTCCATGCCGCCGAGCCGATTAAACAGGTCGCGCCTTATGATGAAACCCGTACCCATCACCCATTCAGCATTGAATGGTTCGCCTCTATCGGTTTCGTCGAGCATGAGATGGCGATTTATACGGCTCTTCATCAATGGACGAAGTTGACCGAAGCGTCGGGTAGCGATGTCCAGTACCGAGTAGAAGCGTCGGGCGCCGTATTGCCGACTACCATCGGGATTGATCAAATCCAGACCCGCAATTCCGATGTCCGGCATGGCGTCCATGTGATCAAGTACAGGTGTTACGCTATCCATCTCGAAATAGGTGTCGGGATTGAGTATCAGCAAATAGTCCGCGTCTATTCCCGCAGCACCAAAATTAACACCGGCACCGAAACCGCCATTGACCAGTGATGCCTTGATCTCGATATCCGGCATGGCGGTTTGCATCAGGCGCATTGAATCGTCGCCCGAGCAATTCTCGACGACAGTAATATTTTCAGCCTTGGCGATACCCCGTTCCCGTATCGAACCGACGCTGCGGATCGTCAATTCTGGCGTACGGAAATTGACAAGGATGACGTGAAGTCTCTGTCGTTTGGCCATAATATTCACCATGTTTCCGAATTACCGCCTAGATGGCAGCCCCCTTCACTATTTCCCAAAGGTGTCGAGCCGATACGCCCCAATCGAAATCTTCCCGTCTCTTGCGGCCGCTCGTGATAAGGTGTTGCCGGAAGGCTTCGTCAGAGGTGATCCGATCAAGCCCTTCCCTGATCTCTTCCACGGACTGTGGATCCACCAGAAGCGCGCCCCCGCCTGCGACTTCCGGCATGGCCGAAACATTTGAGGTTATGACCGGTACCCCACACGCATATGCCTCGACGATTGGAAGTCCGAAGCCCTCGAACAGCGAGACATAGGCGACTGCGAGTGCCCCTCTGTAGAGTGAAGGGATCTGCTCGGATGGCAGTCGGCCCGTGAAAATCAAATTCCGGTCGATGCCAAGCTCGGTGGCCAGCGCCTGAAGCTCATTATTGGGATTTCCGGTCAGAACCAGTCTTATTCCCCGGCCGGGCAGGCTGGAGGTTGCATAGGCTCGCACGAGCCTGTCCAGGTTCTTGTAGCTGCGGTGATTGCCGCCGTAGAAGATGTAAGGGTAGCCGGGGCTGTGTCTCAGCCCGTCTTCGCGGAACATCTGTTCAGTGCCATTATAAACAAGATGGACTTTGTCTGAAGGCATTCCAGACCAGTCCATGAACTCCTGTCTTGTATATTCTGAAACACAAATAACTGCCGCGCAGCGTCGGTACAGCGGCCTATAGATCAGGTCATAATAAGCGCGCTTGGTTTTGCCATAGAAACGGCGATGGGTGAGATCGTGCACAACGACCACTGATGGAAGTTTAGTAACTAGCGGTGGTACGAAGCCCGCGCTGAAAAACACGCCTTTGCCGCCACGTCCGGCAAGCGAGTGACTGATAGAGAGCGGCGACAAGGGCGAACCTATCCGTCCTCGCACCTTAACATCAACTATGCGCAGGTCGGCCGGAAGCCGTGCCTCAATTTCGGTCTGCACCTTTCCGATGCCCGTTTCTTCAGGCCACCGCCGGTCTGCAAAAACAGTTGTGGTGGGCGCATATGTGTCACCACTTCTCAGACGCACGTTAAGGGTTCCTTGGTTGTTGCCCTGGCGCGCGCGCCTGAGCTGCTGTGCTGATGGAGGTTTGCTTCATGGCAAGCGTAGTTGACCGTCGAATGATCGATTTCAGGAAAGCCATCGGAAGAATCTACCCGCAGACCGGGGGCTGTTTTCTGTTGTGGAACAACAGATGCGCTCCATCCGGCATAGCGACCACTTACCAGGGACGGTGCGGCCCCAATCACTTTCGCGCAGCCAAACGGCTCTCTTGCCGACAACACGGTGTCCGCAATCATGGCAATGAAATGTTTGGGCTGTAATGCGGTCAAACCAATACCATCCCGTTAGAGCCGTTTTCGAGAGTTAGTGATTACGGTGTGTTTGCCGGTTAGGATCGTCGGCCCAGCCGCGCAGGCGCTCGCGAAACGCGCTGGCACGATAACGCGCTTGCCCCAGCTGTCCTTTGGCGAGGGCGGCCATGGCGCCGATGAGCGGACGGCCCGCCATATAGGTGATGAACCAGAGCGGATACGCCTCCATGCGCATTACTCGCCCAAAGCCTCGGTTATAAAGGCGCCCACGTTTCATCGCGACGTCGTCAAAAATCGCCAGCGGTTCGGGATGCATGATGCGCAGGCCCGGATCATAAAAACCCTTTGCACCGTCGCGCAGTGCGCGTAGCAATAGTTCCGTTTCTTCGCCAGCACCCCATACCGTGCCAGAACCAACGCCAAGATCTTCGTTGAACCGGCCTGCTTTTTTGAGGGTCGGCACGCGGTAGAACGTTGTGTAGGAGGTTTGGCTGGTCCAGATATTGAAGCGATTGATGACATGCGGCACCATCCCCCAACGGCCTTGCGAAGGCACGCCGGCAGGAGTGATGCTCATGCCCGTGTAGACACCTAGGTCGCCGTCATCGAGGAATGCGGAGCTTACCCGTTTTAAGGTATCCGTCAGATAGATGCAGTCGTCGTCTGGAAAGGCGACGATATCGCCGGTAACATGTTCAAGCCCTAGATTGCGGCCGCGAGAAAGCCCTTTGCGGCTGTCCCGGATATATAGAACCGGAAGACTGCCTTCAAAGCGCTTCACGACCTCCTCGGTACCGTCATCAGAACTTTGATCAACGACAATGATCTGAGTTGCTGGTACCGACTGGATTTTTAGGGATTCCAAAAGCTCGCCGATTTGTCGAGGGCGATGCATTGTGGACGTCACAAGTGAAATGTTCAAAAGTAACCCTATCAAACAATGTATTTTTCTAAAAAAAGATAAAAGTAAAAAAAGCAGGCAGATATGAATTTAGCCGTAGTCTATCAATTCATTTCGCTATCGCAAGGTGAAGTTTTGCAGTGCATGAAAATTTTGAAATATGTTTAATTACGAAGTGCCTTAATCAAAGAGCCTTCCGCCTTACCGATCTTATAAACTGCACGACCATCCCACGTTCGGAGGGCAGGAGACAAAACGCGATATAAACAAGCGATCCGATCAGAAGGAAGGATTTCAGGGCGTTGTAATATTCCAGATCGCGTCCCAGTAACTCAAACAGTGAAACTGGTAAAAGACAGGGCATGGCGAGGGCGAAATTCTTCCAGTAGACCGTCACTCTATTTGCAGCCCAGTAAAGAATGATCCCGTCGAGCATGGTGCGAAAAACCCACGCACCAGCAGCGCCAATTACGCCAGCCTTGGCAACGGCGAAGTATAGAAGTGGAACGAAAACAACAAACTCGATCGCATATGCAAGGGTCGGCACGCGAGCCTTGCCGCGTGACTGGAAGAATGCGAGGGGCATGAATGTCATTGCGTAGAACCAGAACCCAGCCATGAGTATGGTGCCCGGAGGGACGGCCTGGTCAGCTATTTCTCTGCCAACCCAAAGGTCCAGAAAAGGCTTAAGAAAGATTAAGCCGCAGACGGTAATCGGGGTGATGGTAAGAAACATCACACGACTTCCGAATTCAAGTATCTGCCGAGCTTCTTCATCGTGTTTGGCTGCGGCGAAGCGCGGGAATAATACCGAGAACCAGCTATATGGGATGAGCGTGACCCGAATGATTACATTATACGGCAAGCTATATATGGCAACCGCGTGCAGGGAGGAAACTGCACCGATAACAAACCGGTCCATGGTTAGCATAAGCTGGTTCATGACGCCGGAGACCATCGTCCAGCCGCCGAAGCTAAGCATGGGGCGGACATCGGAGATACTAAAACGCGGCACTCGCGCTTCTTTTGACAATGACAGGCAGTACGCAAAGAGCAGAACAACGCCTCCGACCCTTCCCAGAAGAGCGCCCACGGCGAGCCACGGAAGTTCGACCGAAACCAGCCACCCCGCCAGAAGCGGCGCAGTCTGAAACAAAATTGTGCCTGCTGACTGGGCGATATTGAGTTTTCCGAATTGTTCCCGTCCCTGAAGGTATCCAGTCAGCACCGAGGAAATGGTCACGAATGGCAAAATAGCCACAAGTGTCAGGAGTGCCGTTCCAATTTCGCCACTTAAGTCAGCGCTCACGGAAAAGATGCGGTCGAAGAAGAAACGGCCGATGCAATAAGCGAGAAATGCACCCGCTAGTCCGCCAAGGGTGCTAAGTGCAAGCCCGGTCCAAAAAAAATCCGCCCGTCGGTGCTCGTCACTTTCGCGAGCGACCGCACTCGCTACAGTCCGCCCAAAACCAAAGTCAAAGATGCCGAGATATCCGAGCAGCAGCCAAATGAGAGATAATATGCCGAAACGCTCCAGGCCGACCAAATGAAGGTAAAATGGTGTGACGATCAACGTCACCGCCATCGGCACGAGGCCGCCTGCCAGGTTGGCTGAAAGGCCAAATATCAGTCTTGAGCTCATGGTCCCTCCGAGAGCTCAAGCCGATGTAACTAACGGTGACCCTGAGAGCCACTTGGTATGATATCGATGGAGTTTCCGATATTTGTTGTTGCGATCATCAAAATATATCGGCTTGGAAAGCAGTGATGACAAAATCATACCGTGTAAGCGGTCGGTCCTGACACTTTCAAACTTCTGGAAATGTTCGACGCCATTGCCGATGACGCGATCCCGCAAAACATACCATGCCTTATAGCTGGGAGCTGATCGCGGAACGGGATTGAGACGCCGCCAAGCACAAAATACCTTGTATAATATCCTGTCGCGAGAAGATTGGGTGTCATCCCAATCGAAACCACCTTTGGCGCCAGCTTGACTGCTCCCCCCCTCCAAGTCGATGCGTGTTTGTTGGAGCTCACCAGTTCCGATCGTGTAAGGGAATGGAAAAAACGCCGCGTTTTCCCAAAGCTCATGTGCCATATCGGGCAATATCTCACCCGGTACCCCACTCGCAGCCAGAAATTCAAGTGATTCCTGGTCCCGCACGAATATTGTCAGGTTGCCATGCCTGCCGCACAATTTGGCGGCTTCGTCGTATTTTCTTCGGTCGCCAAATTGAATCGATTGGGGAAACACGATGGCTTTAACGCCACTATATCGCTCCAACAGGGCTTCACGGAGCTTTTGATGATGCGGCCATACATCTCCGAAACTCCCACCCCCATGGAATACCAGAACCGCACCGCCGGCGATATCCGCATCAAGTTGAGGGAGGCGTCTTCCTAGAATGAATTTATCGGATTCGTAATAATATTTGCCAAGATCTCCGATTGCATAGCGACTTACGACATTAATTCCATTTCGAGAAAAAAATGCTTCGGTGCCAATATTAATCAGCAGGTCTCCTGTATTGAAATGTGCGGGGTAATCAATGTATGCAACCTTCGCCCCTGTTCCGATACATTCGTTAATTTGCGAAAACTTTGATTTGAGGTCCCGCATTACAGCAGCGTGCGCTTCTAGCTCACTGTGAATTGGTGCCAACATGGCTTATAATCCGCTTTGTAAGAATTTAAGAAATAAAATAAATATAGAACTGCTTCTCGCATATGCGAAATAAATCGCTTTGACCAGACAAATTTGCGATTGGTGGCCGACCGAAAATTCCCCTGTTCGCAGAATTTGCAGATATTCACGGACAACATTAACGACTTCGAGAAATCACCAATCAAGTGATACTGCGACGTCCAAATTGACGATTGCCTATTCTTGGGCCCCCATAGCGGGATGCGCCGCGGAGTGAGGGCAAACCCCCGACATTACGGGAGTTTCTCCGCCCTATGCTTGTATTCGCGACTGAATTCATTCGTTGCGTTGATACTTTCCGCGATTTTCTTCGCTCTTTGAAATGCAAGTCGCTGGAATTTGTCCTGCGATACCAAAAATCCCATGAAAAAATAGACCAATTCGGACTGGTGTAGTGGGTTAAGCAACGACAAGGCAGCAATTGGCGCCAACACCCTGGTTGCAGAGTTTCCCACTCCGGCAAAGATCACCAACCACATCGCAAAACCGAAAGGTCCGGCAATTAGCCAGAGATCAAGCGGGACCGAGAATACCGAGTTTGTGCCTTCTCCCAGCCCTCTTACCTGAATCCAGGTGTTGGAGAAAAACGCCTCCACAAATCCCAGCCCGTAACCAAACGGATTGGCGCGCAGCAGATCGAGGCTGACAGTGAATGCAAGTCCCCGTTCTTCCTCCAGTTTGACCGCCAATCTGTCGCCGGTGAGCTCTTCCGAAAAAATGGACAGATAAAACATTGCGCCGATGATAACCGGCAGGATCTTTATCCACAAAGGCAGCCTTGATTGCAGGAGAAACACGATTCCAGCAGCGATGAACGTCGTCTTTGAGCCGGATAGAAGCATGACAACAATGTTAAGACCGAAGAACAGCAAGAAGCCTCGATTTGAGCGATCCTTCAGGAGCAATACATAGGAGAGAAGGAGAAAATAGACCGCCAGCCAATTACGCTCCTTGAACGTTCCATGGAGCGCACCCTGCCCAAAGCTGATTTCCTCATAGATCACGGGTATATGCAGCGCCTGCGCTGCATATTGAAAAATCAGGAAGATAAATAGGAAGCCGTACGCCAATGGCAGCGAACGGTCACCGAAGTGCCATCCCAACCATTTTCCCACCACATAAAACGCCGGATAAAAAAGGACAAATTTAACGAGCTGATCCATTTCCTTTATGCGCGTGTAATCCTGCATGAAGGTTAGAGCCAGCGTAAAATAGACGAATGCGGCATAGGCGATAAGTTCTGTTCCCGATAGTCGAGGCCGTTCATAAAACAGCATCACCACCAGCGCGATTAACACCCAGAGATGTGCGGGTTGTGCAATGGACAGCTTCACTGCCTGCAGCGGCAATAAAAGCAGGCCGCCGACCAGAATTATCTCCAGAAGAAGCATTCGTCGCTTGGGGATCGCATCTTTTTGTGGCAAAGACCAAGGCTGGCTGTAGGTGGTATTCACCCATAAATTCCTTCAAAAATGGGGCATTTTCGTATCGCTAAATGTTTAGGCAATAAGTGAACAGAGCGGAGCAGGATGGATTTATCAAAATTTGTATATCCATGTACGAACGCGGTCTTCACTTAAATTATATTTGTTTCTTTGCATTTCGAATGTAACTGAGTTCACATCCCACTGCGCGAATATTAGCATTTTTGCGTGGAGGATGTTCTGACATGCGGTAAATTTTTGCCGGGCAGATCAACGGTTGTTTCACGCCACGGGCGAGATAATGCAACTATTCTGTCGATAATAACCTTCGATCCCTCAGGCCCGCGTAACGGATCCAGATAAATACTGCGAGCATGGTCGGCCGTGTATGAAAAAGGTCCACCTGGCACCTGGAACCAGGAGTATGCAGCGGAAGTCAGCTGATCGGGCCCAATTGTATCGAAACAATCCATCGGGGGGGCCGCGCCGAGTTTGGCGACGGCTTCATTTTTCGTCGTGTCATCCGTACGAAGGGCGGCATAAAGCCACCATTCGCCGGGCTTGGGTAATTTGTCAAACTTCAACTGCATATTCCAACCCGGCGAGCTCCGATCGAGTGCCACCGCTGCCCCGTCAGAGGCAAGGGGATCGGCCACGATCGCGCTTTTCGTTCCGGCGAAACGTTGAAATGATATATCCTGTATGTCTTTCCAGCTCACCCCATCCATGGCGATATCCGGCTTTTCGGGCAGTCGCCTTTCTATGGCCAGAAGAGGAGCCAGGGCTGCAATCTTGTCGTTTTGAATGTATTGGGTAACACCGGCTTGCGAGATCGCCTTCCAAAAACGGGCAGAGCGCTGATTTTTATCGGTGTTTACGTCGAAGCCTATCTGATCTTTCAAGTCCGAATATTCGTTCCGCCGCAGGAGGATTACATAATCGACCGGCATGCGGGCGGTCTGCACCCGGGCTTCATAGCGGGTTCCGCGGACCGATGCCTCGGCTTTGTCAAACAGGCTGTCGGCCCGTTTGACAAACTCGGCGTCAAACATAGCCATATCGACAGTCGTCTTTTCTGCCAGAACATCATCGGTGCGGCTGATCTTGTCATGGTAGAAACGGATATATTCGATGATATCAGAAGCCGCAGGCCCGTAATAAGCCTCGCAGAACTCACGAACCAGTTCATCAATATCCTGTTCTGGGTCCCAGAGCAGGCGGGCGATCACCCACGCTCTCAGGCTGGCAAATTCGGCGCCCGGCGTATTGAAGCTGCCTTCACCCATATATCCCCCAACGTGGTCCAGTGAGGCCAGCCATTGGATCGATCTGCCGATTGGGAAGATGTTTGGAGTAGGTTGAATGAAGCCGGCGAAATTCGTGATGTGATCCCAAATAAGAACATTGCGGGCAATCTTGTTCCAGCCGGCAATGTCCTTGCCGAGGGCGGCGTTAGCGGAGCCGTTGAGCGCGTCGCGGTAGTTAACGTGGATCGTCATCGGATAGACAAGGATGTGATCGGGGACGGTCATGCCTTCCGGCGGTGTGAAGCTCCAGTGGTAGGCATTAAAGGCGAGACGAGCGCCAGGTAGTTCGGCGCGGACGCGTCGGGCAATGTCGATCATCATGTCCAGCCGTGGCGCCGAAGCATGCCCTCCATGACGATCGGCGAATGCCTTGCTGCTTGCGTCCATATCCCAGCCCCAATCCATATCGTGAATGGAAAACCAGATACTGCGATAACCCGGCAAGGCACGTAGTCGTTCGATAACCACCCGGGCCATCTCCGCGCGCATCTCCTCGTTCATCATCGCCAGTTGCCCGCCCGCATACCAGTCCGGATGAGCCGGCTTATAGATGGCCGGAGGCAATAATTGATAGAAATTGGCGATGATGCCCTGGCTTGCCCAGCTTCTATCCCAACTATCAAGCGCCGGCGGTGACGATTGGAAGGAGGGGCCGTGAGATTCACCGTTCATGAGGTTACGCTGACGCCATGCCTTGTCTTCCGCCTCGACACTGAGCACCTCCCGAAAGCCAAAGCGCGGGATTTGTCGCTCGTGTTGAAACGGTAGCGTGATGTCTGGCGTCAGCGGAAGGTTTGTCGCATCCGGCGCCAACCATCGAATGCCGAGTTTACGGTCGAGGAACCAGTTGACGCCATACATGGTGCCGCGCGGTGTACGCCCGGCGATCAGGATGTGGGGACCGGAAGAACGTATGAGGAAGCCATCGTTTCCCAGTTCTTCAAAATCGGCCTCAGTGAACGCTTTGCGGGCAAATGCGTTAAGGCGGCCGACGACGAGCAGCGGCTGCTCTGCGACAGCTTCATCTATGGACAGATGTTTGGGTCCAACAGCACCTGCAACCTGCGCAGAAAAATTTGAGAGATCGCTGGCGGCCTGAAGCGTCATCACGTCTTCATCGACACCAACATGCACACGCATTGCCATGTCTCTTGCTGTCGCCAGGCGATGTCGACCATCCTGTGGAACGGGACGAGCAAGCTGGTTTCTCATGAGTTCGGCGTTAGAAGCCTGCTCCGCGGGCGGTGGAAGCCACTCTGCCACCAAGGTCTGACGTGCGGCTTCGGCAACTGAGGTTGCCGGCTCCTCTGTCTGTGTCATGGAGACGCCGGTGAATGCCGCTGCGCCCGGGGTGCACGGAGCTTTACGAAGGTAAAGAACCATCTGATCGGCTTCAGGCGGCGCGGTAAAGACAATGGCGAGGGATTGCCATTTGGCCTTATCGCCGCCTGTAACGAAAGCTGCTTTCTCGGTCCGCGGAACTTTATCAGCGGTACATTTCCCATTCTCGCGGCCATCTAATGTGACTTTGGCTGGCCCTTGCCATTCATCCGTGACGCCCGCCCCACGAAAGCTCATCTGCGCATAAACCGTGCCCGGCTGCGTGGCTTCACTGCGGATATCCATTGAGAGGCGGTAGTTGCGCCCGCCGGAGACGCTGATTTTCTCCTGTACGACCATGCCGGACGGAATCAAGGCAGCCTCGCGTCCGGCTATTTTCTGCAACCGTATAGCCGAGCCTTGCGGCCACCATGGGAAGATATGGCCGGCGAAAGAGCCGTTTTTGACGAGTTCGGACTGTTGTGCAAATGCAGGAAGAGAAAGAAGACTGAATGCCGCGAAAAGGCAGATAAGAGATCTTTGTAAAAACCTTTTCATTGGCATTCCTTAAATTGTTTAAATTTATGGAAAATATATTTTTGAAAAACCAGTCTAGTTCAGTCCGAGATGCCTCTTAATTTCGGCTCAAAGGCAATTCCGGTGGAGTATTTTGGTTTTATTATCCGGAAAGTGCAGTAAATAAAAATATATAAAGTACGTTATGCTGTTTGGTTTTAACCGAACGGACTACTTCAAGTCCTCCTAGGCGTTTATGAAACGGGTTTAAACACTTTCCGTATCCACTCTATCATCAGGGGAAACTGATGTCGCCTGTCTTCATCGGTTGATCAATTTTGCCTGTTGGGTCCGGTTGCCAATGTTGGGACCGTGTCGACGATTTCCGATGCTACTGTAAAGACATCGGTAAAACGGGTTACCGGCATGAGCCTTTCATTTGTCTGGGGATCGGCCGAAGGTCGGCTCCGGCGTTGCCGCCCATCCCGTTCTGTTCCCGGCGGATGCAGACAAAGGGTTACAACGGGGGCGAGGAAGACGGCGTAAGCCATTGCGAAGCCGGGGATCTGTAGCGAAAAATCAAGCGTCGAATGTAGTGCGACAAGCAGGAGCCCAGCAAAGCCCAGATGGGAAGCGTAACGATAACGTTTGCGTTTACGTGCCCCGCGAAAAAATATGGCCAATTGGGCGAGCACAAAAAAAGCTACGTAAAACGGGAATACGATGCCCAGCGTCAGCAAGCCCTCGGCATAGACATTGTGAGCATGGGTGACAACGCTGTTCACGCCGCATTGCGCCGCATGATAGGGGGCGTAGGCTTCCTTAAAGCTTGCGAGCCCCGATCCCCACGGCCAATTATCGGCGATGGCGCGTGTGATGCCCGGCATGTAGCAGAAGCGCAGGTCGTCTTCCAACCGCGCTTCCATGCGAAGCGCCACCCTATTGGCGAAAAGCGAGAACAGCCCGATGGCGATGACAAGCATGATCGCTGCTCGTCGTTTCGATCCGTGCCGTCCGCCCCATAGGGGTGCCGCATTCCGTCCTCTTCGAATGGGGGAGTTGAAGACGGTCAAAAGGATAAGCAACAACAGTGCCGCAAAGCTCGACATGATCCCTGCGCGCGATCCGGTCAGCATCAATGCGATGAAGCAAAAAGCAGTAAGCGCACTGGCGAAAGCCGCGCTGCGGATGAGACGTTTCTGTTCATCCGGCACGGTCAGACGATTTGCCACCAGAGCCCTCACCATGCTCCAGTTGGGAGCCAGGAGCCTTTTATGCAGCAGCACAACAAGTGTGAGCAGGATGAGGCCGAAAAAGGTTGCAGCGGTATTTCGGTTGACGAAGAGACCGGTCAGACTGTCAAGATAAAAGCGTTTCTGAATGAAGCCGAGCATTTCAGGAAAAAACAGAAACTGCATGATTGACCACAATGCGAGCCAGCCGCCGCCTATTGCGAACCATCGCAGTGCTTTTGCCGCTCGCTCATTCGTATCGAAAATCACGAGGCCAGCTATGAAGGCGCCGAAGGGCAGGGCGGCGCTCAGCAGGCCGAGACGATCGTCAGCCGGGGTAAGTGATATCGTGGCGGTGGGCGCGGTCTGTGTGAACATCGCGGCAACAGACCAGGCGGGATGCGAGGGAGTGATGCCCGGCAGGAACAATGCCTGAAACAGCAGCTGAACGATAAGCCCCCCCAACAAAAGGCAGGTCGCTGCGATGGCCTTGCCGGCACCGGCCTGAGGGGGCCCAAGCAGAAGGATTGCGGACACCAGCAAAAGATAGATTGCCGCCGTGACGACAATACGGCTCTCAATCTCAACCGCGCCCCGATTGAGAAGCGTGAGCAGGAAGATCGCCCAGAACGCGGCGATGGCAATTGCCCGGAAATAGTCCTGAAATGCGAGCGGCTGGGGCTGCGAGGAGGACAGTGGTTCTGGCAGGGCTTCGGTGGGCTGCATGGTTTTTCGGCTTTATGGGAATTGGCTGCTGTGGCGGTGCCTCAAAGGAAGGTGAGACCTGACCGCGCCGCCCTTTTAGATCAAGGATGCGGGACTGGGCGTTTCATTCTGTCCGGCGGCTTTTGTGGGCAGATATTACGCAAGGTCCAGCGCAGGACTTCCCCTCCTTTGCTGCACACGATCGCGGTGTCGGCATCGCGGGCCGTGTCTGCCTGTGGTAGGGCTTCTTTTGGAAATTGCTGCCACATCACGAAGCGTCCACGTATCAGATTGGCGTCGGCCGGTCCGTAAAGCTGAGAAAAATTCATCAGCACGGCAATTTCCATGGGCGAGGCGTTGCGCAATGCACGAACCATGGCAAGACGCAGCCATACGTCGCCATTGGCAGGAAAACAAAAAAGCGCATGACGAATATAAGTCTCGGCAAAACCAAGACGCGCGGCTGCTGTCTCGGAGGCCTGATCTTTGCCATTTATATCGAGATCGGCGAGAACCAGCCGCAATCCACCCTTGATAATATCTGAACGGCAGATTTTTTCTGCGACGACGGGATGCAGCCCTTTGACAGTTTTCGCCAGAAGACCGGGTGCCAGACCGTTCTTATCGTCCGCGATCTTCGCCATCGCGACAATATCGGAAAAACGCCGGCTTTCGGAAAATGCTTGTGCTGCGATGGATAAAACAAACGTGGAAATGATCAGAACCGGCGCGACTGCCAAGAACTTACGCAGACGCGTCACATAGTCCCGTCTAGTCATGATAATATCGGGTATAGCGCGAATGATAATATTCGCTCGAACCATAAGCCCGATAGAGCTTCAGCTTTTCCGTGTCTACCTTGTTCAGGATGACGCCGAGGCACTTCTTGCGGATGTGGACTTCGTTTTCGATCGTATTGCGTACCGCCCTGCGGGCGGTTTTACCCCATTCGGTGATGAAGATGAAACCATCAATTCGTCCAGCCATTGCTCGAGCGTCAATCACCGGCCCGAGAGGTGGCAGGTCTACGACAATATAATCGAACGCGTTACTCGCTTCGGCCAGCAATTTATGCATCTGAGCCGATGTCAGCAGCTCAGAGGAATGTGGTACGCGCTGCTTGACGACTGTGGGCAGGAAAGCGAGCCGCGTCTTTTCGTCGTGCAGCAGCACGTCCCGAACATTGCGACCTTCCAGCAACACTTCGAGCAGGCCTTCTCCGGCGTGACGCGCCAGGGCGCGCGTGGCGCCCGGATTGCGAATATCGGCATCCAGCAGCAGCACTCTCGCGCCCTGCCCGGCGAGAAGCTGCGCCAGATTGATGGAGATCGTTGATTTTCCCTCACTCGGCAAGGCTGATACTACCCCCACCACCCGCGCTCCGCTTTTCGCAGCAATGCCGAGATCTATTGCGAGCCGGGTGCTACGCAGCGTTTCTGCAAAGGAGGATAGTGGGTGGTCTACAGCGTGGCGCCCAATGCTGGAGGGGCGTGTGGCAGCGGGATTGCTCTCTTTTCCTGTCGGTAGGTTGTCCGTGGCAGGCTTGTTTTGAATGAGAGGGGTATTCCCCAGAAACTCCAGCCCGAGAACATCGCGAACCTGTTCGCCGGTGCGGAAGAAGCGATCGCGGAATTCGCGGAATGCGGCCATGCCGCCGCCGGCTACGGCGCCCATGAACATGAACAACGCCAAAACAAGCGGCTTATTTGGCTTGCTCGGCCCCTCAGGCGGCATTGCCTTGGAGATCACGCGCGCTTCCGTCACTGGGAATGATTGCTGCTGCATCGCCTCCTGGTAGCGCTGCAGGAAGGTCTGATACATGTTCTTGTAGGTTTCCGCTTCGCGCTGCAATTCGCGCAACTGAACCTGTGTCTGGCTGGCCGAATTACTGACGTCGGTGGCCCTGGCGACGCTCTCCGCCAGTGATTTTTCGCGTGCTTCCGAGACCTCAAGATCACTTTTGTAACTTTGTGCTATCCGGCTGACTTCCTGGAACATCAGCCGGCGATATTCCTGCATTTCGTTGCGCAGACGCACGGCCTGAACGTGGTTGCCGCCAAGCCGGCCGGTGATTTCCGCCTCGACCTTGGAGGATTCGAGATATTTCTTGCGCAGATCATTTGCGACTGAGCTGTCGAGAATATCCGTTACGACGGCATCGACATCGTCAGTAGCGAGGATATGGTCGATCCGTTGCACCCGCGCCCGCGCCCTCGCCGTTTCCGATTGTGCCAGGATCAGCGCGCTGTTGGATTCGGCGAGCTGTTGATCGGAGAGCAGGCCGTTATTGCCGGCCGAGATCAAATTGTGCTCGGCGCGAAATTTCTGCACGGCCAGATCGGTTTCGAGAGCCCTCTGGCGTAACTCGGCTATGCGATCGGACAACCAGTCGCTGGCGCGCTTCGTTGCCTCATATTTGGAGTTCAGCTTGTCGACCAGATAGGCGGAAGCTACCGCATTGACGATCTGGGCGGCAAGCACCGGCGATGTAGAGTTGTAGGTAAGTTCCAGTGCATAAGTGCGGCCTATGCGTTTGACGGAGAGGTTCGACAGCAACTGGTCCGACAGCGCTCGTTTCAGGGTTTCGTCATCGATGACGGTTTCTTTTTCGGGCGAAAACCATTGGGAAACATTTACGAGCGAACGGATAGTATCGATTATCGAGCTTAGAAGCGACGCGCGTGCGGCTCCGAATTCCTGATTTTCCGCCAGATTCAGACTATTAATGACCGCAAGCCCGATGGTTTCCGATTGCAGAACCTCGACCTGGCTGAGAATGGATGCCTCGTCCTCCACGACGCCGCCGATCGTCGAAAGTTGCTCGACGATCTGGCTGTTGTTGCGGTCGATCAGCAGGGTTGCCGTAGCAGAATAAATCGGGACGGCGGTCACGATATAGGTCAGACCAATTGCTGCAGCGACAGCAATAGCAGCGAGGACAATACGCCATTGCCGACGGATCGTCGCGAGAGCGGTTTCGATATCGATAATATCGGCCGTAAACGCGCTTTTGTCGTAGTCGGCCATCGTCAGGGGATCGTGCCTTTGCAACAACTGTCAGCCTCGTTGTTTTTTAGCGGGCGCCGCGGTCGCCAAGTCCCGTTGCGTCTTAAGACAGAAAACCGCGATAACCCGAGGAAACCGCGGGAAGCCAGTGTCAAATCGGGCTTGTGCTTGTCGGTGTACTTACGCTACCGATTGAAACCGTTATCGACGGCGAAGTTGCTGCGCTGCCCGACGCTCCACTGCCGCCACCGCCAGCCGGAGCTGCTCCGCCTCCGGCCTGTGCCGTGCCGGCTGAACCGCCTCCGGCCGCTGAGCCGCCAATGCTGTTGCCGCTCGCAGGTGTGGAACCGGCGCCACCGATCGGTGAGGCAGCTGCAGCGGCTGCTGCGGGAGCGGCAGGGCCGGCGGCCGTGCCCTGAACGTTTTCGCTAAATGCAATAAGAAGATCGGATGGCACGCCGACGCTCTTGGTCTGCAGCTGTATCGCGGCTGCGAGTATCGTGTCGCCCCTCTGCATCGCCGTGGAATAGGCAAGCGCCAAACCTTCGCCGACGACCTCGGAGAAGTCCTTGTTGGCGACCTTTTTGGCCAGCGCAACGATGGTGGGCAGCTGGCTCGAATCACTCAGAATCAGTGCGGAAAGCTGTTCGGAGAATTGCGCAGCGTTGGTGGAAACGGCGATAATCGGAAACCCGCTTGTTACTCTTCCGGTCATGTCCGCTGCTGCGGCATCCGTGCTTGATGCAAGGGCGATCAAGTCACCCACCGTTACCTGCGTCGGAGACTGCTTGAAGAGTTCAGCGGCTGCAAGCGAAACCGTTTCCGGATTCGCGGTGTTGACACGGCCGAGGAAGGCGGCGGTCGTTTCGTCGGCGGTCTTTACGGGTGCCACAACCGGTGCCGGTGTAGCCTGCTGAGGTGCGGGCGGAGGAACGGGCTCTATGCTCTGGGCGTTCGCATAAGAAAAACCCATGCTGGCGATCAACATTGCGCCAGCAAGCGCCGGGCCGTTGTGAAGGCGGGACATAATACGTCTCCAAATCTTTAAAATACGACTTTAAATACATTCAATGTCGAATATGACTATCCAACATGTAAAAATTTCTCTTTTTTAAATCGCACAGCCCAAACGAACGATCAAGTGTTAAAATAGCGCTTCGAACGGAACTTTTAGCTATTGTTAACGACGAGTCCTACCGGTTTTCTCACCTTGAGAAGGGGATTTCGACAGGGTTTTGTCCTGCGACCATAAAAAATCATGCCATGCGTTTAATATTATGCAAGTAGGGTAATTTCAGAGTCTGAAATTCTTAAAATCGTAAGCCTGCCCGTCGTAAAAGCTCCGGTATCGATGCCGATCCGTCGCGGGCCTGTTTCGGGTGCCGCAACAGGCGTATGGCCATGAACGACGAGCAGGTCCAGCCCGGCTCCCTGCGACAGGAACGGCTCCCTGATCCATAACATGTCCTCATCGGTCTGCGCATCCAGCGGCACTCCCGGCCGGAAGCCGGCATGCACGAAAATATAGGGTCCGATGCGCGCATAGACTGGCAGGCTGGCTAAAAGCTGGCGATGGATATGCGGGATCGCACCGATCAGTGCGTCTCTGAAAGGCTGAAGTCGTAAACGGCCCTTGTGCATGAAATAATCGATATCGACACCATAGGATAAAAGCGTCTGGCGGCCGCCGAAATCCAGCCAGTGCATGTTGTCCTGCGGATTTTCGAGAAAGTCGCTGAACAGCTGCTCATGATTGCCGCAGAGCGCGATACGGCGCAGTGGCGCCGGCGGCGGCTGCAGAAGGTGGTCGATGACACCGCAGGAATCCTGTCCGCGGTCGACATAGTCTCCAACGAGAACGACCAGAGCGGGGGAGGGGTCGGGACCCAGATCCGCGAGGATTTTCCGTTCCGCCTGCAAAAGCAGGTCGAGGCAACCGTGCACGTCACCAATGGCATAGATCGGAAAGGAGGTCGGCTTGTCGCCAAGGTCCAACCGGCGGCGCCTCCGGTCGTCGCGGGGGGCTGGTTGTTTACGACCGCGAATCCAGTTGAGCACCTTAGGCATAGCTGCCGATACTGTCTCTCCGGTACAAGGTCAAGAGCGTTGACTGTGGTGGCCGAACAGCCTTCTCGGGCTGGGCCGTTTGGATACCATGATCTCAGCAAACGTTCTGTTGAAGCGCCGCATCAGCGGCGTTTTTTCGGTCAAGAATGCTTCGATATGGGGGCAGCATACCCTCTTTCGCATTCGAAATACATGACGCCTTAAATCGCTGGTCGAGCCTGCATCCGGTCCTGCGAAACGATGGGATGTGCGGGTATTGCCGGAGACGTTCTAGAGCTTCAACCAGACGCGCGGGTTTTCGTGCGACTGTATCTTGATCCATTTCAAATCCACCGCTTTCCATGGCTTGACGACGTTGGTGCGGTTGTCCAGCACCAGATCACCCTGGGTCGTGCTGACGACCAGAACCGCGTGGCCGATACCGCTCGGTGTGCGGGCTGTGGCGATGCGAAGCGCACCCGACGGCCAGCCGGCCCGCAGCAGGCGTTGTCGCTTGGTCACGGCGTAGTCGTCGCAGTCACCGCTGGCCGGATTGAGCTTCCACTCATCTTGTCCCTCAAGTTCGCCGACATAGGCGATCGCGGAGTTGATCTCGGAGTTGATACGCTGCAGTTCCGTGCGCTTCTGTTTCGTCAACTCGATCGTGTCACGATCGCCAATGCGGACACACTGGTCGGCGGCATTGTCGCAGAATTTAGCAAAGGCGATGGGCGCGATGGTCGGACGGCTCGTGGACATGAACTGGCCGGGCCGCGCTGTGACCGGGTTTTTGGCAAGGCCGCCCAGCTGAACGGCCGAAGCCGTCGTCGCGATGCTTGCCGCCATGCCGACGGCGACTGCCAAAGTCTTTACCAGACGGCCTGTTTTCTTTGCCATGTCTCTGCCCCTGCACAGTTGTTTTGTCTGTGCCTGAACATACCGGCCCTTTCTTGCAGGCCGTTTAAGTCGATAGATTGCTTTTTAGTGAAATCGAATTTTGTTGCCGGCAGAGGAAGCCGACCGGGAAATCGGCGCAGCCGCGTTTAGTTGCAGCGGGTTCTGCCCTCGGTGTCGACAAGGCATGTTTGCTGCGGCACGGGGCTTCTATAGTCGCGCCGTGCGTCCGATGAGGAGCGGCGGTTTGCCGGCGGCCGGTCATAGTTGCGTTCGATTTCGAAATTGCGCCTGCCGATCGTGCCCTGCGCACCACCGCGACCATCCGGCGTGACTTCGAAATTCTGATATTGCTGCGCATGGGCCAGTGCGGCCAGACTTATCGTAAGGACAAGCAGGCCTGTTGCCAGCCCGGCCCGCAACGCTGTCGATGGATGATGCCTGCTGCGCGAAACCATGCGCTCTCCTCCTGCTGATGGAGCGACCGATAGGTGTCAGTTCGGAATGTGCGCGCCGCTCTCTCGGTCGCGATAATCATATCACCGATGGCGCAACAAGCGTGAGACCGATTTTGTGCCCGCGAGCGGCGAATCGCTGTTCACGCGCTTGTCAGGCGGTAAGCGATCGGGCGGACTGTCGTCCGGTCATCAGGAACATAAAAGAGCCTTTTTCCCGCTGAAAAATTAAGCTCTTCTCCGCTGCATTTATAGGCTTCACAATCCTGTAACAACGGACCTAATATACAAGTGCAGATGCCGAATCGCTCAGGAGAAGCCCTTGACGATTGCAGTTTCACCACAGGCCCTGCCGGCGCTCGTTCTGAACGCAGACTACAGGCCACTGAGTTATTATCCCTTGTCGTTGTGGTCCTGGCAGGACGCGATCAAGGCTGTCTTTCTAGACCGTGTGAACATCATTGCAGAATATGATCACGCGGTGTCATCCCCCAGTTTTTCCATGCGGCTGCCGAGCGTCGTCAGCCTCAAGACCTATGTGCAGCCCACCCGCAACCCCGCCTTCACGCGCTTCAACGTTTTCCTTCGGGACAAGTTCGAATGCCAATATTGCGGCACGCGGGATGAATTGACCTTCGACCATGTTATCCCCCGCGCGCATGGCGGTGAAACCACGTGGCACAATGTCGTGGCGGCGTGCTCTCCCTGCAACCTTAAAAAAGGCAGCAAGCTTCCCAAACAGGCGGGCATGTTCCCGGCGCAGAAGCCATTCCAGCCGACGGTTCAGGATTTGCACAATAATGGGCGGTTGTTCCCGCCCAACTATCTGCACGAAAGCTGGATGGACTATCTTTACTGGGATACCGAGCTGCAGCCCTGATCCCTCAGGACTGCAACGCGGCTTTTTCCGCTTACCGGCTTTTACGGCTCGCGCCAAAAAAGGCGATGGCCGCAAGTGCAATGCTTGCGATGACGTTCCAGCCCGCGAAGGAGAGGCCGAGCACCCGAAGTGCTGCGTCATTGCAGGAAGGCGCCTTGATGGCATTCAGATTGCCCAGCAGATCGCCGGCATTGGTGGTGATGGACGGCGCGCCGGTGGCGCAGGTGATCGGACCTTCCCAGAAACCCCATTCCACACCGGCATGATAAACACCAAGACCGGCGCCGATCAGCATGGCCACGCCGATGAGGGCGAGGAGCAGCCGCGTGATCTGAACCGGCAGTTTGAAGACGCTGGTTGCAACGGCCAATATGCCCAGCGGAATGGCGTAATAATAGGGATCGCGCTGCAACAGGCACAAGGCGCAGGGCGTGTAACCGCCAATATGCTGGAAACCGAGGGCGGAGCCGACGGTGAAGATCATTCCCGCCGTGACGCCGAGAGCGGCGAGCGTACGGCTGTTGTCGGCGGTGGTCGCATTGGCCATGATGTTTTCCCCAAACTTCGCGAAGAAGCAGATATCCCGGACGGGCTTTCAAAAAGGCGGGCGTGATGGCGAAATTAAGTCGCCGGTCAACGGTGTGTTACGGGATTCGTCTAATCCAGTCCGTTACTTCTGGCAAATGAAAGCCCGTTAATAAACGGGAGGTGGATGAGCAAAGTTTCGTGATTTTACGGCGGCGATGACACAGTCGAACGGCGGTTTGTTTCTCTGCATCGTATAGAGGCTTCACTAGAAGAGAATTTTGGGGAAAACTCCCGGTTGAAATCCTTTTGTGCTTACTGAATATCACAAATCCAGCAAGATGGCTGAGGTTCATTGGAGCGAAGCCGCATGCCGAAGAACATCCTTATACTTTCAGATGGCACAGGTCAGGCCGGCGGGCTACTTCCCGATGAGCGCCGCAGTAACGTCTATAAATTATTTCGTGCAACCCGGTGCGGTCCAGAATCGGCCGTGAACCCCGATGATCAAATCGCTTTTTACGATGCCGGGTTGGGGTCAGCTTCAGATGCCGACGATATCAAGATCGGTGCCTTCCGGAAGATCTACAACGTTCTCTCACAGGCGACAGGACTTGGAATAACCAAGAATATCGTGGACTGTTACACTTTTATTCTCCAGTCTTGGGAGCCAGGTGACCGGATTTTCCTGTTTGGATTCAGCCGTGGCGCCTACACCGCGCGATGCTTGGGTGGCGTACTGGGTTGGTGCGGCGTGCCGACAAGGATGGATGACGGCGTCACTGCCTTTTATCGTGACCCGAAAACCGCTCGCAAGGTTGCAAACGAAGCGGTGAAAACGATTTATCAGCACGGAGCCGGTAAAGGCAGCAAGCTGCTTGACGCCCAGCGGAAAGAGTTGGCCGCCCGCTTTCGCGAAAAATATCGATCCTCTGATGAAACCAACCGGGCCAATACGGTACCTTACTTCGTCGGAGTGTGGGACACCGTGGGCGCGTTGGGGGTCAATGCCATCCAGCAAATACTCATCCTCCTCGCGGCCACCTTGGGAGTTGCCCTGTTGGCCACGGCCGTCTGGGCGATGATGCCGTGGCAGATTGCATTAAACGCATGGCTTTTTGCCAGCGTGGGTGTGGCGGTGACATTCATGGTAACGTGGTATCTGGCGACCCATTTGAAGTGGGCTACAGGGCTGAGCGACCCATGGTGGAAAACCATTCATCTGACGGGCTGGCGTATGAAATTCTACGACACGGTTCTCAATCCACGCGTCGAATATGCCAAACACGCCCTTTCCATTGACGAGAATAGAGCGAAGTTTGCTCGCGTGCCATGGACCGATGAATCGAGCGACTCGGCAGACAAGGAAGACGGTTGGTTCGAGCAGGTCTGGTTTGCGGGTGTGCACTCAGACATTGGAGGGAGCTATCTGGAAACGGAATCCCGTCTATCAGACATCGCGCTGGCGTGGATGGTGAACAGAGCGACGAATGTGACGCATCCCATCGTCGTAGACGATAAATGGCTGCATTTATATCCCTCCAGTGCAGGCGGTCAGCACGATGAAATTAAGTCGGGCTGGTTGCCGTGGAAATCATGCGTTCGCAAAATTCCTGTCGACGCGCCAATACATCCAAGCGTCGTTGATCGTTTCAAGTTGGCTGGTGTGGTCCATTACGATGAAACGAAGGCGTATCGGCCAGAAGGACTACGCGGCCACGATGCGGTGAAATCCTATTATGACGGGGGAGCAGCCCCTGATCCCGAGGCAGGTTCGGCTATAGCAAGGATGTAGATGAATGCGACGGCCTTTCGACAGGCTGAAACGAAAATTTTCGTTTGCCAGCATCCGTTCTGGACGGCTATCATCGGGATGATTGTTACGGGCCGGTGCGCCGAACAAAAACCAGAAAAATCAATGCTATTTTCAGGAAATGGTACCCCAAGCCGGGATCGAACCAGCACTCCTTGCGGAACCGCATTTTGAGTGCGGCGCGTCTACCAATTCCGCCATTGGGGCAACGGTGGTAATGCCACGGCGTCTATCATGGCCGGGGCCATGCGTGCAACCCCAAAGCTGATTTATCCTTCTTATTTGCGCGTGTTTATGGCGGCTATTGCCTGGCTGTTCTGGCCCAGTAGTGAAGGGATGGTGAGGGTTCGTAGGTCCCGTATCAACACACCTGCAGTTGCAGGATTAACGTAATATTAGATACCTCTAACAAATTAGAATATACGCAATTACTAATTGAATTATGATGCCAGTGTGGAATTTCCACGCGGGGCGGGAATAGCCAGAACTCATAGGGAGGAAATTATGAGGGCGCTTTCTCGCAATTTATTACTGTCTGCCTGTCTCATCTTACCCATCAACGCGCATGCGCTGGATATCGGGATCGGCGGCGAAAACGGGGTGAATGCCAGTGTCGGCGGCAATGGCAGCGGTGGGCTCGGTGTCGATGCTTCCGTTGGCGGCAGCAATGGTGTCAATGCCAGTGCCGACGTTGGCGGTAGAAGCAGCGGCGGTTTGGGCGCGGATGTCAATGCGTCTGTCGGCGGCAGCAACGGGGTCAATGCGGATGTCAACGCATCCGTCGGCGGTTCCAGCGGCGTCAGCGCCGGTGTGGACGCTTCGGTTGGCGGCTCCAACGGCATCAATGCCAATGTCGGGGCCAATGTCGGCGGATCGAGCGGTCTTGGCCTTGGGGTCGGCGTCGGTATCGGCGGTTCGGGTTCCACCGGCACGCCGGGAAATCCAGGGAATCCTGGAATCCCGGGAAATCCGTCCAATCCCGGTAACCCGGGCACGATGTCACCCGGCGCGATGCGCAACGCCATCCAGGCCTATAACGATATGTCGCGAACCGAGCGGATCAGGCTCGCCCGCCGTTGTGCCGATATTCTGGGCGGCGGATATGATGCGGCGTTGACGCAATTGTGCAAGATGATCAGAACGGCGTCACGCTGACGCAAGTCTTGCCACGACGGTAATCCGAAGGACGTCCCGGCGTCCTTCGCGATTAATTACCCTTGCGTCCGAAGGAGAGGATTTTCTGGCGCAGGCTGCGGGCGAGGTTGCGGGTGTTGCGGTACATATCCACCTGCGTGGAAACCTGCCGCACGTCCCGGTCGCTGTTGTGTGTCAACCCGACAACCAATGTGCCCATTTCCTGCCGTTCCTGCCAGAAGCGGCTCATGATCGGATGATCGGGCACCGCACAGCTGTCGCTTCGCAGAATATTGGCATCGTCCAGATGCCAGTCAGTCAGTTTCTGCACCAGCAACTTGCCGGGCGAAAACTGCGCATAGTTCTCGTCAAAGGCTGTCTTCCACGTATAGGCCTCGCCAGCCGTCATGAAAACGATCATGGATGCGATCGCCGCGCCGTCAAGGTCGATGGTGTGGATGCGCACGGCATCGGCTTCGGCCAGATTGGTGATTGCTTCGCGGGCGAAGGCGGCGCGGTAACGGTCGTTCACCAGCGCGGTGCGTTTGCGCCCTTTCCAACCGCTTGCCTCCAGCGCCAGGAATTCCTCCATACGATAACGTACGTCCTTCGGCTGGCGGGTCACGGTGTAGGAGATGGCCCCAAGTTTTTCAAGCTGTCGCCATTGCCGGCGCATTTCCCGCAAATGGTGCGGCGCGAGCGAGCTGCGCAGATAAGCCTCGCCATCCAGAAGGCTTTCCAGCATCGGCCGCTGATAATTGCCAGTCGTCGTTACCGGCAGGTTGCGGCTGAGCGCGATCGCCCTGAACATGCGGGCGAAAGGTCCTTCAAGCCGCACATCCGGCAGCACGAGAACATTCGGCAGCCGCATTTCCCGGTCGGAAAGCGCGTCGAAAAGATTGTCGAGCGTTTCCGCAGCCCCCTCGGTATCGACCAGCGGCGTGCCGAGCGGGCCGAAGGGATTGGCCCAGACGCGCAGAATGGAAGGCCCGATGGAGAAACCGGGCTTTTCAACGGTAAAGGGCATCAGAAAGCGCATGCGGCTTCGGGCGCCGTTTTCGTCGCGAATGAGGGCGAAGCGCACGGACTTGTCGTCGATACGCGGCATGGCCGGTGCCAGAAGCCGGCCGGTGAAGAAGACATTCGCTTCCATGACACGGTTGGACAGGAAGTCGAGTTCTTCCTGCATGTCGTAACCGAGCTGGCCCGGATAGATGCAGAATTCGCGGCCGTCGCGCCCAACGCGCCGGCTGCTGTCTGCCACGGGACGGTCACGCTCCGCCGACGCCATGAGCGCCGCGATGCGCGGGTCCTGAAAATCCGGATTCTTTGGGTCGCTGGACATGCTTATCGTTACACCGCCTTCCCAGTGTCTTGACCCGCCCGGGGATCGTTGAAGGCAAAAAGGACGATCCCGAGTGTGTGGCGAATGGCAATATGCAATAGCACAGCTTCTATGCACATGGCTATTGCGACCGCTGCCGCAGCCCCTGCCAGACCATAGACCGGAATGAGCGCCATGTTGAGTGCAATGTTGCAACCAAAGATAATAATATAAAGCGCGACGCACAATTTTTGTTTGCCGGCCATATTCAGCAAGGTTTCGCCCGGGCCGATCAGCGCTTTTGCCAGGAAGCCCGCAAAGAGGAAGAACATCAGCTGATAACCCTGAACGAAGCCGGGGCCGAACAATGACAGCAGGAATGGGCCGGCCAGAAGCACAACGCTGCCGACGGCAAGCGACGGCCAGAAGGCCCAGCGTGCCGCCTGGCTGGCAAAACCCGCAAGCCCCTGCCGGTCATTGGCGGAAATCAGGGCAGCCAGGCGTGGGGCTGCAGCCGCCTGCACGGAGAAAAACACGAATTGCATCAACACGATGGTTTTTGCCGCTGCGAAATAAATGCCGACCTGATCCGGCGGCAGATAGAGGCCGACGATCACCACGTCGGAATTGGTCATCAGGAAGCCGATACCGTCAATCAGGAACACGGGAAAGGCAAACCGCATCCAGTGGCTGAAATGGATCCGCCGGGCGGCGCTGCGGAAATTCCGGTTGAGCCGTCGGTTGAGGAAAGCGAAATGGAACAGCGTGGTGACATAGGTGGCGAGAAGCGCGGCGAGCATGGCCGTTGTCGCAGTTTTTTCTGCACCAAGCCCGATCGCCACCAGCATGAACAGCAATATCAGCACCGGGCGAACGATATAGGTGGGGCTGAGGGCCGAGATCGCCCAGCCATTGGCGCGCGCAGTGCCGTTCAGCACATCACCAAGCGCCACCATCGGCAGGGTGAAAAGCGCCAGTGCAACGGGAATGAGGTAATAGGCGGCGATACGCTCACCAAAGAAATACAGGAAAACAAAGCCGCAAAGCGCCAGCGTGCTGGCCGAAAGCATGGCGAAAATGCGTGCCGTTGAGGTCAGCCCCATGATCTTGTCATGGGCGTCCTCAAGACGATAGCCAGGTAAAAAGCGGATAACGGTGGTGTGGAAACCGAGGCAGGAGAGATTGCCGAACAGGATCACCAGAACCCACACAAAGGCGAAGAGGCCGTATTCGAACTCACCCATCAGGCGCGCCAGGATGATCTGGGAGATGAAGGCGATGCCGGCGCTGACGATGCGCACCGCAAAGGCAACCAGCGCCATGCGCTGAGCGCGGGAAACATCATCGCGTGCGGAAACGAGGACGGCGATTTTCGCTCCCAGCGGCGAGAGCTTCGCGCGCAGGCCTGCGGGTAAGGCTTTTTCGGCCGTGTTGAGGATAGCCATGATCCACACGCCATCATTTCCAGTTAAATAGGCAGCCGGATTGTAACCGCCTTATCCTTAACGAAGGGTTTGGGAGGTGGCGGCGCCTGTCCCGATGTCGTTTGCCGCCCGCGGCTTGCGGGTGCCGTTGAGAAGAAAAAGCGCAAGCGGACTGCGGCGTATCACCTGATGCAGCAGATAGGCCGTAGCGGTCGTCGCCGCGACGATGATTGTAAATTCGAGGAGGGGCGGCAGCGAGATCAGGATGAAAAGCGTGCCGAAAGCGTAAATCAGCGGGTGATGAAACAGGTAGATGGTGAAAGAGGCATCCGTCATCCGTCCGGCAATCCGGCTTGGCCTGTCGAAATAACGGCAGGCGAGGTCAATCAGCAGGCGGCTTGCCGCCACCGCCGCAATCGCCGAAACCAGCACGAGCATGGTCGAACTGGAAAAGGGATTTTGCAGCCGCAGCGTCACGGCTGTTGCGATGGCGCCGAAGGCGATAATACCGGTGAGGGCCCCCGTTTGGCGAAAGCGGTGAAAGAGAACCCGGTCGCGGTTCAACAGCGCCCCGATGAGAAAGAACGGTAGATAGCGCGCGTAGGGATCGGAGGCCCGTTCGTAGAGGCTAAACAGGCTATTTCCGGTTTTCCCCGCAAGCAGGCCTGAGCCATAGACCATCAGCTCCCACAGAACAGGCAAGGCGCAAAGCGCGACAAAAAACAGGGTCGGATAACCTGCCCGCGCCCTGCCGAACCAGTCTCTGGCATATGCCAGTGGCGGGCGTTCCGCGAGGAACAACAGGCCGGCAAGCAGGGCGGAATAGGCAACGAGGGCGGGCAGAAACCACAGATGCATGATCCATTGTTCGCTTGGGCGCAACAGACCCGGCAGGCTCTGCATCAGCCGATCGGCGGGGATATCACCCTTGGCGATGCCAGCCAGCTGCAGCAGGAAAAGTTGCAGCGGTCCCAGTATCAGCACGGCCACGATGAACGGCAGCCCAAGGCGCAGGAAACGCTGCCTGAGCCACGGCGCTTTGCCCTTCTTGCCGATGACCATGGCGGAAAAATAACCGGCCACCAGAAAAAACGCCGGCATGCGGAAGGTGACGAGCGCCGCGCCAAGTGCCGTCAGGACCGGGCTGGTCTCAAAATCCTTGATATCCCAGGGCAGGGCGTGGCTGTAGAGCAGGGAGGCGTGATAGGGAATGCCGAGCAGCATGAGGAGAGCCCGCAAGGGATCCCAATAATGCTCATAATCTGACTTGCCCGGTTGCATTTTCCCCTCGCGTCGCAAACGCGATCACGCGTGATCAGCGGTAGCCGCCACGACTATTAGTGGAAAACGCTAATAAACTCTTCATGCACCGGATGGCGTGGGCGGCGCTTTTTTCTTGGGCAAAAGGTCGAGCACGAGCGCGCAGCCCAAAATGATGATGCCCGCGCCCAAAAGCTGGGGAAGCGACAATGGCTCGTCCAGTACCAGAGCGCCGATAAGAACTGCCACGACGGTTACGGCAAATTCAACGCTGATGGTCTTCGTCGCGCCGATTCTGGAGACCAGCCGGAAATAGGTGATGTAGGTCAGGCCGCTCATGACCACCGCCTGTATCAAAAGGTAGCCGTAATCGATGAGAACCGGCGTTCCGGGCAATGGCACGGCCAGAAGAAGCGGCAGGGTCATCAGGCCGCCCGCCAGAAAGGAGCCGATGGTGATTTCCCAGGAGCCAACGCCTTTCAGGTAGCGGCTGGCATAATTGCTGCCATAGGCGGCGCAGATGCAGGCGGCGACAGCGGCGGCGCAGCCGATGATGAAACCGGTTGTGACGGGAACGGCGGGAAAACCAACGAGCAGGATGATGCCGGCAAAGCCGATGACAAGGCCGGCGACACCCTGTCGCGTCAGCCGCTCAAGCCCCCATATTTGCGAGATGAGCATGGAAAAAAGCGGGATTGTCGCCACCAGAATGGCAGCCATGGCGGTGCCGACCAGCGGTGTCGCATAAGAAAGGCCGATCAGCTGCCCGGCAACCGTTGTCGCTCCAACGACGGTGAAGGCACGCCAGCTGGCGGAAAATGCGAGTTTGCGGCGCGCGGCTCGCGCGATGAGAAAGAGGGTGACGGCGGTGACAAGCGAGCGAAGCGTGACGGCACCGATCCAGCCGAAGGCCGCAACGACATGCAGAAGCAGCAGGAAAGACATTCCCCATGCGAGCGCGAGAAAAATATAGGCGGCGAGATCGCGAGGAGCCATGGAGCATTTCCGTCAAAAGTGCTTAGCGGTTTACGTCCGGAAAATGCGCAAAAAACAAATATCGTGAGCCCGTCCGACGCTTCCATCTGGACCGGATACGCTCATGAAAGCGTTTTCTGGAAGATGGTCAGGCTCCCATATTGGAAATCGCTGATATCCGTCAACAGCAATGAACGGGCGTAAAGAAAATCGTCCGTAACACGGGGTTACGGACGATCGCTATCAAAAATGGGGCTGCGGTTTACGCCTGTTCGTAAACACCGTGGCAATGTTTGTATTTCTTGCCCGATCCACAGGGGCACATTTCATTGCGCCCGATACGGCCCCAGCTGGCGGGGTTGTTCGGATCACGCTCCTCGGCCGGCACCAAAGCGACGGGTGCGCTATACGACATCTCGTCCTCGCCGGTGACGGGGTCGAGATGATGGGCGGTCATTTCCGGCAGTTCCGGCTGCTGTGGTTCCTGCTGCACCAGTTCCACGCGCATCAGCTGGGCGGTAACGCCTTCGCGCAGATTGGCAAGCAGTGCCTGGAACAGCTCGAAAGCTTCCGCCTTGTATTCCTGCAACGGATCGCGCTGGGCGTAACCACGGAAACCGACGACGGAGCGAAGGTGGTCGAGGTTGACGATATGTTCGCGCCACAGATGGTCGATCGTCTGGAGAATGACCGAGCGTTCGACATAGGTCATGATTTCAGGGCCGAAACGTTCCGCGCGTTCGGCGGCATATTTGTCGGCCGCCTCGGTGACGCGCTGGAGAATGTCGTCCTCGGCGATGCCTTCTTCCTTGGCCCATTCCTCCACCGGCAGGTCGAGGTTCAGGAACTGGGCGATACCGGCCTTCAGGCCAGCGATGTCCCACTGTTCGGCATAGGCATTTTCCGGAACATGCTTGGTGACGAGCGTCTCGATGACCTCGTTGCGCATGTCAGCTGCGGTTTCGCCGATATTGTCGGCTTCCATCAGTTCGAGGCGCTGCTCGAAGATCACCTTGCGCTGGTCGTTCAGCACGTCGTCATATTTCAGAAGGTTCTTGCGGGTCTCGAAGTTGCGGGCTTCGACCTTCTTCTGGGCGCGTTCCAGCGCCTTGTTGATCCACGGATGGACGATTGCCTCGCCTTCCTTGAGGCCGAGCTTCTGCAGCATCGAGTCCATGCGCTCGGAGCCGAAGATGCGCATCAGGTCATCCTGGAGCGACAGATAGAATTTCGAGCGGCCCGGGTCACCCTGACGGCCGGAACGACCGCGCAGCTGGTTGTCGATACGGCGGCTTTCGTGGCGCTCGGTGGCGATGACGTAAAGACCGCCGGCAGCGAGGGCCTTTTCCTTCAGCACCTTGATTTCGGCGCGGATCGCTTCTTCCTTCGCGTCAAGCTCAGGGCCCGGCTCCATGCCTTCCAGTTCGCGCTCAAGGCGCATGTCGACGTTGCCGCCGAGCTGGATGTCAGTACCGCGGCCAGCCATGTTGGTGGCGATGGTGACGGCGCCGGGAACGCCGGCCTGCGAAACGATATAGGCTTCCTGCTCGTGGTAACGGGCGTTCAGAACCTGGAAATCGGTAAAGCCGGACTGGCGCAGCATATGGGCCAGAAGCTCGGATTTTTCGATCGACGTCGTGCCGACCAGAACCGGTTGGCCACGCTCATGCGCCGCCTTGATCTCGGTGATGATCGCGAGGAACTTCTCCTCGCCGGTGCGGTAAACCTCGTCGTCCTCGTCGATACGCTGGATCGGCAGGTTGGTCGGCACTTCGATAACATCGAGGCCGTAGATGTTGCCGAACTCTTCCGCTTCCGTCGAAGCCGTACCGGTCATGCCAGCGAGCTTTGCGTACATGCGGAAATAATTCTGGAAGGTGACGGAGGAAAGCGTCTGGTTTTCCGGCTGGATCTGCACCTTTTCCTTGGCTTCCAGAGCCTGGTGCTGACCTTCGGAATAACGGCGGCCCGGCATCATGCGGCCGGTAAACTCGTCGATGATGACGATTTCGTCGTTGCGGACGATGTAGTCCTTGTCGCGGGTGAAGAGCTTGTGGGCCTTCAGCGCATTGTTGATGTGGTGAACGATGGCGACGTTTTCGATGTCGTAAAGCGATTCGCCCTTCAGCAGACCCGCCTGCCGCAGCAGGTTCTCGAGCTTTTCGGTGCCGTCTTCGGAGAAGTTGGCCGAGCGCTGCTTTTCATCGATTTCGTAGTCTTCCGGCGACAAAAGCGGAATGAAGGCGTCGATGGTGTTGTAGAGGTCGGAGCGGTCGTCCAGCGGGCCGGAGATGATGAGCGGCGTGCGCGCCTCATCGACGAGGATCGAGTCGACTTCATCGACGATCGCATAGTTGTGGCTACGCTGCACCATCTGGGCGCGGTCGTATTTCATGTTATCGCGCAGATAATCGAAGCCGAGCTCGTTATTCGTCGCGTAGGTGATGTCGCAGGCATAGGCCTCGCGGCGCTGGTCGTCGTCCAGACCGTGCACGATGACGCCGGTCGTCAGCCCGAGGAAGCCATATAGCCTGCTCATCGTGGCCGCGTCGCGCTTGGCGAGATAGTCGTTGACGGTGACGACATGCACGCCCTTGCCGGCGAGTGCGTTGAGGTAGACCGCAAGGGTCGCCACCAGCGTCTTGCCTTCACCCGTCTTCATTTCGGCGATGGCGCCGCCATGAAGGATCATGGCGCCGGTCAGCTGCACGTCGAAGGGGCGCATGTGCAGAACACGGCGCGACGCCTCACGGGCGACAGCGAAAGCCGGGATTAGAAGATCGTCCAGCGATTTGCCGTCGGCAAGCTGCTGGCGAAACTCCGCCGTCTTTGCCGCCAGCGCCTCATCGGACAAAGCCTTGGTGGCCTCTTCCAGCGCATTGATGGCTGCGATCTTGCTTTTATAGGAGCGGACGCGGCGTTCATTTGCCGAACCGAACAACTTGCGGGCTATTCCGCCGAGACTGACCATCTTACTGGCCCTTTCTGAAATTCCGTTTTCGCGGGCGCTTTTCTCCGTCACGCTGATTTCAGCAACAAATGACGGACTTCGCCCTTCAACGTATCTGGACGCGAGGTTGCGTGACAGATAAGAGGGGGGGCAAATGATGTCAACGGTTCTGCCCGTTACAGAATGGCCACAATCCGGTGTTTGGAAGTTTTTTCAGAGCCGGAAACCATGTCTGGAGCCGGCATTGTCCCCGAAAGGTTCAAAATGTTGCGCTATAATAAAATTGCGGCTGCGGTGATTGTGGCCACGCTCGGCCTCCAGCTTCCGGCTTTTGCACAGGAAGACAAGGTTGTCGCCAAGGTCGGCGATCTGGAAATCCACCAGTCCGAACTCGACCTCGCCATGGGCAACCTCGATCCGCAGCTCGCGCAGCTTCCCGACGAGCAGAAGAAGGTTGCAGCCCTTTCCGGCGCGATCGACGTCAAGCTTCTCGTGAAGAACGCCAGCGCAGAAGGCCTCGAAAAGACCGAGGACTTCAAGAAGCGCATGGAATTCATTCAGGACCGTGAGCTGCACAATGCCTATTTCCGCAAGCATGTGGTTGATGCCGTTACCGCTGACGAAGTGAAGGCGCGCTACGACAAGGAAGTCGCAGCCCTGCCGCAGGAAGAAGAAATCAAGGCTGCCCACATCCTCGTCGCCAGCGAAGACGACGCCAAGGACATCATCAAGCAGCTTGATTCGGGCAAGGATTTCGCCGCACTCGCCAAGGAAAAGTCGACCGATTCCAACAAGGATGACGGTGGCGATCTCGGCTGGTTCGGCAAGGGTCGCATGGTGCCGGAATTCGAAGAAGCCGCCTTCGGCCTCGAAAAGGGCGCCTACACCAAGACCCCGGTGAAGACGCAGTTCGGCTTCCACGTCATCAAGCTGGAAGACAAGCGCATCGCCCCGCCGCCGGCTTTCGAGCAGGTCGAGCCGCAGGTTCGTCAGCTTGTCATGCGTGACAAGTACGTTGCCCTCATCGAGAAGGCAAAGGCTGACCAGAAGATCGAAATCATGGATGAGACGCTGAAGAAGGGCTACGACGAAGCCACGAAGGAACAGCAGGCTCAGCAGCCGCAGCAGTAATAAATACCCACGTTACGGGGCGGCTGTGAGGCCGCCCCGTTTCATCTCCGGCACTTCCATACCTCCCATTTCCAGAATTTCAGGCGCTTCCCATGTCCGTTGCCGTTTCCCCGCTCGCTCCGAAATCCTATCCCGACATGCCTGCGCTGCGCGGCGTTCGCATGGCGACGGCCGCTGCCGGCATCAAGTACAAGAACCGCACCGACGTTCTGCTGATGGTGTTCGACAAGCCGGCAAGTGTGGCCGGCGTTTTCACCAAATCGAAATGCCCCTCGGCCCCGGTCGATTTTTGCCGCGCCAATCTCGGCGGCGGCGCAGCACGTGCCGTGGTGGTCAATTCCGGCAATGCCAATGCCTTCACCGGTATCAAGGGCAAGGCCGCAACCGAGCTGACGGCGAAATCCGCCGCCGCTGCCGTCGGCTGCTCTGAAGGTGAAGTGTTTCTGGCTTCGACCGGGGTGATCGGCGAACCGCTGGACGCCTCAAAATTTGCGGGTGTTCTCGGCGACATGAACGTTAGGGCGGAAGCCGATTTCTGGCAGGAAGCTGCCAAGGCGATCATGACGACCGACACCTATCCCAAGGTCGCGACCCGCACAGCCGAGATCGGCGGCGTGATCGTGACGATCAACGGTATTTCCAAGGGGGCGGGCATGATTGCCCCCGATATGGCGACGATGCTCTCATTTGTGGTGACGGATGCCGATATTGAGCCTGCCGCGCTGCAATCCCTGCTTTCGGCCGGTGTCGGCCCGACCTTTAATTCCGTGACCGTCGATAGCGACACGTCCACGTCAGACACGCTGATGCTGTTTGCCACCGGTGCGGCGGCTGAGGACGGCCAGGTGAAGGTGACGAGCGCCGATGATGAGCGCCTCTCCTCCTTCCGTACCGCCCTCAATGATCTCCTGAAGGATCTGGCGCTGCAGGTGGTGCGTGACGGTGAGGGCGCACGCAAGATGGTGGAAGTCACCGTCACCGGCGCGGAAAACGATGCCGCCGCCAAAAAGATCGCCCTTTCCATCGCCAATTCACCGCTGGTGAAAACTGCCGTTGCAGGTGAAGACGCAAATTGGGGTCGTGTCGTCATGGCCGTTGGCAAATCAGGCGAAATGGCTGATCGCGACCGCCTCGCCATCTGGTTCGGCGGCGTGCGCGTGGCCGTGAATGGCGAGCGCGACCCGGATTATTCGGAAGTGGAGACCACCGCCGTGATGCGGCTGGAAGACATTCCGGTGAAGGTGGATATCGGTCTCGGCCAGGGTACGGCCACGGTCTGGACCTGCGACCTGACCAAGGAATATGTTGCGATCAACGGCGACTACCGGAGCTGACCGTTGGAGCCGAAGAGAATGCAGGACAACAAGGCCGTCAATCTGCCGCTGGTTCGCCGTCTGGAAGCCGTCAGCTTCCGGGCATGGCCTGCCTCGTCGGTAATTTATGACGGCAGCTGGCAAATCCGCCTGACGGGTTCGCATCCCTCCAAGCGCATCAACTGCGTAGTGCCGCTGGATCCCTCCGACTATGGCAACAGCGCGGTGCGGCTGGAAAAGGCGCGCAAACGTTTTGAGGATTTCGGGCGCCCGCTGGTGGTACGCGAAACAACGCTGATGCCGCCGCAACTGAAGGACTTTCTGGTCAAGGACGGCTGGTCCGTGTTCGAGGAAGTCAAGGTGATGACGGCTGATCTTTCCGGCATGGAGCTTCCGGAGACGCTCGTCAGCCTGCCGAGCCACGATATTGGCCGCTTTGTGGAAGCCAGTCTCAAGGTCAGCGATGGCGATGTGGCCCTGCGTCCGGCGATTGCCGAGATCGTCAGTTCCATCAAGCCGACGCTCGGCCTGTTCATCAACGAAGAAGTTGAAGGCCGCCCGCTTGCGACTGTTATTTGCGTGCAGGATAACGATCTTGCCGGCATCATCTCCCTCGATGTCGACAAGTCGCAACGACAAAAGGGTCTCGGCACGCAGATTTTAGCCTCGGCGCTGCGCTGGGCCAGGATCAGCGGCGCGAAAAGCGCATGGTTGCAGGTGGTTTCCACCAATGCTGCCGCGATTGCGCTCTATGAAAAATTCGGTTTCACCGAGGCTTATCGTTACCGCTATTGGCACAAGGGTGCAGAAGAATGAGTGAGGCGGGCAAAAAAATCCTGCTGGTCGCTGCCTGCGCGCTTCTCGATCAGGACGGCCGTATCCTTCTGGCGCAGCGTCCGGAAGGCAAATCGCTTGCCGGCCTTTGGGAATTTCCCGGTGGCAAGGTGGAGCACGGCGAGACGCCGGAAGAGACCCTTGTTCGCGAGCTCGACGAAGAACTGGGTATCAAGACCAAGGTCGCCTGCCTCGCACCGCTGACCTTCGCCAGCCATACTTATGAGACCTTTCACCTGCTGATGCCGCTCTATGTGTGCCGCCGTTATGAAGGCATCCCGCATGGGCGGGAAGGGCAGGCGCTCAAATGGGTAAAGCCGCAAGCCTTGCGTGACTACCCCATGCCGCCGGCCGACGAGCCGCTTATCCCTTTCCTGCAGGATCTGCTTTAAGGCGACGCCTGCCGCTTTACGCGTAACAGCTTCGTGAAAACGCCCTTGTAACCCCGCTTTGCCGTGCCAAAACGGGCCTGCGTTAAGAGATCGTTCAGCACCCTCTGGCAGATTGTTAATCTAAAGAAGCGGTAAACTGCGCGAGACGAGGTTGGTCATGAACGAGGATTTCTGGAAGACGGTGGAAGGTCGTCACTCTTATTCCGATAAATCCCGTCGCACCGGCGTTCTTAATGTCGCGCTGCTTTTCGGCACAGCCGTTATCGCTCTCTCCCTGATCATCACCCCGATGCTTGCCGGAAAATCATCCACCCGTGTGGCTCAGTTTCCCGACAATTATGACATGATCAGCACCGGCTCGATCAAGAAAACCGATATGGGCAAGACCTATTCCATCCGCCGCAGCATAACCCAGCCGATGCCGGAAATGCCCTGCGTCGTGACCGGTTACAACAACGATAGCGGTTGCTGATCGTTTACTATCATCCGTAACCGATTCCTCACACTCGTCGCCTTAAGATATATTCGATTTCAATAAAGCATAGTGCCGGCCGGCGGGATAAACCGGATGGTGGATGAGGAATATCCTGTGCTGCGTTCTTTTATCAATTTCTGCAAAAACGAAGACGGCGCGACCGCAATTGAATACGGTCTGATCGTCGCCGTGATTTCTGTCGGAATTATTGGCGGCGCAAGTGCCGTCAGCACCAGTATCAATGCCATATTCCAGTTCATAGCCGATACTTTTGCCGAGTTTTAACCCCTTTAGGCCGACCACTCAGGACAGTTTCACCTCGGTTGTCTTCAACGCATCGGCCAGACGAACCTTGGCGGAGCCGGGCTTCAGCGGTTTCTGCTGGCTCTCATGCGGCGCCCAGCCCGAAACATAAATGATGGAAAAAGTCGCCCTTATCCGTCCGTCCGGATCGGAATAACGTTCTGCGTAAAGCTCCGCCGCGCGCAGGAAGAACGCGCGGTTGAGCGGTTTTCTGCTGCGGCTTGCCAGGGGATTGGCCATGCCCATGGCGCGCAGGTCGCGCATCAGCGGGAAAATCGAATCGTACCGCACCGTATAGGTTTCCGAATCGGTGACCGGAAGCGCAAAGCCGGCGCGCTGCAGAAGCGCCCCGACATCACGCACATCGGCGAAGGGAATGACGCGCGGGCTGGCGCCGCCGGTCAGTTCCGCCTCCGCCGTCAGCAGCACGTCGCGCAGTTCATGCAGGGTGCCGCTGCCGGGAATGGCGCCTAAAAACAGGCCATCCGGCTTCAATGCCCGCCGGATCTGGATCAGCGCGCCGGGCGTATCATTGGTGAGATGCAGTGCAAGCGGCGAAACGACGAGATTGGCGGACGCCTCCTCAAGCGGCAGATGTTCCATTGAGGCTGCCTGCGGAATATTCCCATCCGTGGCAAAACAGCTCTCGGTCTCGATACGGCGGATTGCCTCCACCTTGCCCGTCGCGGCCAGGCGCTGCGCGGTGATGCCGGTTCCGCCATGCAGTTCGATCGCGGTCTCGAATTGGCGCTCGACAATGGCGAGCCTGTCGGCGAGTTCTTCAGCTGCCATATCGAGAAGAAACAGGGCCTTGTCGTCGCGCCGGTTCCATGCCCGGCGGCGGTTTTGTTCGATCAGGGCCTGGTCAAAGAGAATATCCATCGTCTTGCCTGCTCGGCCAATAGCGCCTTCGGGATCGGCGGGCCGTATCTTTGCTGTCATGCCCCCTTGGGGCATCGTTTTCCGGTCACTGGCCGGACCATATCGCTCTCGCAAAGGCACCCGTTCGGCGCTAAAGTCAACCTCATGGGTGCTGGTGACGATCTGTTTTCGGGTTTAATGTCGAAGTCCGCCACCGTGCCGGCCGCTGCCCGTGGTCTGTTGCGCGCGGCCTTCCGCATGGTTTATCCGCCAACCTGCGCGGGCTGCAATCGCATGACGGGCGGCGAGGGGGCATTGTGTCCCGATTGCTGGCGAGAGGTTGCCTTCATCGAACGGCCTTTCTGCGAGGTTTTGGGCATCCCCTTTTCGCGTGATCATGGCGAAGGCGTTGTCAGTGCGCAGGCAATTGCCGATCCGCCACCCTTTGATCGCCTGCGCGCCGTCGCCAGCCATGAGGGCACTGCCCGCAAGCTGGTGCATCGTCTGAAATATCAGGACCGCACCGATCTCGCCGGGTTGATGGCGCTGTGGATGCTGCGGGCAAGCGACGGAACGGTGGATGCCTGCGATTGCGTTGTGCCCGTGCCCTTACATCGTCATCGTTTCCTGCGCCGTCGCTTCAATCAGTCCGCTGAGCTGGCGCGGCATCTGGCGAGGGCGGCCGGCAAACCCCTGCTCGCCGGCACGCTGTTGCGCGTAAAGCCGACCGAGCGTCAGGTGGGGCTTTCCGCACTTGCCCGGCGGGATAATGTGCGCGGTGCTTTTTCGTTTGCGCCCGGCCGGGAAACCGATGTTCATGGCAAGCGCGTGGTGCTGGTGGACGATGTCTACACAACCGGAGCGACGGTGGGTGCGGCAAGCCGCGCTCTGCGCAAGGCAGGTGCCGCGGATGTGACAGTTTTGACCTTTGCAATGGCCATTTCCGGGCCTATATGAAGCCTGAATGACATGAGGAAACCGTGCGTCTGATCGCACGTTTGCGAGGCTTTGAAAGACATGGCACCGGTAACGATCTATACGCGGGATTTTTGTGGTTATTGCGCGCGCGCCAAGGCGCTGCTGGACAGCAAGGGCGTTGACTATGCGGAGTATAACGCCACCACGACACCGGAATACCGGCAGGAAATGATCGAGAAATCCGGCGGAACGACCTTTCCGCAAATCTTCATCAATGGCGAGCTTGTTGGCGGTTGCGACGATCTGCATGCCCTGGAGCGTGCCGGCAAACTGGACGCGATGCTGGCTGCCTGATCGGCCCGATCGACGGAGGATGTGATGAGTTTCAAGGCTGCCGCCATCCAGATGCGCTCCGGCGTTGATCCGGCGAAAAACGCCGCCGACATGGAACGGCTGGTGCGCACCGCTGCGGCGGAAGGCGCTGTTTATGTGCAGACCCCGGAAATGACGGGTGCAATCCAGAAGGACAGACAGGCGCTTCGTGCCCAGCTGCGTGATGATGACGGTGACATCATCGTTGCGACCGCCTCGCGCCTTGCGCGCGAACTCGGTATTCATGTCCATGTCGGCTCGACGGCGATTGCCAGGCCGGATGGCAAGATCGCCAATCGAGGATTTTTCTTCGCGCCGGATGGTTCGCGCATCTGCAACTATGACAAGATCCACATGTTCGATGTCGATCTCGACAATGGCGAAAGCTGGCGCGAAAGCGCTGCCTATGAGCCCGGTGAAGTGGCGCGTATCGCCGAACTTCCCTTGGCGAAATTCGGCTTTGCTATCTGCTATGACGTCCGTTTCCCGCAGCTTTTCCGCGCAGAAGCGCTGGCCGGCGCCGAAGTTCTGACGGTGCCCGCCGCCTTCACCCGCCAGACGGGGGAGGCCCATTGGGAAATCCTGCTGCGCGCCCGCGCCATTGAAAACGGCGCTTTCGTCATCGCTGCCGCGCAGGCCGGCGTGCATGAGGACGGGCGTGAAACGTTCGGCCATTCCATCATCATCGACCCTTGGGGCAAGGTTCTGGCCATGGCCGGCGGCGGCGGGGAAGAGATCATCTTTGCCGAGATCGATACGGCGCTGGTGGTGGCTGCGCGCGGAAAAATTCCCAATCTGCGCAATGCCCGCGAATTCGGGCTGGATAGGGTTATTCCCCTGAAACCTGCCGGAGGTGAGGCGGCGTGATCCGTTATGCGCTGGCCTGTGAGAAGGGCCATGAGTTTGAAGGCTGGTTTGCCGGTAGCGACGATTTCGATAATCAGTTGCAGCGCGGCTTCCTGTCCTGCCCGGTCTGCAATTCCGTGCAGGTCTCCAAACTTCTGATGGCGCCTTCGGTCTCCACCGCCCGCAAGAAAGATGAACGCCAGACGCTCGCCATGGACACGGCGAAAAAGGAAGCGATTGCGAAAATCCGCGAGGCCGTCGCCAATATCCGCGCCAATGCGGAGGATGTCGGGGATAAATTCCCTGAGGAAGCCCGCAAAATCCATTATGGCGAGGCGGACGAGCGCGGCATCATCGGCAATGCCTCCGTGCAGGAAGCCAAGGCCCTGCTGGACGAGGGCATCGAAATCGCGCCGCTGCCGTCGTTACCTGACGATATAAACTGAGTTTGCGTATGCGGGTAGCAATCTATAATTTCGGAATACAGATTGCCGCCTATGATGATCCCGCCGTTGCGGGATTTGCCCGGCGCGAACCTTTGAATTTCATGTCCGCCGAACGCTCGGAAGGTTTCATCGGTCGGTCTGGTTACGAAGGCGAACCAGGACCCGCAAGCTGGGGCGTGCAGGTCTTCCCGCGTTTCCTGAAGGAAAACGGCGCTACAAGCGGTGTTTCATCCTTTTCGCTCTGGCGCGATCTCGAATCGCTGATGGCGTATTCCTACTCCGGCGTGCATGCGGAGGCCCTGAAGCACGGACGCAACTGGAATACTCCACAGAAATGGCCGCCGCTTGTTCTATGGTGGGTGGATGCGGCGGATAATCCCCTCTGGACGGATGCCGTCAGAAGGTTCGAGCATCTGCACGACCACGGCCCGTCGCCACAGGCGTTCAATTTCAAACAGCCTTTCGCGGCGAACGGAACTCCGGTTGAAATCGACCGTGCCGAGGTCCGGAAGATCGCCGCAAGAAATGCTGCCGGGCAAAAGGAACTGCTGTCGGCGGTGCAGGCTATTCCAGTCTGAATGCCGACTTATACCGGCCGTTTCGCCAGCATCATATAGTTGACGTCCATATCCGGCGAGAGATTCCAGCGATCCTGCAGCACGTTGTAGAAAACGCCGGTGCGGTGGATGATATCCATGCCGCTTGCCACCATCGGCCGCTCAAGCTCCTCCGGGCGAACCAGCTTCTCATATTGGTGGGTGCCGCGTGGCAGCCAGCGCAGCACGTTCTCGGCGGCGAAGATGGCGAGTGCCCTGGCTTTCAGCGTGCGGTTGATCGTGGCGGCGAACATCAGCCCGCCGGGGCGCACCATTTTGGCGCAGGTGGTGACGAAGAAATCAACATTCGCCACGTGCTCCACCACCTCCATATTGAGGATGACGTCGAAGGTTTCTCCGGCCTCCTGCAATTGTTCGGCAGTTACGGCGCGGTAGTCGACGGTGACGCCGCTTTCATGCGCATGGGTGGAGGCAATGCCGATATTCTTCTCCGAGGGATCGGCGCCCACCACGGTGGCGCCCATGCGCGCTACGGGCTCGGAAAGCAGGCCGCCGCCGCAGCCGATATCCAGCACGCGCAGCCCCTCCAGCGGGCGATGCGCCTTTGGGTCTTGGCCGAAATTCTCGCAGACGCGGTTGCGGATATATTCCAGCCGCACCGGATTGAACTTGTGCAGCGGGCGGAACTTGCCCGTCGGGCTCCACCATTCGGCAGCCATCGCGGAGAAACGATCCACTTCGCTCTGGTCGATGGTCGTCTGTGCGGTTTGGCTCATGGTTCTGCTCCATATTGCTGTTGCACTGAAGTCGGATGATTGCCCCCCGAAGTCAAGACCGACGGGCCATTCCGCCGGCAATTTGTCGGGGGCGCAATGCCGCAGGTGGAACTGATTGGGCACCTCATTTGTTTCATGCTGCGTTCATGGAGAGACGCGTATTTTCCGATCGTGGCAGTATGCGGAACGCATACTCGTCCATCTAAGACGATGGATGCCGACAAGGGCAAAGCGGGCCTTTGCTTGAGGAGAAAGAAGTGAAGAGAAAACTGTTTGGCGCAATTGCGCTGGTGGCCATGCTTGCTGCGCCGGCACTTGCCGAAGCCGCGACACGCGGCTTTGCCACAGCGAACGTGAATATGCGCTCCGGCCCGAGCACGGCTTACCCGGCCGTCGTCGTGATCCCGAACGGCGCACCGCTCACGGTGCATGGTTGCCTGTCCGATACACCCTGGTGCGACGTTTCCTTTGTGGCCGGTCGCGGCTGGGTCGCCGGACGCTATATCGAAACCACCTATCGGCAGAACCGGGTCTATGTCGAGCCGCGCTACTACCGCGATCTCGGCGTGCCGATCATCACCTTCGAAGCCGGCCGCTATTGGGACCGCTATTATCGCGACCGCGATTTTTACCGCGAGCGTGATCGCTGGCGTCGCCCGTCCGGCGGTTACTGGAATGCCGCACCTCCGCCGCCGCGTGCGGACTGGGATCGCCCGCGTCCACGCGACGAGTGGCGTGATGGCCGCCGGGATGACTGGCGCGATGGCCGCCGCGATGAGTCGCGTGATCCGCGCCAGGGCGGCGGACCGAATGACGGCCGCTGGGAACGTCGTTATGGCGACTGGAACCAGGGTGATCGCAATCAGGGTGACAGAAATCAGGGCGACAGGCCGCGCCGGGAGGACAATCGCCCCCGCGTTGAAGACGAAAACCGCGACCGCAACCGTGACCGTCAACCAAATGAGAGTGGGGGCCGGCTCCCTCCGGAACGTCGCCAGTGGGATGATCCACGCCGCGCGCCCGCTTCGGAAAATCTCCGGGGCGGCTGCCGGATCGGCGATCCAGGCTGCGACCCACGCTAAACAGACAAAGCCCGGCGAGATTTCGTCGGGCTTTTTCATTTGGTGCTTCAGATGACTACGTTGGGGGGCTTTATTTCGCAGCGACAGCCTTGCGAGCGCGGGCTTTGGGTTTCGCCGGGGCTTCTGCATCCGGTGCCGCCGCATCAGCGGAGACGGCTTTGGGAGCTGCCTTCTTGCGCTGCGCTGGTTTCGTCGCTTCCGATGTCTTCAGAAGTGAAAATTCATGTTTTGCCTGCTCCCAATGTTCCGCATCGCGGCCGTGGGGGTGGCCTTCCTTTTCCCAGAGTGTATAGGCGCGTTTGCTGATCCACTCGTTTTCCGAAACCTGCATGCTCGTCTCCCGTTGCTGTTTACAGCGCCTTTGAGAAGGCTACATTCCGCTTGGTCCGGCACACGCTCGACAGGAATCAATGCCGGCATTTCCAGGACCCATTACATGCCATGATCTTCCGGGCGTCAAGCAAACATGCTGCATTGCGAAAGCGGATTTCAGGCATTTTACGCCTGAGAAAGCGGTTTGGGCGAAAGACGTTCCCACACGACAAGATCAACGTTGCGTGATTGCGCCAAGGCCGCCAAGATGGGCGGATAACTGGCAGCGGAGGAGGCGGGATTGGAACTGAGAACCGAAGCGGAGGTGCAGGTCATCGTCGAGAAACGGCAAGGCGCCGGCATCATCAGCCTCAACCGTCCGAAAGCCATCAATAGCCTGACATTGCCGATGGTGCGTGCCCTGTTTCAAGCGCTTCAGCGTTTTGAGGACGATGCCGGCATTTCCTGCGTCGTGCTGACGGGGGAGGGCGAAAAAGGGCTCTGCGCCGGCGGCGATGTCCGCGTCATTCACGACCTCGGCAAGGCGGGCGACCCGCAGGTGCTTGATTTCTGGCGGGAAGAATTCCCGCTTAACTATCGGATCGCCCGTTTTGGCAAACCCTATGTGGCGTTCATGGATGGCATCGTCATGGGTGGCGGCGTTGGCATTTCCGCTCATGGCAGCCACCGCATCGTCACCGAGCGCACAAGGCTCGCCATGCCGGAAACGGGCATTGGTTATTTCCCTGATGTCGGCGGTTCCTGGCTTTTGCCGAAGGCGCCGGGCGAATGCGGCACGTGGCTCGGGCTAACCGGCAACGCCGTTACCGCTGCCGACGCGATCTATGCCGGGTTTGCCGATTATTTCGTCCCTTCGGACCGTCTCGAAGCTCTGATGCAGGATCTGTCGCAAACGACGGATGTCGAAGGCGTGGAGGCAGCGATAGCGGCCTATGCCATTGATGGGGGTGAAGGCGTACTGGCTGCAAACCGGGATATCATCGATGCGACATTCCGTTTCGATACGGTCGAGGAAATTTTCGCAGCGCTCTCGACGCGGGATGATGCCTTTTCGCGAGAAACACTTGAGGTTCTGCAAAAACGCTCTCCCACCAGCCTGAAATTGACACTGAAGCTTCTGCGACTTGGCCGCGAAAGCGCGAGCCTGATCGAGTGCCTGGAACGGGAGTTTGCCGCCGGCACCGAGATATTGCGCCAGCATGATTTTTACGAAGGCGTGCGTGCAGCCTTGGTCGACAAGGACCGCAACCCCCGCTGGCGACCTGCGCGGCTGGATGAAGTGCGGGAGGAGGATATTTCACGCTACCTAGTCGATCATTCCGGCAATCTGTTTCCCGAACATCGTCTCTAGGTAGACGCAAAAGAAATCCGGCTTGTCGCCATATATGAAATTATCGCCTTTAGAAATTCTGTTCTTTGGGCGAAATTTCCAATTCATGATCCCGTAAAGCACAGCTGTTTCTCGCCGCAGTTGCCTCCGCCCTCTATGTTGAGGACCATTCGATTTTCCGGGGGTATTCATGAAACGACTTCTCATTATCGGCACTGCCATTGCCGCCCTTTTTGCAGGCGCGGCGCAGGCGCAGTCTCCGACCACTATTCTTAACGCCTCCTACGATGTCGCCCGCGAGGTTTTTGCCGCTGAGAACGAGGCTTTCATCAAGCAGCACCCGGGCGTCACTGTCGATCAGTCGCATGCCGGCACCTCCAAACAGGCGCGCGCCATTGTTGAGGGTCTGGAAGCTGATGTCGTCACCTTCAACCAGGTGACCGACGTTGATTTTCTGGTGAAGCAGGGTTTTGTCTCCGCCGACTGGCAGAAGGATTTCCCGAACGACGCGTCGCCGTTCTATTCCTTTCCGTCCTTCCTCGTGCGGGCCGGCAATCCCAAGGGCATCAAGGATTGGGACGACCTCGCCCGTGACGACGTGAAGGTCGTTTTCCCCAATCCGAAAACCTCTGGCAACGCCCGGTACACCTATCTCGCCGCCACGGCTTACGCCAAGGAGAAGTTCAACGGCGACGAGAAGAAGGTCCAGGAATTCGTCAAGAAAATCTTCGACAACACCCCGGTTTTCGACACGGGCGGCCGTGCCGCCACCACCACTTTCGTCGAGCGTGAAATCGGCGACGTGCTGATCACTTTTGAGGCCGAGACCCGTGGCATTGCCAAGCAATATGGCAAGGACAAGGTTGAGGGCGTCGTGCCTTCCGTCAGCCTGCTGGCAGAATTCCCGGTGGCGGTGGTGGACAAGGTGGCCGACAAGCGCGGTTCGCGTGAACTGGCCAAGAGCTACCTTGATTTCCTCTATACGGAAGAAGGCCAGCGCATTGCGGCGCAGTTCGGCCACCGCGTGCACGATGAAAAAGTCGTCGGCGAATTCAAGGGTGACTTTCCGGCCATTCGCCTCGTCAACGTCAACGACGTGTTCGGCGGCTGGGATAAAATCCAGAAAGAGCATTTTGCATCCGGCGCGACGCTTGATACGCTCTACGGCAGCCGCTAATCACAACGAAACGCAACTTGAAAACGACCCGGCGGGAAACTGCCGGGTCGCTTCATGATGAAATGGGGGCGGGGGTTTGAAGCGGAATGTTCTGCCGGGGCTAAAATTGTCCCTTGGCGTTACCCTGACTTACGTTGCCATCATCGTGCTCCTGCCACTCTCGGCGCTGGTATTCAAGGCGGCAAGCCTTGGGCCGGCCGAATATTGGGCGATCATTTCTTCGCCGCGCGCCGTTGCCAGTTATCGCGTCACCGTGCTCTGCGCGCTGGCCGCCACGTTGTTCAATGTCATTTTCGGGCTGGCACTCGCCTGGGTGCTGACGCGTTACCGCTTTCCCGGCTGGCGTCTCGTGGATGCCATTGTCGATCTTCCCTTTGCGCTGCCCACCGCCGTTGCCGGCATTGCGTTGACGACGCTGTTTGCGGGCAATGGCTGGTTCGGTTCGCTGCTGGCGCCGCTCGGCATCAAGGTGGCCTATACGCCACTTGGCATCATGGTGGCGATGGCCTTTACCAGCCTGCCCTTCATCGTGCGCACCGTGCAGCCGGTGCTGGAAGATCTCGATCCGGCGCTGGAGGAAGCGGCGCAATCGCTTGGTGGTTCTGATCTGGAAATCTTCCGCAAGGTCATCCTGCCGCTTTTGACGCCCGCTCTTCTGGCCGGTCTGTCGCTTTCCTTCGCCCGCAGCCTCGGTGAATTCGGAGCGATCATCTTCATTGCCGGCAACCAGCCTTTTTCGACGGAGATCACCGCGCTGCTGATCTTCATCCGGCTTGAGGAATATGATTATCAGGCCGCCGCCGCCATCGCCTCCGTGCTGCTCATCACCGCTTTCGTAATGCTGGCCGTGACCAATTATCTGCAGACACGGGCGTTGCGCTACACGGTGAGGAGCTAGACATGAGCGCCTTTTCCCAACACCGCAAGCCGCCGCGCGTCGGAGATGCAAACTGGGTTCGCCGCAGCCTGATCGCCTTAGTGCTGGTCATCGGCGCTTTGCTGGTTGTCGCACCGCTGATCATTATCGGCGTCGAGGCTTTTTCGCAGGGCTGGAAGGTCTATTCAGCCACCATCACCCATCCCGATACCCGCCACGCCATCATGTTGACGGTGCTGACGGCGCTGATCGCCGTGCCCGTCAATACGGCCTTCGGCGTTGCGGCTGCCTGGGCCATCACCAAATTCGATTTCCCCGGCCGGCGCTTCCTGCTGGTGCTGATCGAAATACCCTTCTCCATCTCGCCGATCGTTGCGGGCGTCGCCTATCTCTTCGTTTACGGATTGCAGGGCCTGTTCGGGCCGTTCCTCGATGCGCATGACATCAAGATACTCTTTGCGCTGCCCGGCATCGTCATCGCCTCCATGTTCGTCACCGCACCTTTCGTGGCGCGTGAACTCATTCCCTTGATGCAGGCGCAGGGACGAGATCTGGAAGAGGCGGCAACCTCGCTTGGCGCCTCCGGCTGGCGCACCTTCTTTTCGGTGACGCTGCCGAATATCAAATGGGCGCTGCTTTATGGCGTCGTTCTGTGCAATGCCCGCGTGATGGGTGAGTTCGGCGCGGTGTCGGTCGTTTCTGGCAACATTCGCGGCCAGACCAACACGCTGCCGCTGCATATCGAGCTGCTCTACCACGATTACCAGACGGCCGGCGCCTTCGCGTCAGCCTCCATCCTCGCCTTGCTTGCCGTCGTCACCATCATCGCCAAGGTGGCGCTGGAACGGCGTGGTGCCGGGCGCGGAGCCAAGAAGACCAACGGCGATGCCGCCATCGCCACGGAGACCTGATTCCCATGAAAATCCGCCTCGAAAACGTGGTGAAGACCTTCGATACGTTCCGCGCGGTGCGCGATGTTTCGCTGGATATCGAAAGCGGCGAGCTTCTTGCGCTGCTCGGGCCTTCCGGCTCCGGCAAGACGACGATTTTGCGCATGGTCGCCGGTCTCGAATATACCGATGGCGGCCGTATCTTCTTCGGAGATGAAGACGCCACCAATATTCCGGTGCGTGATCGCGGCGTTGGTTTCGTATTCCAGCACTATGCGTTGTTCCCGCATATGACGCTGCACGAAAACATTGCTTTCGGCATGAAGGTTTCGAAGGTCAAGCGCGACAAAGCGGCGATCGATGCCCGGGTCAGGGAGCTTCTGAGCCTGGTCAAGCTCGATGGCCTCGGCGAGCGTTTTCCGGCGCAGATTTCTGGCGGACAGCGCCAGCGTGTGGCTCTGGCGCGTGCGCTTTCGGTCGATCCGAAGGTGCTTCTGCTCGATGAGCCTTTCGGCGCGCTGGATGCCAATGTGCGCCGCGACCTGCGCCGCTGGCTGCGTGAAATTCACGATGCACTGGGCATCACCACAATTTTCGTGACGCATGATCAGGAAGAGGCGCTTGATCTCGCCGACCGCGTTGTCATTCTCAATCAGGGCGAGATCGTGCAGCAGGGCACGCCGAAAGAGGTGTGCCGCCAGCCCAATAGTTCGTTCGTCATGCGTTTTCTCGGCGATGCCAACCGGGTGTCCGGCGTGGCGCGCGGCGGCAAGGTTTATGTCGGTGAAAACGAACTCCCTTTCTCTTATGCGCAAGGGGACGGCGCGGTCGATATTTATGCCCGTCCCGGCGATCTCGAATGGGAAGACCTGCATGAAGGCATTCCTGCTTCGGTGGCGCGGGTTCTCGACCGGGCGGGCGAGCGCCGGGTGATCGCCAGCACCGATGGCGGCGATCTGCTGGAATTCGACGTGCCGCCGGAAAACGATGTTGCCGCCGGTGACCGTGGTTCCGTCATCATCCGCCGGGCAAAGATTTTCCCGGCGGCGTGAGAGACCCTCGACAGCCTTAGATCAGGAGCTCGAAAGAGGCCTCGGCTACCAGCCTGCCATTGACCATGAGATCGACCTTGTGGACACCGGCATAGTGCTTGCGGGTGGTAAAGTCGCGCATGGCGCGGCTGATCGACAGCGCGCATGTTTCGCCCGGCTGAAGTTCTATTTCCTTCCACTTGAAGACTTTCGCCGAGGCGTCGCCGCTCTTCTTGACGTAATGTACGGCGTAATCGATCACCAGTTTCTGTGAGCTCTTTGCCGTGGAGGTGAAGGAGGCCGAAATCCGCACGGGATTGCCGAGAGCGATCTTTTCCGGTGAGACCTGAAACGCGGCAAGCGCGATCTGCGCTTCCTCATGCGCGCCAAGATGGGAAAGTGCGGCTGCATCTCCTTTCTTGATCAGCGTACGCAGGGCTTGTCGCATGATCCAGCGCGTATGCGGATTGTCTTTCGGCCATGTATCGATCAGCGCCAGCACGAAGGCGGGATTGTCCTTGGTGATGTCATTCAGGTGATTGGCAACGGATTTGCGCACGTAAAGCGCCTCATCGGCTTTCATGGTCTCAAGGATCGCCGTGACCGGTGACGGATCGTCGATCAAGGGTTTGAGCTGGAAAGACCAGGGCAGGCGGGGCCGGCAGCCTTCGCTCGCCAGCCGTCGCACATGCTCGTTCTCGTGCCGGGACCATGTTTCCATCACGGCAAGGGTGCGGGCCATGTCCCTTTGCAGAAAATGCCGGATGGCGAATTCAGAGGAGCCGAAACGGGTGAAATATTGCAGCGCCTGCATGGAAAGATCGAAATCATCGAGGCCGTAAAGCGCCACATATTCCGGCAGCGAAATGGAGGCGAAACCGTTGCCGATGCCGGGCGCTGCAGCGGTCAGGATTTCGATATTGCGGGCATAGTCGCCGGGCAATGTGGCATGCAGGCTGGTCGCCACTTGCCGCATGCGCTGCATGATGCCGAGGGCCTCGAGATTTGTCGTTGCGAGCGTCATGAAGGCGGAAACGTCAAATGGTGGATGAACGGCCTTCGTCTGATCGGCAATATGTCGCAATTTTTCGCGGTTGAAGATTTCCTTCAATGCCGGTGCCGCCGTGTCGCTCATATCGCCCTCAAAGTTCACTATTTGTTCTTTTAAGGCAGGATGAAGCTGGAGGCAAGATAATGCTGAGCAACTTCCAGGGCGTGAGAAAGGATAAGCGAGTGCGGCTTGCCTCCTTCTCCCCGCCGGGGAGAAGGTCGCGGCAGCGAGTTGAGGGGGCGAGCACAGAGATGTGCGGAGAGCTTGCCCCCTCATCTGCCTCTTCGAGGCATCTTCTCCCCGATGGGGAGAAGAAATTTCAAGACCTAATCAGCTCATCTGGCTGATGAAGCGGGTCTCCAGATAGGCCTGGACCGCTTCCGAGCCGCCTTCCGTGCCGTAACCGGAATCCTTGATGCCGCCGAAGGGGACTTCGGGAAGCGCAAGGCCGTTATGGTTGATGGTCAGCATGCCGGCCTCAACCTGATGACCGAGCGCATGCGCGGTCTTGACCGAACCGGTGAAGGCATAAGATGCAAGACCGAAAGGCAGGCGGTTCGCTTCGGCAACCGCATCATCGAAGCTCGAGAAGCGGTTGATGATCGCGACCGGGCCGAAGGGCTCGTCATTCATGATCTTGGCGGTGGTCGGCACGTTGGCGAGAACCGTCGGTTCGAAGAAATTGCCTTTGTTACCGATGCGGCGGCCGCCGGTCTTCAATTCGCCGCCATGGGAAACCGCATCACTGATGAGGCCTTCCAGCGCCGGAATACGCCGCTCATTGGCGAGCGGACCCATGATGACACCGTCTTCCAGGCCGTTGCCGACCTTCACCGCCTTGGCGGCTTCCACGAAACCTTCAAGGAAACGGTCCGCCACGCCGTCCTGCACGAGGAAGCGGGTGGGAGCGACACAGACCTGACCGGCATTGCGAAACTTCGAAAGCGAAGTCACCTCAATCGCCTTTTCGATATCGGCGTCGTTAAAGATCATCACCGGCGCATGGCCACCGAGTTCCATCGTGGCGCGCTTCATGTGCTTGCCGGCCAGCGCCGCGAGGTGCTTGCCGATCGGGGTGGAGCCGGTGAAGGAAATCTTGCGGATGATCGGATGCGGGATCAGATATTCCGAAATCTCTGATGGAACGCCGTAAACGAGGCCGATGACGCCAGCCGGTACGCCGGCATCCACGAAAGCACGGATCAGCTCCGCCGGCGAGGCAGGGGTTTCCTCCGGCGCCTTGACGATGATGGAGCAGCCGGTGGCAAGCGCTGCGGAAAGCTTGCGGACGATCTGGTTGATCGGGAAGTTCCAGGGCGTAAACGCCGCAACGGGACCGACTGGCAGCTTGATGGCAAGCTGCGAAACGCCGGTCGCACGCGCGGGAATGACCTGGCCATAGGTGCGGCGTGCTTCTTCGGCGAACCAGTCGATGGTATCGGCGGCCCCCATGATTTCGGTAGCGGATTGCGCCAGCGGTTTGCCCTGCTCGCGGGTCATCACATAGGCGATCTTGTCCTTGCGCTCGCGCAGGATATCCGCGGCCTTGCGCATGATCTTCGAACGCTCGAAGGGTGAGGTGTCGCGCCACACCTTGAAGCCACGGTCAGCGGCGGCAAGTGCCAGATCGAGGTCTTCTTTCTCTGCGTGGGCGATCGCGCCGATGATCTCGTCGGTTGCCGGATCGGACACGGCGATCGTCTTGCCGGAAACGGCGTCTCGCCATTCGCCATCAATGAGAAGTTTGATGTCGGGATAGGTGTGCATAGGGGCTACCTTCATGATGCGGCCAATACGGCAGGTGCCGTCAGGCCCGGAGACGTGAACAGAATTTTCCTGGCCGGACGATATCCGGCATCGCGGCTTTCGCTGCGCGGAACTTGTGTATGGACATTTCCGGCGGGGATTCTGGAGTTGCCGGAAACGGAAACGACAGTCTTTATATTAAGTTCCGCGCGGTATGTTTCAACCGTCGGCTCCGGCAAAGACGATGATTTTTCTGTGACGTGGAACTTGTCTTTTGTCATTTATGTTTAGCATGCAAGCCGATGCCGGATTTTCGATCACAACCTCCGGTTCGCGCGAATCACACGTTTCTCTATGTGAGCAGGAAAGCTCCCGCCACAATTTGGCCTTCGTCCCGCCGGACGAATTTGATGAGACGGCATGAGTGGGGTTCGCTTGCGTCATAACAGTGCGCGAAACGTAAAAAAGTACAAATAAGACAGAAAAATTATCCAAAGGGTTTACTCAAAACCTAGAGAAAATACGGATAAAATCTCAGTGAGGATATAACATCCGTTCCTGATATATATTGCGGACGTCGGTTCCCTTGACCATTGCGGTTGGCGAAAACCTTCGACCTGAACGTTATCGATGGAGAAAAAGTATGAGTTTCGCCCGGGTACTTCTCAGTGCGTTCTTGTCGCTCGTGTGGCTTTCCTGTGCCCAAGCCGGGACGATTGCCAAACCGCAAGGCAAGCCGATATTAACCATATCTGGAAAGATCACCAATACGAACGCCGACGGTGCCGCGCAGTTCGATCGCGACATGCTGGAGGCGCTCGGCATGGTGACGGTGGAGACGACGACGCCATGGCACGATGGTCGCGTCCGTTTCGACGGTGTTTCGCTGGCAAAATTGATGGAGGTCGTCGGTGCGACAGGCACCAGCATCACGGCGGTCGCTCTCAATGATTATGTCAGCACGATACCGGTTGAGGATTTTAAGAAATTTAACGTTATTCTGGCGATCAAACTGGATGGCAACTACATGACGGTTCGAGAAAAGGGTCCGTTGTTCGTCATCTACCCCTATGACAGCGACCCGGAATTGCAGAAGCAGACCTATTATTCGCGGTCCGCGTGGCAAGTCGCCAAATTGATAGTGGAATAAAGGTGCCGTTTGCGAAAACTTGTGGCGGTGATCATCTGTTGCTTCGTCCTGGCAACGGGCTATATCGCTTTCGTCATTGCCGAGCGGCAAACCGCTCTGCAGAAGTTTGCCCGCTATAACGATTCGTGGGCTGTCAGCCAGACCGTGGCGGAATATCTTCGTCTTCAGAATAAGCTCGCCGTATTCGCGCTGAGCCCGGGCAAGCTCGACCGGGACGAACTGCAGCTGCGTCTGGACATCATGCTCAGCCGCCTGGAGCTTTTGAAGCAGGGTAATCTGGGGGCTTTCATCAATGAAAAACAGCAGTGGCGGGAACTCGTAGCCCAGCTTGACGCCGTTCTGGCGCGCCTGGAACAGCAGATGAACAGTCTGGAACCGGCGGATGTTCCGGATCTGCTCTCGTCCATGAGCGCGCTCGATGCGCCGATGACGACACTGGCCTCGTCATCAGTGGCCTATGATGTCAATCTCATCGATACGGCCCATGAGGATGTGCGCAAGCTGCACATCGTCTATACCGCGTTGGCGGGTGGCCTCATCCTGTGCGGCATCGCGCTGGTCATATTGCTGCTTCGTCAGAATGACCTGCTGAACCGGGCGCAGAAGAGCATGCGCGGCCTGACGGACGATCTGCGCGCCGCAACGCTGGAGCTGCAGGCGAAAAATGTGCGGCTGGAGCATGACGCCTATCACGACGCGCTGACGGGGTTGCCCAACCGGTCCCTGTTCCGCCAGGAACTGATCGAGAGGTTGCGCCGATCCTTTGGCGGCACAGGAACGACAGCGATCCTTCTGCTTGATCTCGACGGATTCAAGGACGTCAACGATACGCTTGGCCACGATGCGGGAGACGCGTTGCTCCAGGCTGTGGCGCAGCGGCTTTCGGCTATCGGCGGAGATTACGACATGGTGTGCCGGCTGGGCGGCGACGAATTCGCCGTGGTGTCCGATGATCTTAACGAGGACACGGCTCGCCGCCTTGCCTCCAAGCTCATCGACCAGATCAGTCGCACCTACCAGCTTGGCGAGCAGGAAGTCAAAATCGGCACCTGCATCGGCATCGCCATATCGCATGGCACAGTCGATGCGGATGAATTGTTCAAGCGCGCGGATCTGGCGCTTTATGAGGCGAAAGCCATCGGCCCGGGCCGGGCGAGTGTTTTCAAGGTCCGTATGCAGAAGCAGCTGACCGAAAAGAAATCCTTCGAGGCCGATCTGCAGACCGCACTGCAGAACGATGAGATGGAAGTCTATTACCAGCCGCAGGTGGCGACGCAGACACGCAAGCTCTGCGGTTTCGAAGCACTTCTGCGCTGGAAGCATCCTGTACGGGGGGATGTGCCGCCCAGCGTGTTCATTCCCGTTGCGGAACGAACCGGCCTTATTCATTCGCTCGGGAAATGGGTGATGGAGACAGCCTGCCGTGAGGCGATGGGCTGGGACGAGGACATGAAAGTGGCGGTCAATCTGTCGCCGGTTCAGTTTCACAGCACCAACCTCATCCAGAACGTCATGGGTGCTCTTCAAAAAAGCGGTCTGGAGCCGAGCCGGCTTGAGCTTGAGATCACCGAATCGATCCTGCTGAACAAGAGCGACCAGACGATCAATACGCTGACCCGGCTGAAGGATGTCGGCATCAAGATCGCCATGGATGATTTTGGCACAGGTTATTCCTCGCTCGCGAATTTGCGCGGCGTACCCTTCGACAAGATCAAGATCGACCGGTCCTTCCTGCGCGATATTACCAGCGATCGCGACGCGCTGGCGATCGTCGAATTTGTGGTCGGGGTGGGACGCAGTCTGCGGATGACCACGATTGCCGAAGGCATCGAGACGGAAGAGCAATATGAATGCGTCAGACGTTTGGGTTGCGATCAGGTGCAGGGTTATCTGATCAGCAGGCCGTTGCCGGCCAAGGAACTGGTGTTCTGGAGTTCCGTCTGAAATCCTCGTTTTCGCACCATCGCAAGCGTATCGAAATTTTAACCGGATGCATTGGTTCCTGCTAAAACCGATACCGGTTGCCGCACCGATGCTGTAGAGCATTCCCGGTCGATACGGGATCGTTCCGGTGAAACGACCGGGTTTTGCGAAAAGGCTTGAGACATGGAAATACTGGACGTGCATGGAGTTGCCCTGCCTCTTTCTTCCGATGAGGTATCGCCCGTCATCTGGCAGGCGCTCACCGACGGCAGCTATGAGGCGAAAGAGGCCCGCAGCGTCCTGAAAGCCATCAAGCCCGGCGACCGCGTGCTGGAACTGGGGTCCGGAATCGGCATCATCACCTCCATCATCGCCGGCATAGACGATGTTTCGGTGTGGGCTTTCGAGGCCAACCCTTCGACGGCGGCGCTGGCAGAGCGGGTGCTCAAGGCCAATTGCCGTGGCAATGTCGTGTTTTCGCAGGGGCTTCTCACCGCCGATGCGCCGAGCACCTATCCTTTCTATGTCCGCAAGGATCTCTGGATGTCCTCCATGGACGAAAATCAGGGGCCTTATGAACAGCGCATCGAAATCTCTTCCGAAAATATCGACGAGTTCATCGCCAGCCACGGCATTACTGCCCTCGTGATGGATATTGAAGGTGCCGAACGCGACCTGCTTGGCAGGGCCAAGCTTACCGGTGTAGAGCGGATATTCGTGGAGCTGCACGACCATCTTTATGGCCTCGCCGGGGTTCGCGACATCATGCAGGCGCTAACGGCCAAGGGCTATGCCTATGATCCGCGCGGTTCCCGCGGGCCCTGCGTGTTGTTCTCCAACGATGACAGCCCCAGGGAATACGATCCCGATGTGGACTGAAAATAAGGGTCGCCCAAGAGGTGATTGAATTCACGGAACCGTCTGCCTATCCTCTCGTTCTCACTGCAGAGTGAGGGCGCGGAGCGGTTCGATGCGTGTGCAGCCATGCGGATCGAAAAGATAATTTCATTAACAGCAATTCATTGCCAATTATTGTTGCAATTGTCGCAACCGTTGTCCTGCGTCATCATCCCTCCATCAAACCGGCGCACAACTGACGCCGCACCGGAAGATGCCAACGCAACCGAAGGAGAATGATCATGGGCTTTGTAAAGACGACAGACGGAACCGAAATCTTCTACAAGGACTGGGGCCCGAAGGATGCCCAGCCCATCATGTTTCATCACGGCTGGCCGCTCTCTTCCGATGACTGGGATGCGCAGATGCTGTTCTTTCTCTCCAAGGGTTTTCGCGTCGTCGCCCATGACCGTCGTGGCCATGGCCGGTCCGCCCAGGTTGCCGACGGTCACGACATGGATCACTACGCCGCCGACGCCTTTGCCGTCGTCGAGGCGCTCGATCTGAAGAACGCCGTACATATCGGCCACTCCACCGGCGGTGGCGAAGTGGCGCGTTATGTCGCCAAACATGGCGAACCCGCCGGCCGCGTTGCCAAGGCCGTGCTCGTTTCCGCTGTGCCGCCGCTGATGCTCAAGACCGCGGCCAACCCTGAAGGCCTGCCGATGGAGGTTTTTGACGGCTTCCGCTCGGCACTTGCCGCAAATCGCGCGCAATTCTTCCGCGATGTGCCGTCCGGCCCGTTCTACGGTTTCAACCGTGAGGGTGCGGCCGCTCAGGAAGGCGTGATCCAGAACTGGTGGCGGCAGGGCATGATGGGCGGCGCAAAGGCTCACTACGATGGCATCAAGGCTTTTTCGGAAACCGACCAGACCGAAGACCTGAAGGCGATCAGTGTTCCGACGCTGGTACTGCACGGCGAAGACGACCAGATCGTGCCGATTGCCGACTCCGCGCTGAAATCGGTAAAGCTGCTGAAAAAAGGCACGCTGAAGACCTATCCCGGTTTCTCGCACGGCATGCTGACCATCAATGCCGATGTGCTGAACGCCGATCTTCTGGCCTTCATCAAGGGCTGATCTTTGGGCGAAAGGGAATGCGGCTTCATTCGAGGCCGCGTTTCGTATTTTGGGTCAATCCAAACGCGCGAGCCAGTCGCTACGATATGAACCAAGCCCGGCAATGCTATCAGGAGCGAAATGACGCTCCCGGCCGGCAAGCGGCCTGGTACCGGTGAGGAGTGCGGCGCCCGCGCTGGTGCCCGTGGAACCGCCGACGGCGATCACCTCCGCATCGGCAAAACCCGCCAGCGCCTTGAGATAAAGCGCATTGCTGGCAAATGGGCCTTCAACCAGCACCGGGCCTTTTCGCCCGATCAGCGAAAGACTGAACTCCGTCATAAGCGCAAGATAAAGGGATGCTGCCGCGTGCCGTTCCGCGACCGTGGCATTGTCGTCATTGATCCAGTGCGCCGTTTTGCCGGGGAAGGGGCCGGAACCGCCGACGACGCTGGGCAAAAGCATCATGCCCTTGGCCAGCACACCACTAAGCGTGGCTTCGATCTCGTCGTCCGGCGCGGGCCCGAATTGCTGCGTCAGCATTTCATATTCCCTGCCGCCCATGAAACGGGAGGAAGGAACGGGGCGTCCGAGAGCATCGACATTCAACAGCGTGTCACGGGCGGGGTCCAGCGCATCCACTGTGCCGCCGATGGCGAAATTCACCACCCATGTACCGGTGGAAACGACCGAAAAATCGCCCTGCCGGCGCAACAGATGCGGCAGGAGGGATGCGTTGGAATCGTGGATGCCGCAATAGACGGACACATCCGGAGACAGACCGGCTTCCTGTGCCAGTGACGTGCGAACTGGCCCAAGCACATCGAAAGCGGAACGCACTGGCGCCATCAATTGCTCGATGCCGAGACGTTCGACCAGCGAGGAGAAGGTTTTCCGCCGAGGGTTCCAGAGGTCCGTGTGGCAACCAAGCGAAGTTGTTTCGGTGGCGTGAATGCCGGTCAGCCGCCCCGCCCAATATTGCGCATAGGTGACGATGCTGCGTACCCTGGCGAAGTCATCTGGAAAGGCCGCTTTCTGGAAATGGATTTGCGCGCCGAGGTTCAGCCCGGCGGGCAGTTGTGGCGAGCCGGTTTCTGAAAAATCGGGTCTGAGGCCAAGGTAGGCCTCCTGAATAGCGGCGGGATAGCTGTGCTCATAATCCAGCACCGGCATGGCAAGATCGCCGTTGCCATCGAGAAGGGCCGCTGCCGCGCCATGGGTGGTGATGGAAATCGCGTCGAAACCTGGCTCACGGCCAAATCGGCGAAGCGAGGCGAGAATGAAGCTCCAGAGCATTTCCACATCGTAATGCGGATAAATGCCGTCGCGAAGGACCGGGTTCGTCCGTCGGTCGCTGGCAATCTCTTCTCCAGTGCCGGTGTCGATAATGACGACCTTGGCATTGGTCTTGCCGATATCGATGACCGCGATGCGGCCGGGTATGATTGGATCGCTCATGGCAGATGGAACACCGGCACGAGGTCTTTCACGACTGGCGAATTGTCGGGATTGCTCTCCATGATATCGGCCATATGCGCCCACCATTTTTTCATCACGGGATTTTCGGACAAGGATGCCATGCCGTGGTTCTTCGGGCGTGTCAGCACGCCGAACAGAATGTTGGTTTCCGGGTCGAGATGGATGGAATAATCGCTCACACCCGCTTCATGCAGCAGCGCCACAAGTTCCGGCCATATCTCGTCATGGCGTTTTTTGTATTCCGCCTGCTTGCCGGGAAAGAGTTTCATCTTGAAGGCGTGTTTTTCGAATTCCGGCATGGCTCAGCCTCTCATGGCTCTAAGGCGACGAACGACGATAGGGATGGCGATGGTGATGATCAAAAGCAGGCCGACGAAAATCGACATGACGATACCAGGCACATTCAGCAGCCCGAGACCGAATGTGACGAGGCCCATGACGAAGGCGGCGATGACGACGCCGGCAATGGTGCCGGAGCCGCCGAGAATGGAGACGCCGCCCAGCACCACCATGGTCACCACCTCAAGCTCCCAGCCCTGAGCAATCGACGGGCGGGTGGAGCCGAGCCGCGAGGTGAGGCAGACGGCGGCGATGCCGCTCATCAGGCCGGTGAGCAGGAAGAGGATGAACTTCACGCGCTCGACGGGGATGCCGGAAAAACGGGCCGCGAAGGGATTGGTGCCGATGACATAGACCTGCCGGCCGAAATTGGTGGCATGCAGCAGAATGGCGAAGAGGACGGCCATGACGATGAACAGCACAAATTCGAAAGAGATGACGGAGATCACGTAACCCTGTCCGAAATAGGCGAAATCGGCCGGATATTTGCCATAGGCCTGATCACCCAGCACCATATAGGAGATGCCGCGAAACAGGCTCATCGTGCCGATGGTGACGACGATGGATGGCAGTTTCAGTCCCGCAACGAGAAAGCCGTTGAAAGCCCCGCACAAAACTCCGGTGCCGATGCCGATGGCGACGAGGCCGGGTGTGCCGACACCCATCTGCACCGCCGCACCCATGGCGGTGGAGGCGAGCGCGATGATGGCGGCGACGGACAGATCGATTTCACCGGCAATGATCAGAAGCGCCATGGCAAAGGCGATGATCGCCTTTTCGGTGAAGTTGAAGGTTGCGTCGGAGAGGTTCCAGGCATTGAGGAAATAGGGCGAGGCGAGCGAATTGGCGATGAAGATGAGGATCGCAACGCCAAGCAGCAACACTTCCCAGCTGGCCATGACCCGGCGCAGCGGCGTACCGAGCTTGTCGGGGATAACACGTGGGCTCTGTGCCGGTTGAGACATCGGGCTCATGCTGCGGCCTCCTTGGCCTGATCGGCTGCCGCCCGGTCACGCAGGATGATGCGGCCTTTTCGAGCTTCGGCGCGGGCGTTGAAAACGACGGCAAGCACGACCACCACGCCTGATATCGCCATCTGCGCGAAGGGTGAGATGCCGATGACGGGCAGGGCGTTCTTGATGACGCCGAGAAACAGCGCGCCGAGCACCGCCCCCGCCACCGAGCCGATGCCGCCGGCAATCGAGATGCCGCCGATCACATTGGCCGCCACGCTATCCAGTTCGAAACCGGCGGCGATATCTACATAGGCAACGGCATAACGCGAGACCCAGAGATAGCTGGCGAGCCCGGCAAGCGCCCCCGAGAGTACGAACGCGAAGAAGCGCGTTCGGCCGACGTCGATGCCCGCATAGACGGCAGCACCGGGATTGCCGCCTGACGCATAGGCCGAGCGACCGAAGGAGGTGCGGCTGAGCACCAGCCAGGCACCGGCGATGATGAGGATCGCCACCCATGAAAGAACCGGCATGCCGAGCACCACGGTGCGTGGGACATTGAGGAAAGTGGGCGAAAGCTGGTGCGCATTCACCCACCCGCCGCCCGAGAGCACGAAGGCCATGCCGCGATAGATGGTGAGTGTGCCGAGCGTGACGACGATGGGCGGAATGCCGAGCCACCACACCAGTACGCCGTTAAGCGAGCCGAGAAACGCACCGATGCCGACCGCCATGACGATCAGAAGCGGCAGCGGAATGCCAGGAAATGCGGCATTGGTCATCGCCACCGCCATGCCGGTGAAGGCGAGATTGGCGGCAACCGAAAGATCGATGGATTTGGTGAGAATGACCGCCATCTGGCCAAGCGCCAGAATGATGAGGATCGAGGTATCGTTGAAGATGTTAACCAGATTGGCCGGTCGGCTGAAACCGGGGGCGCGCAGCGCAAAACCGGCGATCATGATGATGATGATGCCTGCCAGCAGCCATTCGCGATTTTTGAGGAAACGTTGCATGGTTTTGCCCCTCTCAGGCGTTGCCGGTGGCGGCGCGCACCAGCTTTTCCGGAGAAAAATCGGCACGTTCGAACTGGCCCGCCATCAGGCCTTCACGCATGACGATGGCGCGGTCGGACATGCCGAGGATTTCGGGAAGTTCGGATGAAATCATGACGATGGAAAGCCCTTCGGCCGCAAGCTCGCTGATGAAGCCATGCACGGCGGCCTTGGAGCCGATATCGATGCCCTTGGTCGGCTCATCGAGAATGATGACCTTGGGCTGGGTGGCGAGCCACTTGCCGATCACCACCTTCTGCTGGTTGCCGCCCGAAAGCGTGCCGACTGGAACGGAGAGTGCAGCCGCCCGCAGATCGAGACGGGACGCATATTTGCGTGCCAGCGCGAATTCATTGGCGGCCGCCAGAAACCCCTTGCGCGAGGTGCGCGTGAGCGAAGGCAGCGACATGTTCTGATAGATCGGCATGTCCAGCGCCAGACCGTGGCGGCCACGCTCTTCCGGCACATAAACGATGCCGGCACGGATCGCGTCCTCAGGCGAACGGATGGTGAGCGGCTGGCCGTTCAGCGTCACTTCTCCCGAAGCCGGACGGGTGATGCCGAACAGCGACTGGCAGAGTTCGGAACGGCCGGCGCCGATCAACCCATAAAGGCCAAGAATTTCACCCTTGCGCAGTTCCAGCGAAATATCGCGGAATTCCGTCTGGTGCGAATAATCGCGGACCGACAAAACCGTTGGGCCCAGCGTGACGGGCTGCTTGGGGAAGGCGTTCGTCACGTCGCGGCCAACCATCAGGCGCACGATCTCGTCCTGTGGCGTGGCTGCCAGATTGCCGGCGCCAACCATCTTGCCGTCACGGAAAACAGCGTAGTTCTCGGCGATTTCATAGACTTCATCGAACTTGTGGCTGATGAAGAGGATCGCCTTGCCCTGCCGCTTGAGGTTTTCGACGATGCGGAAGAGATCATCGATCTCCTTGCGGGAAAGCGCGGCCGTCGGCTCGTCCATGATCACTATGCGTGCCTCGACCGACAACGCCCGGGCGATGGCCACGAGGTGACGCTGGGCAATGGACAGGTCTTTCAGCCGGATGGACGGATCGATGGTGCTTTCGAGCTGTTCCAGCAGAACTCTGGCGCGCGTATTGATTGTCTTCCAGTCGATCAGGCCGAAACGGCCTTTTGGCGCATGGCCGAGGAAGATGTTCTCGCCGACCGAAAGCTCGTCAAACAGCACGGTTTCCTGATGAATGGCGGTGACGCCGGCATCGATGGCGTCCTGCGCGCCGTGAAAGGTCACGGCCGTACCGTCCAGCAGGATTTCGCCTTCGTTCGGGCGGTAGATGCCGGTGAGGATTTTGACGAGCGTGGATTTGCCCGCGCCGTTCTCGCCGATCAGCGCGGTGACCTTGCCGGGGTAAAGCGCGATATCGACGCCATCCAGCGCCTTCACGCCGGGGAATATCTGGCTGATGCCGCGCATTTCGAGAATGGGCGTTGAATTTGAAGCGTCGGCAATGTCTAAAATTTTCGTTTCGATACGCATCATCCGTCTTACCGGTCAGTTTGATTGAAGCGACGAGGGGCACCCCCCTCTGCCCTGCCGGGCATCTCCCCCTCAAGGGGGGAGATCGATATGCGGCACCGTTGAGGCCATCACTAAAGTTGAGAGTGAGCGAGCGTTATCGTCCAGCTGATCTCCCCCCTTGAGGGGGAGATGCCCGGCAGGGCAGAGGGGGTAGCCTCCGCACCGCCGGATATTGCTCAGATCAGAAAATCTTCGAGAACTGATCAATATTCTTCGCGTCATAAACGAACGGATCGGCCATGGCCGCTTCGCTGTTTTCACCGACCTTGATCTTGCCCATGCGGCCGGCTTCGATTTCCGAGCCCGGCTTGCCGTCGGCTTCACCCTTCACAAGGCGGTAGGCGATCTGGGTGGCGGAGTAACCGAGGTCGATCGGGTTCCAGATGGCGAATTCCTTGGTGGCGCCGGACTTGATGGCGCCGGCCATTTCCGACGGCAGGCCAAGGCCGGTCACGAAGACTTGACCGATCTTGCCGGCATCCTTTACGGCCTGCGAAGCAGCGAGAACGCCAACCGTCGTCGGCGCGACGATGACCTTCACATTCGGCTGTGAAGTGAGCAGGCCCTGTGCTTCGCGATAGCTCTTGTCGGCAAGGTCGTCACCGTAAACTGTCGTGACGAGGTTGAGGCCGGGGAAGTCCTTCAGTTGCTTCTTCATCTCGTCGATCCAGATATTCTGGTTCGTGGAGGTGGTGGTGGCCGAAAGAATGGCGAAGTCACCCTTGCCGCCTTCCAGATGCGATGCGGCGAGCTGCAGGCACATCTTGCCGATCAGCGCGTTGGACGAAGGGTTGAGCTGGAGAATGCGGCCTTCAGGCGCGACGCCGGAATCCCAGGAAATGACCTTGATGCCGCGCTGCGCCGCCTTTTTCAGTGCCGGAACAACCGCGTCGGGGTCGTTGGCGGAGATTGCGATGGCGTCGACACCCTGCGCGATCAGCGAATTGATGACTTCGATCTGGCCTTCCGCCGTGGTGCTGGTCGGGCCGGTGTAGATGATCTCGACGCCGCCGAGATCCTTTGCGGCCTCTTGCGCACCCTTGTTGGCGGCTTCGAAAAAGCCGTTGCCGAGTGACTTGACCACCAGTGCGATCTTGACGTCTGCTGCCTCAGCAACGCTGCCAAGCCCCGCGACGGAGAGCGCCGCGCTGAGTGCCAAAACGCTGGTCAATGTTCTGCGTGTAAGTTTCATGTCCCTTTTCCTCCCATTTTGAACCTTGCTTTTCCCTCCAGCGCTCCTCAAGCGACTGAAGAAGAATTCTCCTCATCCGGCGGACCGGCGGTTTTTCCCGCCGCCACCGCGCCGGCAATCAGCAATTCGACGCCGGCATCTTCCACCATCCTTGCCGCCTCGTCCGAAATCCCGTCATCGGTGATGATGGTCGAGACGTTTTCGAGCGGGCATAAAATCAGGCTGGACCGTTTTCTGAATTTCGAGGAATCGACCATCACGATCAGTTCTTCCGCCTGCCGCATCAGCTTCTGTTCGCTCTGGATGACCAGCGCGTCGGATTCCATGATGCCAAGCGCGCCCACGCCCTGCGCGCCGAGAAAAATCCGCCGCGCATAAAAATTGCGGATCGCATCATTCTCGAAGGGCGACAGGATAAGGCTCTGGTCGCGATAGATCGCGCCGCCAGGCACGCTGACATTGCATTTGGAATGTTTGACCAAATGCTCGGCAATCGCGAAGGAATTGGTCATAACCTGCAGGCGGCGCGCCGCCATGTAATGCACCATCTGGAATGTCGTCGTGCCGCCATTCAGGATAATGGCATCGCCATCATTGCAGAGATCGACCGCCTTGCGCGCAATTGCGCGTTTCTTGTCGATATTGACCGATTCGGACACGCGGAATGGCCGTGCGGCCAGATTTCCGAGCTGCGGCGGATGCACCGCTTCCGCCCCGCCACGCACACGCCGCAACTTGCCCTGAACATGCAAAGACGCGATATCCCGGCGGATCGTCGCTTCCGACGCATCCGTGAGTTCAGCAATATCCTGCACCGTCACGACAGCTTTTTCCTGTGTGGCGCTCAAGATGATGCGATGGCGTTCGCGTTCGTGCATGGGGTCCTCCTGATTGTGATTATTCGCAATCTCTTTACGTTGTCAATCAAGAACGATCAAATTAATCAATATCGCGCTGCAACATGAAAATTTATGATCGTTTTTGATTGACATTGTGCTTTTGGATGCGCGATACCTGCCATCAAAGGAGGCGGGCCGATATCGGCTCCGCGAATGCAGACAGATATTGGGAGGAAGACATGACGGGAACATCCCGCCTTCTCGAAAGCCGTTGGGACGACGCTTACGCCAAGACGCTCGATGAGCCCGGCAAGCTGCTTTATCGCTCCAATCTCTTGGGTGCCGACAAGCGCATCACCAATTATGGCGGCGGAAACACATCCGCGAAGGTGCTTGAGACCGATCCGCTGACAGGCGAGAAGGTCCGCGTCATGTGGGTGAAAGGCTCCGGCGGCGATGTCGGCACCATCAAGCTTGATGGTTTTGCGACGCTTTATCTCGACAAGCTGGAAGCGCTGAAGGGCATTTATAAAGGTGTCGCAGACGAAGACCGCATGGTCGGCTTCCTGCCGCATTGCACCTTCAACCTAAACCCGCGCGCCGCCTCCATCGATACGCCGCTGCACGGTTTCGTGCCTTATGATCATGTCGATCACATGCATCCGGATGCGATCATTGCGATTGCCGCCTCGAAGAATTCGAAGGAACTGACGCAGCAGATCTTTGGCGATGACATCGGCTGGCTGCCCTGGCGTCGCCCCGGTTTCCAGCTCGGTCTCGATCTCGAAGCTTTCGTCAAGGCCAATCCCAAGGCCAAGGGCGTGGTGCTGGAAAGCCACGGCCTGTTCACCTGGGATAATGACGCCAAGGCGTGTTACGAACTGACGCTCGCCATCATCAACAAGGCGATCGAATGGTTTGCGGCAGAGACCGAAGGCAAGACGATTTTCGGCGGCGCGGTGGCGAAAAGCCTGCCGGTTGCCGAACGCCGTGCGATTGCCGCCCGGTTGATGCCGGAAATTCGTGGCCGCATTGGCCGCGAAGAGCGCAAGCTTGGTCATTTCGATGATCAGGATGCGGTTCTGGAATTCGTCAATTCGAAAGATCTGAAGCCGCTCGGTGCGCTCGGTACATCTTGCCCGGACCACTTCCTGCGCACGAAAATCCGCCCGCTGATCCTTGATCTCGATACGGCAAATCCCGATGTGGATGCGTTGATGGCCGGTCTCGACAAGGCGCTTGACGCCTATCGCGCCGACTACAGCCGTTATTACGAGGCGTGCCGCCACGATAATTCGCCCAAGATGCGCGATCCGAACCCGGTGATTTTCCTGATCCCCGGCGTCGGCATGCTGTCTTTCGCCAAGGACAAGGCCACCGCTCGCATAGCCGGTGAGTTTTACGTCAACGCCATCAACGTCATGCGCGGCGCCTCCACCGTCTCCGAATATCAGGGCCTGCCGGAGCAGGAAGCCTTCGATATCGAATATTGGCTGCTGGAAGAAGCGAAGTTGCAGCGTATGCCGAAGCCGAAAAGCCTTGCCGGCCGCGTGGCCTTCGTCACCGGCGGTGCCGGCGGCATTGGCCGGGCAACGGCGGAACGGCTGGCGGGGGAGGGCGCCTGCGTGGTTCTGGCGGATATTGACGAGGCGGCGCTGGAGGCTGCCAAGGGCGATTTCGTCAAGCGTTACAGCGCTGACGCGGTGCGTAGCGTCAAGCTGGACGTGACGCAGGAAGACGCCGTCATTTCCGCCTTCGCGGAAGCGAGCGTGGAATTTGGCGGCGTGGATATTCTCGTCTCCAATGCCGGTATCGCGTCCTCTGCGCCGGTTGAAGACACCACGCTTGCCATGTGGAACAAGAATATCGATATTCTCGCCACGGGTTATTTCCTCGTCTCGCGGGAGGCGTTCCGGTTGCTGCGGCGTCAAAATCTCGGCGGCAACGTCGTCTTCGTCGCCTCGAAAAACGGCCTTGCCTCTTCGCCCAATGCGTCGGCCTATTGCACGGCGAAGGCTGCGGAAATCCATCTCGCCCGTTGCCTTGCGCTCGAAGGCGCGGAGGCGGGCATTCGCGTCAACACCGTCAATCCCGACGCCGTGTTGCGTGGTTCGAAAATCTGGAACGGCGAGTGGCGCGAGCAGCGTGCGGCTTCGTCCAAGATCGAGGTGACCGATCTGGAGGAACATTACCGCAAGCGCTCGATGCTGAAGCTCAATGTGTTCCCGGAAGATATCGCCGAGGCGATCTATTTCCTGGCGTCAGATGCTTCCGCCAAATCGACCGGCAACATCATCAATGTCGATGCCGGTAACGCGCAGAGCTTCACGCGATAATATGGGACGGTGACAGGCGGCGGCAGCGCCGCCATGACCGGGGAGGAAGACATGACCGAGACGAAAATCGCCGCCGATGTGATCGCGGCAGAAAACGACAAACGCGCCGCCGCGCTGAAGGATGATTATCAGGCGCTGGGCAATCAGCTTGCACGTCGAAATATCGATGTCGATGCGGTCACGGCCAAGGTGGCGGAGTTTTTCGTCGCCGTGCCCTCCTGGGGCGTCGGCACCGGCGGCACCCGCTTTGCACGGTTTCCGGGCACGGGGGAGCCACGCGGCATTTTCGACAAGCTGGATGATTGCGCTGTCATCAACCAGCTGACGCGCGCCACGCCGAATGTCTCCCTGCATATTCCATGGGATAAGGAAGACCCGAAACGGCTTAAAGCCCATGCCGATGCGCTGGGTCTCGGCTTCGACGCCATGAATTCCAATACGTTTTCGGATGCGCCGGGCCAGAGCCATTCCTACAAATACGGTTCGCTCAGCCACACCGATGCCGCCACGCGCCGGCAGGCCGTGGAGCACAACATCGAATGTATCGAGATCGGCAACGCCATCGGCTCCAAGGCGCTGACGGTGTGGGTGGGTGACGGCTCCAACTTCCCCGGTCAGAGCAACTTCACCAGAAGCTTCGAGCGTTATCTCGCCGGCATGGCCGATATCTACAAGGCGTTGCCGGATGACTGGCGCATTTTCTCCGAACACAAGATGTATGAGCCGGCCTTCTATTCCACCGTCGTGCAGGACTGGGGCACCAATTACCTGATCGCCAATACGCTCGGCGAAAAGGCCTTCTGCCTCGTCGATCTCGGCCATCATGCGCCGAACACCAATATTGAAATGATCGTCGCCCGGCTGATCCAGTTCGGCAAGCTCGGCGGTTTCCATTTCAACGACAGCAAATATGGCGATGACGATCTGGATGCAGGCTCAATCGAACCCTACCGCCTGTTTCTTGTTTTCAACGAGCTTGTCGATGCCGAACATCGCGGCGTGAAGGGTTTCCATCCCGCTCATATGATCGACCAGTCGCATAACGTCACGGACCCGATTGAAAGCCTGATCTCCAGCGCCAATGAAATTCGTCGCGCCTATGCGCAGGCGCTGCTGGTCGATCGCGCGGCTTTGGATGGCTATCAGCAGGAAAATGATGCGCTGCTGGCTTCCGATACGCTGAAACGGGCTTACCGCACCGATGTTGAGCCGATCCTCGCGCAGGCCCGGCAATTGGCTGGGGGCGCAATCGACCCCATTGCGGCCTATAGGGCAAGCGGCTATCGCAAGCGGGTGGCGGCGGAACGACCTGCCTCGGTTGGTGGCAGCGGTGGGATTGTGTAGTCGTTCGCTTTGCTGGATGTGAAAAGCCTGCGATCAGGCCGAGTACACCGCTGAGAGCTGACAGCGTCGCGCCTCAACTTCTCCTTCGTCGCCCTCGGGCTCGACCCGAGGATGACGTCGAGTTTTGGTCAGGGCGTTGTCCAGCACATCAGCCCGGTTCCCTCACTCCCCCGAACGCGACGGCTTGCGAACCTGAAACGTATGCTCAGGCCCCGGAAACGCGCCGGAGCGCACCTCATCGGCATAGTCCCTGGCTGCATCCGAAACCGCCGCACCAAGATCGGCAAAACGTTTAACGAATTTCGGTTTGAAGTCGGTGAAGAGGCCGAGCATGTCGTCGGAAACGAGCACCTGCCCATCGCAGGCCGGCGATGCGCCGATGCCGATGGTGGGGACGGAAAGTTTCTCGGTCAGCTCTCGGGCAAGCGGCTCGACGGTGCCTTCCACGACGATGGCGAAGGCGCCCGCCTGATCGACAGCAATCGCATCTCGCCAGATTTTCTGCGTTTCCGCTTCCGAATGGCCGAGCGAGCGGAAGCCGCCGGCGGTGTGGACAAGCTGCGGCATCAGCCCGACATGGCCAAAGACAGGAATGCCACGGGCCACGAGGAAGGCGATTGTCTCCGCCATTTCCTCGCCGCCTTCCAGCTTCACGCCGTCGCAGCCGGTGTCCTGCATCAGCCGCACAGCGTTGCGGAAGGCCTGTTCCTTGGATTCCTGATAGGTGCCAAAGGGAAGGTCGACGATAACGCAGGCTCGGTTGACGCCGCGCATGACGGCGCGGCCGTGGGCGATCATCATGTCCAGTGTGACACCAACCGTCGTGTCCATGCCGTAAAGCACCATGCCCAGGGAATCTCCCACCAGCAGCAGGTCGCAATGCGGATCGAGCAGGCGGGCGATCGGCGTCGTATAGGCGGTGAGGCAGACGATGCGCGCCTCACCTTTCATTTGCCGGATGGAGGCCGTCGTCAGCCGCTTCAGTTTTCCATGGGTGCTCATCGTGCGGCCTCCTGTTGATTGGTTTTGTCGCGGCAGATGACGCGGTTGTCGAGAAGGCGCGTGCTGCCGAAGCGCACGAACAGCGCCACCAGAACGGGACCTGCCTGCACGGAGGTAACCGGCGCCAGCGTATCGGGATCGCGCACCGCAACGACCTCCGGCGAAGCCAATGGCTCAGCGGCGATGAACTTTTCTATCGCCGCTTCCAGGGCGGCGGGATCATCAAGGCCTTGGTCATAAAGCCGGTTAGCTTCTTCAAGCGCGCGCGGCACGATCACCGCGGCAGCACGTTGCTCGGGGGTCAGATAGACATTGCGCGAGGAGCAGGCGAGACCATCCGCTTCACGCACCGTGGCGACGGGAACGACCCGCACCGGCTGGGCAAGGTCTTCGACCATGCGACGGATCAGCGTCACCTGCTGATAGTCCTTTTCGCCGAAATAGGCGGCATCCGGCTGGACGAGGTTAAAGAGCTTGGTTACGACGGTGGTGACGCCGGCAAAATGCCCCGGCCGCACCGCGCCTTCCAGCTGGCTGCCCAGTTCCGGCACATCCACGACGGTCGACATCGGACGCGGATACATCTCCGTTACCTCTGGCGCGAACAGAATATCGACGCCCGCCTCTTCCAGCAACGCGCTATCGCGGGCGAGGTCACGCGGGTAACGCGCCAGATCCTCATTGGCGCCGAATTGCAGCGGATTGACGAAGATGGAAACCACCGTCACGTCGTTTTCTGCCTTGGCTTTGGCAACGAGTGTGAGGTGGCCGATATGGAGAAAACCCATGGTCGGCACAAAGCCGACAGTCTTGCCTTCGCGGCGAAAGGCGGAAATCGCATCCCGCAATTCGGCGACGGTTTTTACAAGGCGCATAGGGTCTCCTCCGGCTGCCCGATCACCGTCCGGCGAAAGGTGCTGGATAGAACGCGATTTGCTGAACCGGGTCAACGCGGCTGCGGGCATTATATCGATTAACGCCTCGGGGAGACGACGACTACGGTGAGCGTGCTGCTGTTCAGGATGTGCCCGCCCATACAGGAGGCCGCTTTTCCGCAAAAGCCTGCCGTCCTTCGCGGGCTTCATCGCTGCGGCTGATGGTGGCGATGGTACTTTCGGCAAAGGTCAGCCGCTCATCGGACGGCATGTCGCGCATCGCCAGCAAGGCTGCCTTTCCGGCTGCGATGGCGCCCGGCGCATTCTGTCGCAGCTTTGCAAGAACATCCTCGATCAAGCGATCGAGTTCGGCCGCAGGTGCTGCGCGATTGACAAGGCCGAGACGCGTTGCCTCCGGGGCGCTGACTGGCTGGCCGAGATAGGCCATTTCCTGAAGCCCACTCAACGGTATTTTCGCCAGAAGCTTCGCCGCCACCATGGCCGGGAAAAGCCCGACCCGCACTTCCGGCAGGCCGAATTCGGCGTGATCTGCGGCATAGGCAAGATCGCAGGCGGCAACGAGGCCTAGCCCGCCGGCCAAGACCCTGCCATTGACACGGGCAATGACAGGTTTTTCGCATCGCTCGATGGCGCGCATCACATCGGCGATCGGGTTTGTTCCATCGCGCGAAAGGAACATGCCCCCCGCGCTTTCCTTGAGATCGGCTCCCGAACAGAAACTGCGGTCTCCCGCTGCCGTTATTACCACGGCGCGCAGGCTGTGGTCACCGGATGCAGCGCGGATGGCATCCGTGAGCGCATCCGTCATCGCAGCATTAAGGGCGTTGTGCACCTCGGGCCGGTTGAGCGTCAGCCACAGAACATCCTTGCGTGTCTCACGCAACAACTCATCCGCCATTCAGGTCACCCTCCTGTTTTGCGGCGAGCAGCGCTTTTCCGGCGCGTGCCGCGTTCGGCCTGCCGAGATGCCGGCTGATCCAGTCACCGGTCTTCGCTACCGCCATCAGGTCGATACCGGTTCCGATGCCAAGCCCTTGCAGCAGATAAACGACATCTTCGGTGGCGACATTGCCGCTCGCTCCCGGCGCAAAGGGGCAGCCGCCCAGCCCGGCAACGGAACTGTCGAAAACGACGATGCCTTCCTCAAGCGAGGCCAGCACATTGGCGACGCCCTGCCCATAGGTATCATGGAAATGCATGGCGATTTTTTCGCGCGGGATGCGGCTCGACACACGCTCGATGACATTGCGAATCCGGCCGGCCGTGCCGATGCCGATCGTATCGCCGAGCGAAATCTCATAGCAGCCCAGCGCGATAAGCGCCTCAGCCATTGCCGCCACCTCATCGGGCGCAACCGCGCCATCATAGGGGCAGCCGGCGATGCAGGAGACGTAACCGCGCATGCGGATATTTCGGCCAGTTGCGGCCTCTGCGACGTCGTGTAATCGTTCGAGGCTTTCCGCACGCGTGCAACCAATATTATGCTGGCTGAATCCTTCGGATGCGGAGACGAAAACGGCGATTTCCGTCACGCCGGCTTCAATGGCCGCCTCGAAACCTTTCATATTGGGAACGAGCGCCGGATAGGCTGTGCCTTGCCGCTGTTTCAGGCCCCGAAACACCGCCGCCGAAGCCGCCATCTGCGGAACTCTTTTGGGCGACACGAAAGCTCCTGCCTCGACCGCTGGCAAACCGGCTGCGGCAAGTCGTTCGATCAATTCGATCTTGATGGCGGCGGGAACCTCGGCGCTTTCGTTCTGCAGGCCGTCACGCGCGCCCACCTCTACGATCTTCACGCTGCGGGGCCAGTCCATCTCACGCACCTTCCGGCTCGAAGTTTACCAGCACAGCACCGGCGGTCACCATATCGCCTTCGGCACAGTTGATGGCGGCGACGATACCTTTCGCCGGAGCACGTATCGTGTGCTCCATTTTCATCGCCTCCATTACCACCAGCGCCTCGCCTGCTTCGACGAGCGCACCTTTCTGGCTCAGCAAAGCGCGGATAACACCCGGCATGGGCGCCTCCAGACCGCCGGTGTGACTGGTGGAATCGGCAATATCGACCGGGTCCGGCTGGCTGATGCGATAGTGTTCGCTATCCAGAAAAAGGGCGGTGCTGCTACCTTCCGAAAAGAGATAGCCCTGCTTACCCCTGCCATTTATGGCCGCACGCAGCTCGCCATTTTCTGAGAGGTTCCCGGCGACACGGATCGACCCGCCGTCAATCTCCAGCGAAAACCCGTCCTCCTCATGAGTAACCGCAACCGTGAGCGGCTGGTGGTCGAGAGTGAAATTCAGGGTTTCCCGCGTTGGTGCATTCAGGCGGAAAGCGTTAGTGTTGTTCCAAGGGCTATAGGGATCGGCCGATGACAGAGAACCAGTCTTGGCCGCTTTCTGTCGCAAAAGAAGAAGGCCAAGCGCGGCTACAGCTTTCTCGCTCTCGCCGGTGGCTGCGGGGGCGAAAAGTGCCGCCTCGTTGCGGGCGATGAAGCCGGTATCGAGATCGGCGTTGGCGAAAGCCTCGAGCCTTGCAAGCCGCGCCAGAAAGGCAACATTGCTGGTGACACCGCATATTGCCAGTTTTTCCAGCGCCAGCCCCAGCCGCCGCACGGCGGCGGCTCGGTCATGATCCCAGACGATCAGCTTGGCGATCATCGGATCATAATGCACGGTGATCGCGTCTCCGGCGCGGATGCCGCTATCGATCCTGAGATACGGGCCTTCATCGGGAAAAACGAGATGGCTGACCGTGCCGATCGACGGCAGCAAATCATGCGCCGGGTCTTCGGCGTAAATCCGCGCCTCGATGGCATGGCCGTTGATGTCGAGATCGGTCCAGCTTTCCGGCAGGACCTCGCCGTTCGCGACGCGGATCTGCCATTCGACCAGATCGAGCCGGGTAATATATTCCGTCACCGGATGCTCGACCTGAAGTCTCGTATTCATTTCCATGAAATAGAAGTCGCCGGAAGGGTCGAGCAGGAATTCCACGGTTCCCGCGCCGCGATAATCGATGGCGCGGGCGGCGGCGGTTGCCGCATCATACATGCGTTGCCGCAAGGCATCGGGCAGGCCGGGAGCGGGTGCCTCCTCTATGACCTTCTGGTGCCGGCGCTGGATCGAGCAATCGCGCTCGAAAAGCGAGACACAATTGCCGTGGCCATCGGCAAAGACCTGCACTTCCACATGCCGTGGCCGTTCGAGATATTTCTCGATCAACATGCGGTCATCGCCGAAGGCGGCAAGCGCCTCGCGCTTTGCGCCGGCAAGCTCTGCCGCAAAGTCGCGTTTCTTCCGCACGATGCGCATGCCCTTGCCGCCGCCACCGGCCGAGGCTTTGAGCAGAACGGGATAACCGATGGCCTCCGCCTCGCTGCCCAGCCGTTCTTCTGCCTGATCCTCCCCGTGATAGCCGGGAACGACGGGAACGCCGGCCTTCGCCATCAGCGCTTTCGCTTCGCTTTTCCCGCCCATGGCGCGGATTGCTGTGGCCGGCGGGCCGATGAAAACGAGCCCGGCAGCGGCGCAGGCTTCGGCGAAGCCGGCATTTTCGGAGAGGAAACCGTAACCGGGATGAATGGCTTGCGCGCCGGTCGCTTTTGCGGCGGCGATGATTTTTTCGCCGTCGAGATAGGAGGCACGCGCGGGCGCAGGGCCGATGGCAATTGCCTCGTCGGCCAGTGCCACATGCATGGCGTCACGGTCGGCGTCCGAATAAACGGCGACAGTGCGTATGCCCATGCTGCGGGCAGTGCGGATGATGCGGCAGGCGATTTCGCCCCTGTTGGCGATCAGTATTTTCGAGAACATCGTCGCCTCACATCCTGAATATGCCAAAACGGGTGGGTTCTATAGGTGCGTTGAGCGCCGCGGAAAGACCAAGGCCAAGCACGAGGCGGGTATCTTTCGGGTCGATGATGCCGTCATCCCACAGCCTTGCGCTGGCATAATAGGGATGGCCTTCCCGCTCGTATTTTTCCCGGATCGGCTGCTTGAACGCCTCTTCGCCTTCTTTCGACCAGTGGCGGCCATCAGCCTCGATGCCGTCTCGGCGGATTTGCGCCAAGACGGACGCCGCCTGTTCGCCGCCCATCACGGAAATGCGGGCATTTGGCCACATCCACAAAAAGCGCGGCGAGTAGGCGCGGCCGCACATGCCGTAATTGCCGGCGCCGAAGGAGCCGCCGATGATGACGGTGAATTTCGGCACCCTGGCTGATGCGACAGCGGTGACGAGCTTTGCGCCATCCTTGGCGATGCCACCAGCCTCATAGGCCTTGCCGACCATGAAGCCGGTGATGTTTTGCAGGAAAACCAGTGGAATGCCGCGCTGGCAGCAGAGTTCGATGAAATGCGCCCCCTTCAGCGCCGATTCCGAAAACAGAATGCCGTTATTGGCGACGATACCAACGGGATAGCCATGGATATGGGCAAAACCGCAGACCAGCGTGGTGCCGTAAAGCGCCTTGAACTCATCGAATTCGGAACCGTCCACCAGACGGGCGATGATCTCCCGCACTTCGAAGGGTTTTCGCGTATCAGCGGGTACGATGCCATAAAGATCTTCAGCCGGATAAAGCGGCTCCGCCGGCTCGCGAATATCCAGCTCCACCTGTTTGCGACGGTTCAGCGTGGAGACGATCCGCCGGGTCAGCGCCAGCGCGTGGCGGTCGTCGTTGGCATAATGATCGGTGACACCGGATTGCCGCGAATGCACATCCGCGCCGCCCAGTTCTTCAGCCGTCACCACTTCCCCGGTCGCAGCCTTCACCAGCGGCGGCCCGCCGAGAAAGATCGTGCCCTGATTTTTGACGATGACGGACTGGTCGCTCATGGCCGGCACATAGGCCCCGCCCGCTGTACAACTGCCCATCACCACCGCGATCTGGGCGATGCCGGCCGCCGACATGTTGGCCTGATTATAGAAGATGCGGCCGAAATGATCGCGGTCGGGAAAGACTTCGTCCTGATTGGGCAGGTTCGCGCCGCCGGAATCCACGAGGTAAATGCAGGGCAGGCGGTTCTCAGTGGCGATTTCCTGCGCGCGCAGATGTTTTTTCACCGTCAGCGGATAATAGGTACCGCCCTTCACCGTCGCATCATTGGCAACGATCACGCATTCGCGGCCTGAGACCCGGCCGATGCCGGTGATAATGCCAGCGGCGGGAACGGGTTCGTCATAGACCTCGTAAGCTGCAAATTGCGAAAATTCGAGGAATGGGCTGCCGGTATCAAGAAGGCCTTCGATGCGGTCGCGCGCCAGCAATTTGCCGCGGGAAAGATGCCGCTCGCGGGCCTTGTCGCCGCCGCCTTTGGAGATTTTTTCGACGTGCCCTCTCAAATCTTCCACCAGACCGGACATGAGAGCGGTATTAGCGGTGAAGGCGGGGTCGCGGCTCAGGCTGGATGTAAGCTTCATCGCGTGTCCTCACCCGTTGCCCTTGACCAGTTCGCGGCCGATCAGCATCCGGCGAATTTCGCTGGTGCCTGCGCCGATTTCGTAGAGTTTAGCGTCGCGCAGCAGCCGTCCGGCCGGGCTTTCATTGACGTAACCGGAGCCGCCGAGAAGCTGGATCGCATCCAGCGCCACCTGCGTCGCACGCTCGGCGGCGAAAAGGATCGCGCCTGCCGCATCCTGCCTTGTGATGCGGCCGTTGTCGCAGGCCCGGGCCACGGCATAGACATAGGCGCGGGAGGCGTTCATGGCCGAATAGATATCGGCAAGCTTGCCCTGCACCAGTTGGAATTCGCCGATGGGTTTGCCGAATTGTTTGCGCTCGCGGGCATAGGGCAGCACCAGATCGATGGCCGCTTGCATGATGCCAACCGGGCCGGCAGCCAGCACGGCGCGCTCGTAATCGAGACCACTCATCAGCACCGTCACGCCGTCATTGAGGCGTCCGAGAATGTTTTCCTCCGGCACCTCGCAATCCTCGAAAACCAGCTCTGATGTGGGGGAACCACGCATGCCGAGCTTGTCGAGTTTCTGGGCCGGCCGAAACCCCTTGAAGCCCTTTTCGATCAGGAAGGCGGTGATGCCGCGCGGGCCGGCGGACATATCCGTCTTGGCGTAGACCACCAGCGTATCGGCCTCGTGGCCATTGGTGATCCACATCTTCGCGCCGTTCAGCACGTAGCGGTCGCCCCTGCGCTCCGCCTTCAGTCGCATCGACACGACATCCGATCCGGCTTCCGTCTCGCTCATGGCGAGCGAACCGACATGTTCGCCGGAGACGAGTTTCGGCAGATATCTGTGCTTCTGCTCTTGCGTTCCCCAGCGGTGGATCTGGTTGATGCAGAGGTTGGAATGAGCGCCATAGGAAAGGCCGATGGAAGCGGAAGCCCGGCTTATCTCCTCCATCGCCACGCAATGGGCGAGATAGCCCATGTCAGCACCGCCGAACTCCTCCGAAACGGTGATGCCGTGCAGGCCGAGATCACCCATTTGCGGCCAGAGCTGACGTGGGAAGTGGTCGTCCCTATCGATTTCTGCCGCCAGCGGGGCGATTTTATCGTCTGCGAATGCACTTGCGCTGTCGCGCAATGCTGCGATTTCCGGGCCGAGATCGGCGTCGAAAATGGCGGCGAGGTTCAAACTCATCGCGTCTCCTCCTCCGGACGGTATTTGCCGTCCCTTTTGTCAGCTGCCGGCACCTCCTCCGCGCCGGCAACCCTTGATTACGGCGCGTCACCTCCGGTGAAGGCGGCAGAACGGCGCACGAATGTCTTGATGGCAAAGTTGGACTGGATGCGCGACACGCCGGGAACCGTGGTCAGGAAATCCAGTAGCTCCTGATAATGCGGCAGGTCCCGCACCATGGCGTGGATCAGATAATCGGAACTGCCGCTCGTCTGGTAACCGCCCACGACTTCGGGGATAGAAGCGACGTGGTGTTCGAAGGTCGTCAGCGCTTCCTTGATCTGCCGCTCCAGCGTGACGGAGATGAAGACGCCCATATTGCCGAGCAGCCGGTTCTCATCGAACACGGCGGTATAGCCACGAATGATGCCTTCCTCTTCCAGCTTGCGCACGCGGCGCAGCGTCGGCGTGAAGGAAAGACCGATACGGGCCGCCAGATCGCGCCAGCTCACCCGCCCGTCATCGCCGAGCACATGCAAAATCTTGCGGTCGAAACTGTCGAGCTCAATCATGGATCATTTGCTCTATGATATGACTAATTGTTGGATCAAAGATATCGTCAATCAAAAAACTGTCAATCAAAATAGCTTTGAAATGAATTCGAGTTGGTGATAGCGTTCATGTCAGTCGAGGTCTGGAGGAGATCGCGATGACGGTCGTTTTCTCAAGCGAGAGAATGTCCAAGGGAGGTGAATTTGGCTGTGCATGACCCTGTCGTGATCGTCGGGGCCGCCCGTACTGCTATGGGTGGGTTCCAGGGCGAATTCAAATCGGTGGCTGCGCCCGATCTCGGTGCGGCGGCAATCCGCGCTGCCGTCGAGCGGGCCGCTATTCCAGTTTCTGATATTGACGATGTGCTGATGGGCTGTGTGCTCACGGCCGGGCAGGGGCAGGCGCCCGCCAGACAGGCAGCCATTGCCGCCGGCATTCCCAATTCGATTGGCGCAACGACCATCAACAAGATGTGCGGCTCGGGCATGAAGGCGATCATGCTGGGCCATGACCAGGTCGCGGCGGGAAGCGCCTCCATCGTGCTGGCCGGCGGCATGGAAAGCATGAGCAATGCGCCCTACCTGCTGGATCGTGCCCGAAATGGCTATCGTCTCGGCCACGGCAAGGTCATCGACCATATGTTTCTCGACGGTCTCGAGGATGCCTATGACAAGGGCCGGCTGATGGGTACTTTCGCGGAAGACTGCGCGCAAGACTACCAATTTACCCGCGCCATGCAGGACGACTATGCGCTCACCTCGCTGGAGCGGGCGCGGCGCGCCATAGCGGAAGGTGCGTTCGAAGCGGAAATCACGCCTGTTGGCGATGTTGCCGTGGACGAGCAGCCGGGCAAGGCAAGGCCGGAGAAAATTCCGCAGCTGAAGCCCGCCTTTCGCGATGGCGGAACGGTGACGGCGGCGAATTCCAGTTCTATCTCCGATGGTGCGGCGGCTCTCGTTCTCATGCGTCGCTCCGAAGCGGAAAGACGGGGTCTTTCACCGCTGGCGACCATTATCGGTCAGGCCGCCTATGCGGATGCCCCCGCCGGATATCCAACGGCTCCCATCGGCGCGATGAAAAAGCTGTTTGAAAAAACCGGCTGGACGGCGAAGGGTGTCGACCTGTTCGAAATCAACGAAGCCTTTGCCGTGGTGGCCATGGCGGCGATGCGCGATCTCGATCTGCCGCATGACAAGGTGAATGTGCATGGCGGGGCCTGTGCGCTCGGCCACCCGATCGGCGCTTCCGGCGCGAGGATCGTCGTCACATTGCTGGCCGCCCTGCAGCGCCACGGGTTGAAACGCGGCGTGGCCGCCGTCTGCATCGGCGGCGGCGAAGCAACCGCGCTCGGCATCGAGCGGCATTGAGGGGAGGCGGCGATGATCCTGAATGAAGCCCAGCAGCAGATCAGGGACATGGCCCGTGATTTCGCCCGCGAACGACTGGCCCCCGGGGCTGCCGCGCGTGACCGGGAAAGCCGTTTCCCGAAAGACGAGTTGAAAGAGATGGGTGCGCTCGGTTTCCTTGGCATGCTGGTCTCCGAGGATTATGGCGGGTCGGAAACCGGTGCCGTGGCCTATGCCCTTGCGCTGGAGGAAATCGCTGCCGGCGACGGGGCCTGTTCCACCATCATGAGTGTGCATAATTCAGTCGGCTGCGTGCCGATCCTGAAATTCGGGACCGAAGACCAGAAGCATCGGTTCCTGCCGAAACTGGCTTCCGGCGAATGGATTGGCGGTTTTGCGCTGACCGAACCGCAGGCCGGCTCCGATGCGTCCAACCTCAAGACCCGCGCCCGGCGCGATGGTGACCGGTACATTCTGGACGGTGCAAAACAGTTCATCACGTCAGGCAAGAATGGTGATGTCGTCATCGTCTTTGCCGTCACCGATGCGGCGGCGGGCAAGAAGGGCATCACCGCCTTCATCGTGCCGACGGATACGCCGGGTTACGAGGTTATTCGGGTCGAGGAAAAGCTTGGCCTGCATTCGTCCGATACCTGCCAGATCGCTTTCACCGAGATGGCGGTCCCGGCCGAATTGCGGCTGGGCGAAGAAGGGCAGGGATATCGCATTGCGCTCGCCAATCTGGAAGGCGGCCGCATCGGCATCGCCGCGCAGGCCGTCGGCATGGCGCAGGCCGCCTTCGAGGCGGCGCGGGATTATGCCCGTGAGCGCAAGGCCTTTGGACAGGCGATTATCGAACATCAGGCGGTGGCGTTTCGGCTGGCAGATATGGCGACGCGCATTGCGGCGGCGCGGCAACTGGTGCTGCATGCAGCGGCGCTGAAGGAAGCGGGCGAGCCCTGTCTTTCGGAGGCGTCGATGGCCAAGCTCTTCGCGTCCGAAATGGCCGAGCGCGTCTGCTCGGACGCCATCCAGATTCACGGCGGTTATGGTTACATGGCGGATTATCCGGTGGAGCGGATCTATCGCGATGTGCGCATCTGCCAGATTTACGAGGGGACAAGCGATGTCCAGCGCATGGTGATCGCTCGGAACCTGTGAGGATTGTTTCGCGGTCTGGAGGAGACCGTGACGGGAGGAGTAGAATGGATATATCAGAAACGCCACATCTCAGCCTGCATGTTCCGGAGCCTGCGGTGCGGCCCGGCGGGGAGCCGGATTTCTCCAATGTGAAGATACCCAAGGCGGGCACCGTGCCGCGTCCGGAGGTGGACGCCGCACCTGAAAGCATGCGCGATCTCGCCTATTCGATCATCCGCGTTCTCAATCATCAGGGCGAGGCTGTCGGGCCGTGGGCGGGGCTGCTTTCGGACGAGGAATTGCTGGTCGGCCTCAAGAACATGATGCGGCTTCGGGCTTTCGATGCCCGCATGCTGATGGCGCAGCGGCAGGGCAAAACCTCGTTTTATATGCAGCATCTGGGAGAGGAGGCGGTCAGTTGCGCATTCCGCAAGGCGCTTTCCAAGGGCGACATGAATTTCCCGACCTACAGGCAGGCCGGGCTGTTGATCGCCGATGACTATCCGCTCGTCACCATGATGAACCAGATATATTCCAACGAACTCGACCCGCTGCATGGGCGGCAGTTGCCGGTTCTTTATTCCTCGAAGGAGCATGGTTTCTTCACCGTCTCCGGCAACCTCGCCACACAATATGTGCAGGCGGTCGGCTGGGCGATGGCCTCGGCCATCAAGGGCGATACGAAGATCGCGGCTGCGTGGATCGGTGACGGTTCGACGGCGGAGTCGGATTTCCACTCCGCGCTGGTCTTCGCCTCCACCTATAAGGCCCCGGTCATCCTCAATATCGTCAATAATCAATGGGCCATTTCCACCTTTCAGGGCATTGCGCGTGGTGGCTCCGGCACATTTGCGGCGCGTGGGCTTGGCTTCGGTATTCCCGCGCTCCGGGTCGATGGCAATGATTATCTCGCCGTTTATGCCGTGGCGCGCTGGGCGGTGGAGCGGGCGCGCCGCAATCTCGGCCCGACGCTGATCGAATATGTCACCTATCGCGTCGGCGCCCATTCCACTTCGGACGATCCAAGCGCCTATCGCCCCAAGACCGAATCCGAAGCATGGCCGCTGGGCGACCCGGTTCTCCGCCTCAAGAAGCATCTCACCCTGCGTGGCGTCTGGTCGGAAGAACGGCACCGGCAGGCGGAGGCGGAAATCGCCGACGAAGTGCTGGAAGCACAACGCGAGTCGGAAAGCCACGGCACCCTGCATGAGGGCAAAAAACCGCCGAAAAAAGATATTTTTGAAGGCGTTTATGCCGAGATGCCGCCGCATCTCGCCCGCCAGCGCCAGAAGGCAGGATGGTAAGACATGGCAAGAATGACGATGATTGAAGCCGTCCGCAGCGCCATGGATGTGTCCATGGAGCGCAGCGACGATGTCGTGGTGTTCGGCGAAGATGTGGGTTATTTCGGCGGCGTCTTCCGCGCCACGCAGGGGCTGCAGGGGAAATACGGCAAGACCCGCTGTTTCGATGCACCAATCAGCGAATCCGGCATTGTCGGCACCGCCATCGGCATGGCCGCTTATGGGTTGCGGCCCTGTGTCGAAATCCAGTTCGCCGATTACATGTACCCCGCCTATGACCAGATCACCCAGGAAGCGGCGCGTATCCGGTATCGCTCAAACGGCGATTTCACCTGCCCGATCGTGCTTAGAATGCCGACCGGCGGCGGCATTTTTGGCGGGCAGACGCATAGCCAGAGCCCGGAAGCGCTCTTTACCCATGTCTGCGGACTGAAGGTGGTGGTTCCCTCCAACCCCTATGACGCCAAGGGGCTGTTGATCGCCTCGATCGAAGACCCCGATCCGGTGATGTTTCTGGAGCCGAAGCGGCTCTATAACGGTCCCTTCGACGGCCATCACGATCGGCCGGTAACGCCGTGGTCCAAGCACGATATGGGCGAGGTGCCGGAGGGGCACTACACCATTCCCATCGGCAAGGCCGAAATCCGCCGCCCCGGAAACGATGTCACCGTCATCGCTTATGGCACCATGGTGCATGTGGCGCTGGCGGCAGCGGAAGAAACCGGGGTGGATGCCGAGATCATCGATCTGCGCAGCCTGCTGCCGCTTGATCTCGACAGTATCGTCAAATCCGTCTCCAAGACCGGCCGCTGCGTCATGGTGCATGAGGCGACGCTGACCTCCGGCTTTGGCGCAGAGGTGGTGTCGCTGGTGCAGGAACATTGTTTCTATCATCTGGAGGCGCCCGTCGTCCGTGTCGCCGGTTGGGATACGCCTTACCCGCATGCCCAGGAATGGGACTATTTTCCCGGACCCGCTCGCGTCGGGCGCGCACTTGTCGAAGTCATGGAGGCCTGATTATGGCGGAATATACCATTACGATGCCCGATGTCGGCGAAGGCGTTGCTGAAGCCGAACTGGTGGAATGGAACGTCAAGCCGGGCGATCCGGTACATGAGGACATGGTGCTGGCCGCTGTGATGACCGACAAGGCAACGGTTGAAATCCCGTCGCCGGTGGCGGGCATCGTCACCTGGCTGGCCGTGACGGTCGGAAACACCGTGCCGGTGAAAGCACCGCTCGTCCGCATCGAAACCGATGTCTCTGCCGACGCCCCCGAGCTCAACGCGCCGGAAGCCGAAGCGCCCGCGGATATGACGGAAGCACCGCCACCCGTTGAAACCCAGCCGGCTGTCCGCCAGGCCGAGGATGCGTCGCCGCCCCTTCCAGTCGAACCGCATCACAAACCGCTGGCGTCTCCTGCCGTTCGCCAGCGCGCCGACGATCTCGATATTGATCTCACAAAGGTCAAGGGAACCGGGCCGGACGGGCATATCACCCATGCCGATCTGGATGGGTTCTTAACCGTGCGGGGACGGCCGGAACGCCCCGAGCCGGCAGCGGCCCACGATAGCGCCGTCGAGGAAGTGAAAGTGACGGGGCTGCGGCGCAAGATTGCCGAGAAGATGGTGCTCTCCGCCTCCCGTATTCCGCATATCACCTACGTCGAGGAAATCGACGTGACGGATTTGGAAGATTTGCGCGCGACCATGAACGGCAATCGCCGTTCCGGACAGCCGAAACTGACGATCCTGCCGTTTCTGATGCGCGCTCTGGTGAAAGCCGTGGCCGATCATCCCGGCATGAATGCCACTTTTGATGACGAGGTTGGTGTCATCAGCCACTACGAAGCCGTCCATATCGGCATTGCCACGCAGACACCGTCCGGCCTCACCGTTCCGGTCGTGCGCCACACCGAAACGCTCGGCCTTTGGGAATGCGCAGACGAAGTCGCACGCGTTGCCGAAGCAGCCCGCACTGGCACCGCGCATCGGGAAGAACTGATGGGCTCCACCATCACCATCAGTTCACTCGGAGCATTGGGCGGCGTGGTTTCGACGCCTATCATCAACCATCCGGAGGTGGCGATCATCGGCGTCAACAAGATCATGACGCGTCCGGTCTGGGATGGCACGCGCTTCGTGCCCCGCAAGATGATGAACCTGTCATCCAGCTTTGATCACCGGGTGGTCGATGGCTGGGATGCGGCCGTCTTCATCCAGGCGATCAAGGCGCTCCTGGAAAAGCCGGCTCTGATATTCATCGACGGCTGAGGTTTCATCCAAAGCTTTTTTCCGTGAAGCGATCCGGCTTCACGGAACTGTTTCGGTGTCGGTATAGGCTTGCGTTCGTGATCTTCGGGTATAGAAGAGAAGAACGAGAAGCATGTTTTCTCATCATGATCATAGTGGCGGACGAGGGCGCTCCGGTGCCCGGCGATCCGCTGTCCGCCGGCAACCGAATGAAGAAGAAGGTCCTCCCATGCGCACTCCCAAACCCGTTGTCCTGACTATTCTCGATGGCTGGGGGCTGAGCGAGGATAAATCCAGCAACGCACCGGTGCTGGCGAACACGCCCACCATGGACCGGCTTTTCGCCACCTGCCCGAATGCGACGCTGACCACTTTCGGACCGAATGTCGGCCTGCCCACCGGCCAGATGGGTAATTCCGAAGTCGGCCACACCAATATCGGCGCCGGCCGTATCGTTGCGATGGATCTCGGGCAGATCGATCTGGCGATCGAGGATGGCAGCTTTTTCCGCAATGCGGCGATGCTTGATTTCGCCGCCACGGTAAAGGCGGCGGGCGGCGTGGCGCATCTGATGTGCGTCGTTTCCGATGGCGGCGTCCATGGCCATATCCTGCACGGCCAGGCGGCGGTGAAGCTGATGATCAGCCACGGTCTGAAAGTCGTCGTGCACGCCATCACCGATGGCCGCGATGTCGCGCCGCAATCGGCGGAGGATTTTGTGGCGGCGCTCGTCGCGAGCCTGCCGCAAGGTGCCAGCATCGGCACCGTGATCGGCCGCTATTATGCGATGGATCGCGATAATCGCTGGGAGCGCGTTGAAAAGGCCTATGACGCCATGGTTCTCGGCAAGGGCGAACATGCGTCGGATGCGGTAAGCGCGGTCGCTCAGAGCTACAAGAACAATGTGACAGATGAATTCATCCTGCCGACGGTGATCAATGGTTATGAGGGCTTCAAGGCCGGCGATGGGTTGTTCTGCCTGAATTTTCGTGCCGACCGTGCCCGTGAAATCCTGCTTGCCATCGGTGCGGATGATTTTGATGGCTTTGCGCGCGAAAAGCCCGTGCTTTCGGCATTGCTTGGTATGGTGGAATATTCCACCCGCCACGCGGCTTTCATGACGACGGCCTATCCGAAGCGCGATATCGCCAATACGCTGGGCGCATGGGTGGCAAAACAGGGGCTCACGCAGTTCCGTCTTGCTGAAACCGAAAAATATCCGCATGTCACCTTCTTCCTGAATGGTGGCAAGGAAGAGCCGGAGGTGGGCGAAGACCGCTTCATGCCGAAATCCCCCAAGGTCGCGACGTATGATCTGCAGCCAGAAATGAGCGCGCCGGAAGTGACGGAGAAATTCGTCGAGGCGATCGGTAAGGGCTACGATCTCATCGTCACCAATTACGCCAATCCTGACATGGTTGGTCATACCGGTGATCTGCAGGCTGCGATCAAGGCCTGCGAAGCCGTGGATCGCGGGCTTGCTGCCGTCGTTGCCGCTCTCGAAAAAGTCGGTGGCGCCATGCTGGTAATCGCCGACCACGGCAATTGCGAAACCATGGTCGACCCAGTGACCGGCGGCCCGCACACGGCGCATACCATCAATCCGGTGCCGGTGATCCTGTTTGGCGGTCCGCAAGGCGCAAAGCTGCATGACGGCATTCTCGCCGATGTTGCGCCCACTTTGCTGCAATTGATGAACGTGCAGCTGCCCCCGGAAATGACGGGAAAGAGCCTGATCGACCTGTAATCGAAGGTCCTTGCGCGGGTGCTTTACCACCCGCGCAGCCCATTTTTACTATGCCTGGGTATGAACGTTGGCCGGTTGCGTTATGGCTCTTTTGCCACGAGGCGATCATGCGCCAACATGCCTGCAATCATGGCGCAGACGAAAAGAATGACCGGCAGAAGCCCAAGAGTAAAAGCCGACAGTGCCGGGCCGGGGCAAAAACCGGCAAGCCCCCAACCGATGCCGAAAATGGCCGAACCAAGGATAAGGGGCCGGTCGATGCGGGTTTTTGCCGGAAGGCTGAAGTCTTCGGCAAGAACCGGTCTGCCAATAAAACGGCTGAGCAGGACACCCGGCACGGCGACCGAGACTGCACCGCCAAGAACAAACATCAGGCTCGGGTCCCAATGGCCGCTCGCCAGATCGAGAAAACCTGAAACGCGGGCCGGATCGACCATGCCGGAGAGCGACAGACCGAAACCGAACAGTGCTCCTGCAACCAATGCCAGCATAACACGCGCCATGGCTTGATTTTTCATGACAGTGCTCCCGCGATCGTTGCCGCGAGAATGCCGGTGATCAGGAAGGTTGCGGTTGCGGCGATGGAGCGCCGGGAAAATCGTGCCAGCCCCATGATGCCGTGGCCGGAGGTGCAGCCGGAGCCCATGCGCGTGCCGAAACCCACAAGCAGGCCGGCAATGATGATCAGCGGCCATGGGGCGATTATGGTTATCGTGGGAAGCCGGCCAAATGCGGCCGCATAAAGATAGGGCCCGGCCAGCAGGCCAGCCACGAAAGCCAGATCGGTGAGACGCCGCTCCCTGCCGAGCATCTTGCCCATGATACCGCTGATGCCGGCGATGCGGCCGTTGAATAAAAACAGGAGGATGCTTGCAAGACCGAGAAGCATGCCGCCGAAAAGCGAGGGCCAATAGGGGCTCACGGGGTCGCCTCCGGTGCACAGAATATGGCGTAGAGAGCTTCGATAAGCTGGGCCGCTTTCGTCTCGCTCATCCGGTAGAAAATCTGCTTGGCTTCGCGCCGGGTTTCGACGACACCTGCTTCCCGCAGCACGCCGAGCTGCTGGGAAAGTGTGGGTTGGTGAATATCAAGCTTCGTCTCCAGTTCGCCGACTGAAAATTCGGCCTGGGCCAGCGTACAGGCGAGCATCAGCCGGGCGGGATGGGCGAGTGTTTTTAAAAGCAGCGCAACTTCGACGGCGCGTTCCTCCATGGCGGGCAGGGGGATTTCGGTGATGCGCCGAGCCTGTTGCAAGTTATTGTCCTTCACCATGTGCTGCCCTCCAGCACATCGAGCGGGAATTTGAGGTAACGTTTACCATTGGCCTCCGGCTCCGGCAGGCGGCCACCGCGGATATTGACCTGCAGCGCATGCAAAATGAGCTTGGGCATAGGCAAGGTGCGATCCCGAGCTTCGCGCAGGCGGATGAAGCCTTCTTCCGTCATGTCGGCCAGATGCGGATTGTTGCGTTTCTGTTCTCCGACCGTGCTTTCCCATTTCGGCGCGCGGCCGCCGGGCTGGTAGTCATGGCCGGTGAAAAGCCGTGTTTCGTCAGGAAGGACGAGGATATCCTGAATGGAAGCCCAAAGCTCCTTGGCGCTGCCGCCTGGAAAATCGGCTCGGGCGGTGCCGGAATCCGGCATGAAAACCGTATCATGCACGAAGGCGGCGTCGCCCACCACATAGGTGACGGAAGCCAGCGTGTGTCCGGGCGAAAACAGCACGCGGGCCTCCAGCGAACCGATGTTGAACCTGTCACCCGCTTCAAACAGCCGGTCCCATTGCGAGCCATCGGTCTCAAGTTCGGGCCAGTTGTATTTCGCCTGCCAGAGTTTCTGTACGCCGGTAACTTTTGCGCCGATGGCGGTCTGCGCGCCGGTTTTCTGTTTCAGATAATGGGCGGCGGAAAAATGGTCGGCATGCGGATGGGTATCGAGAATCCATTCTACCGACAGGCCCTTGTTTTCGACGTAGGCCAGAATGGCATCGGCATTCATCGTGCCCGTCGCGCCGGATTTCTCATCAAAATCATAGACGGGGTCGATAATGGCGCAGCGTCCGGTCGCTGGGTCCGAAACGACATATTGCAGGCTGGATGTACGCGGATCGAAGAAAGCCTTGACGTGTTGCGCCGCCAAAGACCGCCGCTCCAGCCAGCGAACCGCACCGGACAGGTCAAAACCATGCGTCCTGCCGAAAGCCTCGATTTCGCTTTGCTGCATACGCGCGTCAAGCGCTTCTCCGAGCACGTAGAGCGTCAATGCGCGGGTGCCGCCTTTGCAATGGGCAAAAACAGGGCCGTTGGCCGCGGCCATCGCCTGTTGGAAGGCGCGAATATCGGCCTCGGTCATGGTCGGCCCGGTGACCGGAATGAAATTATAAGTCAGACCTGCCGTACCGGCGGCGCTTTTTTCCCGCATGTTGCCCGGCTGGCCGACATCTTCGCCATCCGGTCGGGCGTTAATGATGCTTTTATATCCTTGAGCGGAGAGCGAAGGGAAATCGGCGATCTCCGGCTGGCCGGCTACGGTCAGGCGCTCATTGATCTTCACGGCGCTCATCAGCATCTCCTGTTGTTCTAAATTAATATACGTTATTATATAATGTATATTGTTTCCATGCAAGAGCTGGAAATTTCTTTTCGAGTGACTGGATTGATTTGACATCCTTCGTGACAGGGCATTCTGGCTGGTGCAAGGCATCGCCCAAGATGGATGACCGCGAGGAGCAGGCAAGGCAGCCAATCGTCAAGGCGCCCGGCCCTTGCAATGTTGCGGACGTTTGCTAACATGCCAGACAGGTTAAAAACAGGTGGGCTGGAATGGACGTTGAGAGCAGCACGAAGCAGGGGGTATCGCTCGCGGCGAAAATCAGTTCGGCGCTGAGGCGGGATTTGTCGGAGGGCGTGTTCCGTCCCGGTGACCGTCTTCCGAGCGAGAGCGCCCTGACGCGTGAATATTCCGTAAGCCGTACCGTGGTGCGCGAAGCCATCGCCATTCTGCGCGCCGATGGTCTCGTTGAAGCCCGCAAGGGCGCGGGCGTTTTTGCCGTGGAGACGAAACCAGCCAAGGAACTGCCCTTCAACGATCTGGCTATCGGGCGGATTTCTTCGGTGATCGAATTGCTGGAATTGCGCACGGTTTTCGAGGTTGAATCTGCCGGCCTTGCGGCATCGCGCCGTTCCGCCGTGCAGGTGGAGGCGATTGTCGATGCGCATCGGCGGATTGGGGACTGCCTGGCCGCCGGGCTGCCGACAAGGGATGCCGATTTCGAATTCCATCTGGCAATTGCGCAGGCAACGCAGAACCGGCGTTTTCCGGAGTTCCTTCAACTCATTCGTTCCGGCATCATTCCGCGTGGCGAATTGCAGGGCGCGGCACCCGGCGCACGTCCGAAGGACTATAATCTCCATCTGCAGGAGGAACATGCCAGGATCGTCGACGCCATCATAGAAAGCGATGCGGATGCCGCGCGCCAATATATGGCGGCGCATCTGCGCGGCAGTCTGGAACGTTACAAGGTGCTTCTGCGCTCCCGTACGGCGGCGGAGTAAGCGGGAAACATAGTTAGCTCAATGGCTTACGTGCTTACCCGGCGATAAAGCGCCAGAGAGGCGGCAAGCGTCAACAGCGCGCCGCCGCAAATCCGGTCGAGCCACAGGGCGCCAGATTTGCGCAACATTCTGACGGCCTATGCGCCCAGCAGGGCATATCCGAACATCACGATGAAATCGATGGCGGCAAAGACCAGCGCAAGCACCGCATATTGCGGGATTTGCGGCGCTAAAGGGTTGATGAACTGCAGCAGGAAAGCAGAAAAGGACAGATAGCCCTTGGGGTTGGTCGCCGCGACCAGAGTGCTTTGAGGAAGATCGAGCGCGCGGATGTTGCCCTGTTCCTATCTGCCGGTTGCAGCGCGCCGTCGAGCTTGCTTCTGGAGCGAAGCAGCATGAAGCCGAGAAAGACAAGATAACAGACGCCCACCCATTTAACGACGTTGAACCAGAATTCCGAGGCAGCGAGCAGGGCTCCCAGCCCCAGCCCCAGCCCCAGCCCCAGCCCCAGCCCCAGTGCAACCGCACCGATTAGAACGAAATCGGAGAGAATGGCGCGGGCCATGCCGGTCAAAGCGCACTGAATTCCGAATTTCGAGCCATCCGAGAGTGCCAGCAGAACAGTCTGACCGGGCGTAGCGATACCGACGAAAGCGACCATGGCAAATGCCAGAAGCGTCATATCGGCCATCTCTTGCTCTCCGTCGGAAGCCCTCGATGTTGTCGGTAGTGTCGTGGAACTGCACCCGCGCCGGCATATTTTCGAAGCGGAAGAACACCGGCTTTTGCGGTTGCAGCAACGCAGGCGGTTCATTTTCCCGCGAAGTAGAAACGCCGGTAACCGCAGGGTGAAATTTCCACCGGGAGAAATTTTTTGGAGCCTTTGGCACTATCGATTTTGCCGACCCGTGCTTGACAGTTTTCGACACCTGTGACAACTTGCGAATAGTTGTCAGACAGGATTGCGCTATCATCCTTGCGCCGGTCGGTTTCTGGCAAGGGAGGAATCATGTCAAAAAGACGCCTTTCGCTTTATGGCCTGTCCGGCCAGATCGGAAGTATTGCCGTTACGCTGCTTGGATTGCTGTTGCTGACCTTCTTTATCGGCCGACTGATGCCTGCCGATCCGGTGCGGGCGATCGTCGGCGAGGATGCAACCCGTGAGACCTATGAACAGGTGTATCATGCGCTCGGCTTCGACCGTCCGCTCTGGCAGCAGTTCATCTATTATCTCGGCGATGTGTTCACCGGCGATTTCGGCACCTCGATCCGCACCGGCCGTCCGGTCATCGAGGACATCATACGCGTCATGCCGGCGACGATGGAGCTTGCGACCTTTGCGATCCTGATCGGTGCCGGCCTCGGCATTCCCATGGGGGTTTATGCCGCCGTCAAGAAAGACCGCTGGCAGGACCATCTTGTGCGGGTTCTCAGCCTGTTCGGCCATTCCATGCCAATTTTCTGGACGGGCATGATCGCGCTGATCGTTTTTTATGCCCATCTCGGCCTTGTCGGCGGCGGCGGTCGCATGGACCAGTTCTATATCGGTCTGGTGGAGGAACGGACGGGCTTTCTTCTGATCGACAGCCTGCTTGCGGGCGATATGGAAGTCTTCTGGTCGGCCATCAACCACCTCATCCTTCCCGCCGCCTTGCTGGGCTATTCTTCGTCCGCCTATATTACCCGAATGACACGCAGCTTCATGCTGGATCAGCTGGGGCAGGAATATGTAACGACAGCCCGCGTCAAAGGCCTGTCGCAGCGGCAGACGGTGTGGCTGCATGCTTTTGGCAATATCCGCGTGCAGCTGGTCACCATCATTGCCCTTGCTTACGGCTCGCTGCTGGAAGGCGCGGTGCTGATCGAGACCGTCTTCGCCTGGCCGGGTTTCGGGCAATATCTCACCAGCAATCTTATCATCGGCGACATGAATGCCGTGATGACCTGCGTTCTGATCGTCGGTGTCATCTTCATCGGGCTCAATCTCCTGTCCGACATTCTCTATCGCTTTTTCGATCCGAGGACCCGCTGATGACGGCTCGTGCAGAAACTTCCTCTCGTCTTCCGGTGCCGTTGAACGCGCTGAAGAACATCATCCTCTTCCTGCTGAAAAGCCCGACATCGGCCTTCGGCCTGTTGATCTTGCTGCTTCTCGTCATTTCGGCGATTTTCGCGCCCTGGCTCGCGACGCACGATCCTTACGTGCAGGATCTCGCCAACACGCTGCAGCCACCCGGCAATGGCCATGTCTTCGGTACGGATGAGCTGGGGCGAGATATTTACAGCCGCCTGCTCTGGGGCGCGCGCATTACGCTCACCATCATCACGCTGGTGTCGATCATCGTCGGCCCGGTCGGTCTTCTGGTCGGCACGGCATCCGGTTATCTCGGCGGCAAGTTCGATACGGTGATGATGCGCATCACTGATATTTTCCTGTCCTTCCCCAGCCTCATCCTGTCGCTCGCCTTCGTCGCAGCACTCGGGCCGAGCCTCAACAATGCGATCATCGCCATTGCGCTCACCTCGTGGCCGCCGATTGCGCGCCTTGCCCGTGCCGAAGCCATGACCTTCCGCAAGGCGGATTACATTGCCGCCGCGCGGCTTCAGGGCGCCTCGCCACTGCGCATCATCGTCAAGTCGATCATGCCCATGTGCCTGCCCTCGGTCCTCATCCGCCTGACGCTGAATATGGCGACCGTCATTCTCACCGCCGCCGGCCTCGGCTTTCTCGGGCTCGGCGCGCAGCCGCCGCTGCCGGAATGGGGGGCGATGATCGCTACGGGGCGACGTTACATGCTGGATAGCTGGTGGCTGGTTACTTTCCCCGGTGTTGCGATCCTCTCCGTCAGCCTCGCCTTCAATCTTTTAGGCGACGGCCTGCGGGATGCGCTTGATCCCAAGCAGATGAACCGGAGATAAGACCATGGAAAAACCAATCCTTGACGTCGAAAATCTCCGCATTCGTTACGGCGGCTCGCCCACCGAGGCGGTGCGCGGCATCTCCTTCACCCTTGGCCGGGAGCGGCTGGGCATCGTCGGCGAAAGCGGCTCGGGCAAATCCACCGTTGGCCGTGCCCTTCTGCGCCTCCTGCCATCAGCGACGATCACCGCCGACAGGCTGGATTTCGAGGGTCTCGATCTTCTCGCGCTGAGTGAAAAAGAGATGCTGAAGGTTCGTGGGCGACGCATGTCGATGATCCTTCAGGATCCGAAATTCTCCCTTAACCCCATCCGCCGGGTCGGCGAACAGGTGACGGAAACCTATCTTCGCCACTTCAAGGCGTCGAAGTCAGAGGCTCGGGAAAAGGCGCTGGCCATGCTCGATGCGGTGAAAATCCGCGATGCCGCCCGTGTCTATGAGCAATATCCGCACGAGATCTCAGGCGGCATGGGCCAGCGCGTCATGATCGCCATGATGCTGCTTGCCGATCCCGATCTCGTCATTGCCGACGAGCCGACCTCAGCGCTTGACGTGACGGTGCGGTTGCAGGTGCTGAATATTCTCGACGGTCTGGTGCGGGATCGCGGCATTGGCCTGATCATGATCAGCCATGACCTCAATCTCGTGCGCAATTTCTGCGACCGGGTTCTCATCATGTATGCCGGCCGCGTGGTGGAAACGCTTGCCGCGCGCGATCTCGATCAGGCGCAACATCCCTATACGCGCGGCCTGTTGGCGGCGCAGCCGCGTATCGGCGGCTCGCGCTCACCCCTCGCGGTGCTGGATCGCCGTCCCGAATGGCTGGAGGAGAACGTATAATGGCCGTTTCCGTTGAAACCCGCGATCTCTCCATCACCTTCGGCAGCGGCCATACGGCACTGAAAGTGCTGCCTTCGGTATCCTTCCGTGTCGAGCCGGGCGAATGTTTCGGGCTGGTCGGCGAAAGCGGTTCGGGCAAGTCCACCGTGCTGCGCTGCGTGTCGATGCTGAATGATTTCTGGAGCGGGGAAATCCTCATCAATGGCCGGTCGGTGCGTGACATGCCGCTGATCGAACGATGCCGCACCCTGCAGATGGTGTTTCAGGATCCCTATGGTTCGCTGCATCCCCGCCAGTCGGTGCGCACCGTGCTTTCGGAATCGCTTGCGATCCACAAGCTCGGTGACCGTGAAGAGCGCATGCGCAAGGTCATCACCGATGTCGGTCTGCCCGTCTCCTTTCTCGACCGATTTCCGCACCAGCTTTCCGGCGGCCAGCGGCAGCGCGTGGCGATTGCCCGGGCGCTGATCCTCGAACCGTCGCTGCTCCTGCTTGATGAGCCGACGTCTGCGCTCGATGTCTCGGTGCAGGCGGAAATCCTCAACCTCCTCCAGCGCCTGCGGGAAGAGCGCGGCTTCACCTATATCATGGTGACCCACGATCTCGCCGTGGTCGATCATATGTGCGACCGCTTTGCGGTGATGCTGCGCGGCGAAATTACCGAAATCCTGCCGCGCGAGGCTATCGCCGGCAATGGTGCGACGCATCCCTATGCGCGCGAGCTGATCGGCGCCTCGCTGGAATATGAAGGCGCGTGACGGCTCCAAGAACGTGACCGTCCTCCTCCGGGGCATCACGATAATAACATCCTCCTTCCTTGCCCGGCCTCCCTGCCGGGCATTTTTTTGGGGATGGCTTGAGAGGAGCAGGCCGGCAACTGCACCATCGGGTATTGACGTAATGATGAAGCAGGAACGGGCGATGTTTTGCTGGGCTCCCTCCAACCGTCATACCGGCCTTGAGCCGGTATCCAGCCAGCCCAAGTCCTTGGGCTGAAAGGCCTCTTTCCGCCGTGCAGACGCACGTCGGCTGGATTCCGGCTCAAGGCCGGAATGACGGAAGCGATATGTTTTCGCCAGTCGGAGCCGCTCTGTGCAGTCTTGCCGCCAACAAAAAAGGCGCGGGGTAAGCCGCGCCTTTTCCTGAGTAACCGCTGTGTCGGCGAATTACCGCTCCTTGCTCACCTCTTCAAACCGCGAAAGCCAGGGGCTGACGATCATGCCCTTGACGTCACTGCGGAAGGCGGCGGTGTCGATGACTTCCGAGAAGGGCTGAATGGACATGACGATCTCGTCCATATAGCCCTGCAGGTCCTGATAAAGCTTCGTCTGCTTCGCCACGTCACGCTCGACCAGCGCTGTCTCGATCATCTTGTTCAGCTTCTCATCGAAGAAGCTGGTGCGCCAGCTCTGATAATTGGTGAGCTTGGCGTCGTCGGCATTGTTCGGATTATACGCGATGGAGCGCAGATTGTTGTCGGGATGTGGCTGCTGGCCGCCACCGCCGCGGCCGAGCAGCAGTTCGAAATTCCGCTCGCGCATCGCGCCGTAGATCTGGTCGCCGGAGCCGCTGATCAACTCGGCCTGAATGCCGGCCTGGGCCAGCGTGTTCTGGATCGCCGTTGCCGCCTTCATGAAGGGGTCTTCGGAAAGCACGCGAAGCGTCGTCTTGAAACCGTTGGGGTAACCGGCTTCGGCCAGAAGCGCCTTGGCTTTTGCGATGTCGAGCTTGTAGCCCTGGTCCGGCAGCGCGCCCATGACGCCGGTGCTGAGCGAGCGCTGATGCAGCTTGCCGTAATAGGGCATGACCGCCTTGTCGAGACCGTCGTAATCGATCAGGTAACGCAGGGCCTCGCGCACCTTCTTGTTGGCGAATTTCTCATCCTTCATCGAAACGCTGAGGTAATAAAAACCGGAGCCGGGTGTGGATTCGATGGTGACGGTCTTGTCGGCCTCAAGCGATTTCAGGTCCGGGGCCTGCAGGGAATAGGCAACGTCGATATCGCCTTTTTCCAGCATCAGCCGTTGCGATTGCGATTCCGGCAGATGACGCATCAGGATGCGCTTCATCTTGGCCTTTTCGCCCCAATAATCGTCATTGCGGGTGAGGATGATATATTCGTTGGATTTCCACTGGGTCAGCTTGAAGGGGCCGGAGCCGGCGGAATTCAGCGTCAGCCATGCGCCGCCCAGATCGCCGTCCTTTTCATTCTCAAGCGCCGTCTTGCTGTCGATGATCGAGCCGGGGCCGTTCTGTGCAAGGATCATCAGCAGAAGGTTGGGGTCGTCGGGCTTCGGGATATTCAGCACGAAGGTCTGGTCGTTTTCGGCGACGAAGAGCTTGTCGGCTTCCTCGAGCTTGAAACCGCGGGTTTTCAGGAAGGATGATTGCGCCAGGTTGCGGGCGAGCAGCCGCTTCAGGCTCCAGGCCACGTCCTTTGCCGTCACCGCATTGCCGGACGCGAATTTGGCATCGCCGCGCAGGTGGAAGCGGATCGATTTCCGGTCTTCGGCAATTTCCCAGCGTTCGGCAAGGCGGGGCTGAACACTGCGATCCTTAGGAGAAAGCACGACCAACGTGTCATAGACGTTGTTCAAGACCTGCACCGTTTCGCGGCCGGTAATGGCGGCGGGATCGAGGGTCAGGATATTGCTCATGGTCGTGGCGACGATGAGCTGGTCCTTCGGCGTTTCGGCAAAGGCGCTGAGCGGCATGGCGCCGATCAGCAATGCGCCAAGTGCTGCGGTTGCAAGAAAATGTTTCATCTTTCCTCCCAATACGGCCGATTCATACGGCCTTTCCACGTTTTGATCCACACGCCCGGTTCCTCCTCGGGCGTCGCAGGATCAGCCAAGAATTTCTCTGACGGGTGCGACGAGCGCCCGGCCGATTGCGGCTGTTGCCGGTGCTTCCAGATGCACGCCATCCACCGGCGAGGCGCTGGCAACCGATCCGGCATCGAAGAATGCATGTCCGAGTTCGGCGGCGAGTTTACGGTAAAGCGGCGCAAGCCTGAGCGATTGCCCGATATCGCGCCCGCCCGCCGGTTCTCCGCCCGGGCCTGCGACGCAGGGTGGCGGGGCGACGATCAGCAGTTTCGGTACGGCCTCGCGCGGTTTGTAGATGAAGGTTTCGACGATCTGCGCCAGCCGTCGCATGCCGGAAACGGCGGCTTCCGCCCGCCCGCCATGCACCGGCTTGATGTCATTGGTGCCGAGCATGATGATGACGAGATCAAGCGGCATGTGGCATGAAAGCGCAACTTCCAGCGCCCGCGCGCCGTTGCGGCAGGCGGGGCCGGCATGGTCGTCATAACAGGTGGTGCGCCCGCCAAGCCCTTCCGGGTGAACCTTCACCTTTCCGGAAAGCGCGGCCTCCAGCACCTCCGGCCAGCGGTTTTCAACGGGGTGTCTGAGGCCCGTGGCCGGGTCCGCGCCCCAGGTGAGGCTGTCTCCGAAGGCGAGCACCGTTTTCATTACCTGTTACCTCACCCGGTTGTTGTCGATGAAGGTAAAATCGATGTCCTCGCCAAGGCCCGGCCGATCGGGGACATGCACGAAGCCGTCGCCATCCATCGGGTCGGACAGTGACTTCAGATAATCGTGGCCGTCATCATATTCGAGGAAGGGGTGCAACAGGCCGCGCTCATACCAGCGGCAATTCTTGGTGGCGGCGACCACATGCAGGTTCATGGCCGTGTTGCCATGCACCTCGCATTCCATGCCGAAGGCTTCGGCCAGATGCATGGTCTTCAGCGCCGGGGTGATGCCGCCGACATCATTGACGCCGGTGCGCAGAATATCGCAGGCGCCGGCCTTGATCCATTCGGCACGATGCCAATGCTTGCCGGCAGCGCTTTCCGGGCCGACGACCGGTATATCGAGATTGTCGGAAAGCCACTTGTAGGAGGATAGCGACTGTTCATCCATCGGCTCCTCGATCCAGTCGAAGCCGAGTTTTTCGAGGCCACGCCCAAGCGCCAGCGCATCGGTGCGGGAATACCAGTGGAAAGCGTCGATCATCAGGCGAATATCGGGTCCAACCGCCTCGCGCACGGCGGCGCAGGCCTTGAGGTCCATCTTCACATCCGGCGCCCAGCTGACGGGCGGCATCCAGGTGTGCAGCTTGATGCCCTTGTATCCGCGCTTCACCAGCGTTTCGGCAAAACGACCGTAATCTTCCGGCGTCGCCAGCCCGCCTTCCAGCTCGTCACCGCACATGATGGAGCCATAGGCCAGCACCTTGTCGCGATAACCGCCAATCAACTTGTATACAGGTTGATTGAGCGAGCGGCCGGCAAGGTCCCACAGGGCGCAATCCACCACCGCCAGCGTGCGGTCGGTCAGCTGCGCGGCCGATCCGCGCTGCCAGTGGGCAAGGTCCTGCCACAGCCGCTCCCGGTCGCGATGGTCCTCACCGATCAGGACTTTCTTGACGAATTTTTCGATGACATGCGGGCGAACGATCTCCGGCGCCGTAAAAGAGTGGCCTTCCTGCCCATCTTCCGTGCGGATGGTCAGCATGGCCTGTTCCACCTGATGCGCCGGACCCGGATGCGCGTGACCGGCACTGTCCGAGTGCCGACGGGTCGTCGTGCGGAAAACACGGACCTCGACGTCGGTGATGATCATAATTCCTCCCTCGTGCAGGTATCGCAGCGTTCATGATTGCTGCAATGTCATACATGTCTGCGTTATTTGTCAACATGTATGATAATCTGTATTACATGTTTGAGGCGGAAATCAAGTTTTTTGTCGGCTGGCCCGTATCTGGCGTCGGGGGCCAGACCGGCTTTGTGGCTGGCAGAAACGGCGGAAGGAGCGCGGGAAGTGGAGAGCTGGACGCGGCAGGATTGTCGCGAATAACCTATAATTTTAGTAGACTATTGAATCGCGCAACGATCTTTCAACAATGACCGGCACTATAAAAGACCATGCCGTGCAAGCCGCGCCCCTCATCAGGCATTCTGCTGGAGTATGCGCGGCACGGAAGAACTGCCGCAGCCGCGTCGCCTCAGCCCATCTTCCGTCAACAACCATTCCCGGACGTGCACTATGCCTCTCTCCCGTATTTCCCATTTCGCTTTTCTGGTTCCCGGCAATTATCACGATGATGACCCCGCAAAGGGGCTGGAAGAAACCCTGCAGCTTTTCGAAGCCGGAGAGGCGCTGGGTTATCACAGCGCCTGGGTGCGTCAGCGCCATCTGGAACGGGGCGTTTCCTCGGCAGCCACCTTTCTCGCCGCTGCATCGCAGCGCACGAAGCGGATCGGGCTGGGCACAGCCGTCATTCAGCTGGGTTATGAAAATCCTTTCAGGCTGGCCGAAGATCTCGCCACGGTTGATGTCCTGTCACACGGGCGGTTGAATGTTGGCGTTTCGGTGGGCGCGCCGCCCTTCGCGCATCTTATTTCGGATTATGTCGATAACGCTGCCGATGCGGATTACAGTCACGCCCGGGCGGAAAAGCTGGCGAAGGCGTTGAGATCGGAACCTTTATCCAGTGACACGGAGGCTGGAAATGCGGCCGGCGCGCAGGTGCCGCGCCTTCGTCCGTTAGCAAAGGGTTTGACCGACCGGCTGTGGTACGGCGGCGGATCGCAGAATTCCGCCCGATGGGCCGGCAAAGCAGGGTTCAATCTTCTGACCGGCAATATCGTCAGTGGCGAAAATACCGATGATTTTTTGACCGCGCAGGCGGCTCTCGTTGCCCGCTTCCGGCAGGAATGGGCGCATGAGCGCCAGCCGCGTGTCGCGCTTGGGCGGGTGATCCTGCCGACCGATAGTGCAAGTCCCGCGACACGCCGCCGTTATGCGGAATTCGCCGCTGAGCGTGACAAGCGCACACATGCGCCGCATGGCGCGCGCCGCACGCTTTTCCTGCCCGACATCGTTGGCACGACTGAGGAGATTCTGGAGAAGCTGTCGCGTGATCCCGTGCTGCCGCATGTCTCTGAATTCCGCCTGGAGTTGCCCTATGAGTTTCAGCCGGAAGATTATCGCCAGATCGTCACGGATTTCGCGTCTGCCGTGCCGCAGCTTTCCGGCGGGCGGCCAGTTTTGAAAATGGCGGCTGGCCAATAATATGCCCTTGCCCCCCATTGCCATGTACGGCGCAAAGGGGGGCGATGGAGGTGTGGCGCTTTACCCGCGCCACATCCTTGGTTCAATCGGGATAAGGCAGGCCATAGCGGTCGCGGATCGTCGCACCGTCATATTCACGCGGATAAACGCCGCGGTCTTGCAGCACCGGCACGACCTTTTCGACAAATTCGGCAATATCATCGGGCGCGCGCGGTGGCTGCAGGGTGTAGCCATCCACAGTGCCATCCTGCCATAGGTCGATGATGCCATCCGCCACCTCTTCCGGTGTGCCAAGCAGCAGCCGGTGGTGCCCCTCGGAGCGGCGCACGGCCTCACGGGCGGTGAGCTTTTCATGGGTCAGCAGCTCGGACAGGCCAAGCCCCATGCCAACAGCCCATTGCCGGTTCTGGTCGGGAATGAAGCGCTCGCCGTCGAGTTTTATATCCGGGTTGAAATCGCGCGGATCAATGCCGTTTTCCTTGGCGAAACGCGCCAGAAGCCCGTCTTCCGAGCCGGTCCCGCTGAAGAGTTCATGTTTGCGCAGCGCTTCCTCACGGGTCTCGCCGAGAATGACGACGAGGCCGGGAACGATGCGGATGCTTGCGGGATCGCGGCCGAAAGAGACGGCGCGGTCACGCACCTTTTTGCCGAAGGCCTGACCCGCCGGGCGTGACAGGATGTTGCAATAGATGATCTCGCCATGGCGAGCCGCCAGATCGATGCCACCTTCGGAAGCGCCGGCCTGCGCGATGACGGGATGTCCCTGCGGACCACGTGGAACGTTGAGTGGGCCTTTTACATGGAAATATTGCCCCTCGTGATCGATGGTTGCAGCCGTTGCCGCATCCCAGAAGCGGTCTTCCGGCACCTCACCTTCGCGGCGCGGATCCCAGCTAGACCAGAGCTTTTTCGCGACATCAAGAAATTCGGTGGCCTTGGCATAACGCTCGCTGCGTGGCGGCAGCGGATCGTTGCCGAAATTGGCAGCGACATTGGGATTGAAGGACGAGACGATATTGACGATCAACCGGCCATCCGTGACGACGTCGATAGACTGCGTCCGTCTCGCAAAATTATAGGGTGAATTATAGGTGGAGGATATGGTTGCCACGAAACCGATATCCGGCACCTGCGCGGCGAGCGATGTGGAGAGGATGAGGGGATCGATGGTGTGAAATGGGCGACTTGCCGGGTCGGTCAGCAATGCCGGGTGATCGGAGAGGAAAACGGCGTCGAACCGGCCTTTGTGGGCCAGTTCCGTCAGCCGCCGATAATAGCCGATATCATTGATATCGTGCCGGTCTCCGCTTCTGTATTTCCAGGCATTGGGAAGATATCCCGTTGTGTTGATGCCGACATTGAGATTGAGCCGGCGTTCGGTCTTGCTCATGCTTTTACTTTTCCGTCTGTGTGGGGATTCCAGCCTGTAGCCGGCACATTTGTCTGAAAGCGTAACAGCCGCGATTGCGGTCGCGAGTTAAAAATCCTTGCTGCTCGGAGAAGAAAAACTTTCGAGCATGGCTTTTCCTGTTCCCAGGTAAGCGCCCGGTTGTGAATGGATGCAATCGGAAGCCGCGTTCGAAAATAACGCCATTTTCGAAACGATATTTCGTTCGCCATGTGACGGGCTGGTGTTATGGAAACGAATTTCTTCAATCGCCTCTTAAATAGTACACTTTATCTATAGAAAATATTCAACGGCGTGTAGCGTGCTGTCCAGATCGCAATTTCGAGGACGACTGCCATGGCTGATGCCGCCCTTCGTCAAGCAACCCAACCCGTAACGCTCTGGTACACCCGGTGCCCGGCACCCACGCCGCTTTCCATCGCGGTACAGCTTGGCTGGATAGAGGAGCGTTTTGCCGGTCATGGCATCTCCGTTTCCTCCATTAGGGATGCGGCTGATCCGGCTATCAGGCAAAGCCATTTCGATCATCGGCTGGACTGGTCCTTCCGCCAGGGCGGTAACATCCCGCCAATCTGGGCGAAGGCGGGTGGCCGGCAGACGCGGCTGGTGGGACTGACGAGAACCGATGAGTTTCAGGCGGTCATAGCGCTACCCGCAAGCGGAATAGCCAAGGGTCGTGATTTGAAGGGGCGGCGCATCGGCCTGCCGAAACGTCCGAATGAAACCATCGATTTCCAGCGCGCCACATCGCTGAAGGGCATCGTGTCGGCACTCACCGTTTCCGATCTCACCGTTGCGGATGTCGAACTTGTCGATTTGACTGCCCGGGAGCCCGTGCTGCTTGGTCCAACGGATGAGCGGTTCCATGGCCTGCGCCGGCGACTTCCCTATGGCGAGGAAATTGCAGCACTGCACCGCGGCCAGATCGATGCGTTTTTCGTCAAGGGTGCCGAAGGTATCACCGTCGCCAATCTCATTGGCGCGCAGGTCGTCGTATCGACCGGGTTTCATCCCGATCCGAAAATTCGCATCAACAATGGCACGCCGCGTCCCTTGACGGTGGACGCTACCTTTGCCGATGAGCGGCCGGATCTGGTGGCGGAACTGGTGGCCACCATTCAGCGGGTTGCCCAGTGGGCAAATGACAATCCGGCAGAAGCCGTGCGGTTCATCGCCCGCGAGATCGGCGTCAGCGAAGAGGCGGTGCTGGCTGCCAATGGCGCGGACGTGCATCGCAATTTGCGGCTCGATCTCGATCCGGCCGAGCTGGACGCACTGAGCCACTTCAAGGATTTCCTGCTGGAATGGAAATTCATCCCTGACGATTTCGATGTGCGGGACTGGGCCGATCCACGCGCCCTTTCTTCACTGCAAGCGGCCGCGCAACACAGTGCGGGAAAGTGAGGGCATCATGGCAGCCACCATTCTTGTAACGGGTGCAACCGGCAAGCTCGGCCAGCGTGTTGTCGGCCGTCTTTTGCAACGACAGGCTAGAGTTCGCGTGCTGAGCCGCAGACGTGAGGATGCACTGAAACTGTGGGGCGACAGGGTCGATATTGCGGAGGGGAATTTTTCCGATCCGGCTAGTCTGAAGGAGGCTGCGCGCGGCATAAGCGCCATATTTGTGCTTTCCCCCATCGGTGAAACGCTGACGGTTGATCAGAATGCGGTCATCGATGCGGCTCTCACCGCCGGGGTTTCGCGGATCGTGAAAATATCCGGCTCCGACTGGACCATTGAAAATGCCGCCAGCTCCATCTCGGGTGCGGCCCATGCTGAGGTGGAAGCTTATCTCGCCAGAACCGGCGTAGCGCATACGGTGCTGCGGCCGAATGCATGGATGCAGGTGGCGCTGGAACCCGTTGTCGCCGCGCTGCGCAAGGGAGAGGATGTGCCCGCCCGGTTCGGCAATGCGGCCGTCTCCTTCATCGATGCCGACGATATCGCCGATGTGGCGGTTCATGCATTGACTGCCGACGCGCCGCTTGCCGGCCCCTTGGTGCTGACCGGCGGCGAAGCGTTGACGGGGCTGGAGATCGCCCGCATCGCGGCCCGTATCCTGCATCGGCCGGTTGGTGTTTCGCATAATGCCGTGCTGGCCTTTCCACCGGATATCGGCGTGTTCGAACAGAAAGCGATCGGCGAATTCGGGCAGCTCATCCGCGAAGGTCTGGCGGCATCCGTCAGCGATACCATCTGCCAGATCACCGGTCATCAGCCCCGCAGTGTGGAGGGGTATCTGCGCGCCCGGCTGGCTTCGGCTACCCCGCAGGGTGATCATTCCGATTGGTGTTTCGCATAATGCCGTGCTGGCCTTTCCACCGGATATCGGCGTGTTCGAACAGAAAGCGATCGGCGAATTCGGGCAGCTCATCCGCGAAGGTCTGGCGGCATCCGTCAGCGATACCATCTGCCAGATCACCGGTCATCAGCCCCGCAGTGTGGAGGGGTATCTGCGCGCCCGGCTGGCTTCGGCTACCCCGCAGGGTGATCATTCCGAGGGAGAAAAGACATGGCGCTGAGTGTTCCTTTGCCCGATGGTTCGGAGCTGAAAGGTCTTGAACTGAAAAGTCCTGCCGATTTTGACGACAGCCCGCTCAGCCGGGCGGTAAAACAGCCGCTGATGCTGGGCCTGTTCCTCAATCTGCAGGACATCAATTTCTCCAGCCTACCGACCAGCAATAGCTGGACTTTCGATTATAACGTCGAACTGGTGAAGCGCGCGGAAGAGCTTGGTTTCGAAATCGCCTTCAGCCGCACGCAATGGCTGCCCAAGGGCGGTTATGACGGCGAATCCTCGCTCGACAGTTTCATCGCGCTCGGCGCCATGGCGGCGGTGACGAAGAACATTCTGCTGATCTCCACCATCCATGTGCTTTACGGGCCTCTGCATCCGCTGCATCTCGCCAAATATGGCGCGACGCTGGATCATATCGCCAAGGGGCGCTGGGGCATCAATATCGTCACCGGCCACCGCGCCATCGAGCATGAAATGTTCGGCTGGCAGCGGATCGACCATGACAAGCGTTACGATATGGCGGGTGAGTTGTTCGATGTGCTTCACCGGCTATGGGGCGAAACCGAGAACTTCTCCTATGAAGGCAAGCTCAATCCCTGGGCCATCAACAATGGCTGGATCACGCCGAAACCCGCCTTTGGCCGCCCGCCACTGGTGACGGCGACTGGTTCGCCTGCCGGTATCGATTTCGCGGCGCGCCATTCCGATCTGGTTTTCGTCACTTCGCCCGGCGGCGCGCATATAGACAGCGCGCTGGAAACGCTTCCCGATCATGTCGCCACGATTAAGAACCGTGCCAAAGCCCATGGCCGGCGGGTGAAGACGCTCATCAATCCGATTATCGTCAGCCGCGATACGGAAAAGGAGGCGATCGCCTATGCCGATGCCATCGCGGCGGGAAAACCGCAGGCCGGCACCCGCGCCTTCGCCACCAATAATTACGACAGCGACGCCCATGCCTGGCGCGGCCGTGGCGATGCACGCCACAAGCAGGGGCGCAATCTCGGTGGCAATATTGAAATCATCGGTTCACCGGAACAGGTGGTCGAGCAGTTGATCGGCTTGAAAAAAGCCGGCATTGATGGTGTGCAGCTGAATTTCTATGATTTCCGCGAAGACCTAGATTACTTCGCCGAGCGCATTCTGCCCTTGATGAAGGAGGCTGGCCTGAGGCTCTGACCTCTTTCCAGCCCCGATTTTCCAGTTCCGAAGCTACCCCTTCGCAATCGCCCGATTGCGAAAACGATATTTTTTGCCCTGAGGAGATACCGTGAATATCGCCGTCGATCCCGTCAAAACATCCGCACCGAAAATTCTGGACCGGATCGGGGCCTATGTTCCCGAACTCGTCTCCATCCGTCACGATCTGCACCGGCATCCGGAAATCGGATTCGAGGAGGTGCGCACGTCAGGCATCGTGGCTGAAAAACTCGCTTCCTGGGGTATTGAGGTGCATCGCGGTTATGGCAAGACCGGCGTGGTCGGCGTGCTGCGCGGCCGCCATGCGGGCAATCGCTCCATCGGGCTGCGGGCGGATATGGATGCCTTGCCAATGCCGGAGGAAACCGGGCTGCCCTATGCATCGGTCTATCCCGGCAGGTTCCACGGCTGCGGGCATGATGTGCACACCACCATCCTGCTCGGCGCCGCCCGTTATCTGGCGGAAACCCGCGATTTCGCCGGCACGGTGGTGTTCATTTTCCAGCCGGCCGAGGAAGGTCTGGGCGGCGCGCGCGCCATGATTGCCGATGGGCTTTTCAAGGATTTCCCCGTTGATGAGATCTACGGGTTGCATAATTCCACCCATGCTGCGCCCAATCATCTCAAGGTTTCGCCCGGCACCATTCTGGCAGGTGCGGATTTCTTCGATATCCGGCTAAAGGGCAGAGGCGCCCACGCCGCCCACCCCGATGTTTCGCGTGACCCGGTGCCGGCAACGGGCGAACTCATTCAGGCCCTGCAGACGATCGTCAGCCGCAACGTGTCGCCGACCGATCCTGCCGTCCTGTCGATCACCCGCATCGAGGCGGGATCGGCCTATAACGTCATTCCCGAAACGGCCTCGATTGCCGGAACAGTGCGTGCTTTCTCCGACAGCGTGCGTGAAACCATCCGGCAGCGCATCCACACGATTTCCGATCACATTGCCGCCGCCCATGGCCTCACCGCCGAGGTGGATATTCGCGACATATTCTCGGTTCTCACCAATGACGATGCATCTGTGGAGATCGTCGCCGGCGTGGCGCGCGAGGTTCTTGGAGACGAGCGCGTTTCCACCGAGCCCGGCCGCTTCATGGGCAGTGAGGATTTCGCCGATCTCCTGAAACATGCACCCGGTGCATTTTTCACCCTTGGCCATTCCGGCACCGTGCCCGCTCACAATCCCGGTTTCATCGTTGATGACGCCATTCTTCCAGTCGGCGCCACCCTGTTTGCCCGGCTGGTGGAAACCCGGCTGAAGGCTGTCTGAAAATTTAAAAACAATTTCGCAAAAGGAAACATCCATGGATATTACGAGACGTAGGACATTGCTTTTGAGTGCCGCTCTTGCCGGGGCCATGCTGTTGCCGTCCTTGCCCACGCTGGCGGCGGAAACGCCGAGAAAGGGCGGAATCGTCACGCTTGCGGGTCTTGGTGAGCCGACGACGCTGGTGCCGCTTTCTGATTCCAATACGCGCACCCGCGCCATTTCCACGAAAATCCTCGAAGGGCTGGTACGTTTCGACAGCGAGTTCAAACCGCATCCGGTTCTTGCCGAAAGCTGGGAGACCTCCGCCGACGGGCTGCGCCACACGTTCAAGCTGCGCAAGGGCGTCAAATGGCATGACGGCAAGAATTTCACGTCGCAGGATGTCAAATTCTCCCTGCTGGCCTTCAAGAAGGTCGGTCCACGCGGACGCATCACCTTCGCCAATGTTGCCGATATCGAAACGCCCGATCCGCTGACGGCCGTGGTGGTGCTGTCCAAGCCCGCGCCCTATCTCCTGCGGGCGCTGACGGGCGGCGAAACGCCGATTTTGCCGGCTCATGCCTATGCTTCGGAAAACTACAATGAAAGCCCGAACGGCAACGCGCCAATCGGCACGGGCCCCTTCGTATTCGAGGAATGGAAACGCGGCAGCTATGTGAAGCTGAAGAAGAACCCGAACTACTGGCAGGCCGATCTGCCTTATCTCGACGGTTTCGTGGCGCGCTTCGTTGCGGACGCCGCCTCCACCACTATCTCGGTGGAAACCGGCGAGGCGGATTATACCGCTGACGTTTCCTACAGCGATCTGGAGCGGTTGCGGCAAAATCCGAAGCTCGCGGTGGAGGTCTATACAGACTCCTATCTCAACAATGCCGCCATCTTCGAGTTCAATCTGGAAAACCCGATCCTCGCCAAAAAGGAAGTCCGGCACGCACTGGCCCACGCCATCGACCGCGATTTCACCAACGACGCGATCTTCTTCGGAACGGCCAAACCGGCCGGTTCGAACATTCCGGCGGTTTTCACCGCCTATAATGACGAGCAGCCCTTCACCTACCCATTTGACTTGGCCAAGGCGAACGAGTTGCTGGACAAGGCCGGTTACCCGAAAGGCGCTGATGGCACCCGTTTTTCACTACGGCTCGCCTTCCTGCCATCTGACGTCTTCCGCAAAACAGCAGAATATCTACGCTCTTCCTTCGGCAAACTCGGCGTGAAGGTGGATATCGTCGAAGGCGATCTCGCCACCTTCATCAAGCGCGTTTACACCGAGCGCGGTTTTGACCTGACGGTAAACGGCATCAGCCGGTTGTTCGATCCGACGGCTGGCGTGCAGCGTCTCTACTGGTCCGATGGCATCAAGAACCCCGCGCCCTATGTCAACGCTGCCCATTACAACAACCCCAAGGTGGATGATCTTTTCCGTGCGGCCGCCATCGAGGTGGATGAAACGAAGCGAGCGGCGCAATTCCGCGACATCCAGAAAATCACTGGTGACGACCTGCCGAATTTCTCCATCGTCGCTTTGCCGACCGTCATTCTGCGCAATACCAGTCTGAAGTCGCTCGTCACGACCATCGACATTGCCTATGGGGATTTGTCGACGGCCTGGAAGAGCGAGTGAGGGCGAACCCGGCGTCCTGTGCAGCGAGAGTAGCGGCGAACTTTCCTCCATATTCGACGTCATCCTCGGTCTTGTACCGAGGATCTACCAGGGCATCCTGACCTGGTAGCTCGCAGATGCTCGGGACAGGCCCGAGCATGACGAAGGAGAGGTTTTACGCCAACAGCATCTCACCAGAACCCGGCAATTCTGCCGGGTTTTTTATTGTCGAAACCCACCCTCCATCCTGTTTGCACCTTCGCGCGGCAAGCCCGTTTCAGGGAAAAACTTTGCGCACGAAACAGATCGGGCGAAACAGCGATGCCATGCGTTAAAATTTCGGAAAAATCAATTTCATCAATAATTTAGCGCAAAGCAATTCTTCGTTTCAAAGCAAGAATTGCTTTCTGGACCCACGCTTTGGCTGCCTGCACTGTGAGCAGGAAATCTCACCCACAAATGATGGATGCCATGGCCAAGGATACACTTTTTTTGATCGCCCCCGGATTTGAGGATCCGAAACACCCCGGTGTCCGCTTCGTCTGCCCGCATTGTAACCAGATCGAGGGACTGCTTGCCGCCTTTCCAGACCTAGCGGCGCAGATCGATATCCGCCGGGTCGGTTTTCAGCGTCCGCGAGAGGCGATCATCGCCGCCGTGGGGGAGGAAAACCAGTCGCTGCCGCTATTCGTCTTTGCCGGCGAGGCGCCCGCTGACGCTGCTGCAAAGGGCGACACGCACTTCATTCAGGACACCAAACGCATTTTGCAAACCCTCGCCGAGCGCCACGGGTTCCCGCAGCTGCATTGAGTTGCCGCTCCCTCGCATATCGGATTTTTCGGAGACAGACATGACCATTTCCAGACGCCAGTTTCATAAGATTGCACTTGCCGCCGGCGCATTCGTGGCGCTTCCGGGCGGTTCTTTTGCCGCTGCCGAAGAGCCCGTTTCGGGTGGCACACTCAAGATCGTGTATTTCCCTGAACCGACCCAGCTCGTGGCCATCAATACCAGCGCGGGTGGCCCGCAGTTCATCGGCTCAAAGATTTACGATGGGCTTCTGACCTATGATTACGAGCTATCGCCCCAGCCGAGTCTTGCGAAGGAATGGAGCGTTTCGGCCGACGGGCTGGAATATGTCTTCCATCTGCAGCCGAATGCGAAGTTCCATGACGGCAAACCAGTGACATCGGCGGATGTGGAGTTTTCCATCCTGCGGCTGAAGGAAGCCCATCCGCGCGGCCGGGCGACGTTCTCGCATGTCGAGAGTGTCGATACCTCCGATCCGCTGGTTGCGAAGGTGAAGCTTTCCAAACCCGCACCGGGCCTGATCACCGCGCTTGCCTCCTCGGAATCGCCCGTTGTGCCAAAGCACATCTTCGAGACCTTCAAGCCGACCGATAATCCGAAACCCGCCCAGATCATCGGCAGTGGCCCCTTCGTGCTGAAGGAATGGGTGCCGGGCAGCCATATTCTTCTGGAGAAGAATGCGGACTACTGGGACGCGCCGCGCCCTTATCTTGACCGCGTCATCATCCGCCTCATCAACGATGCGGGCGCACGCGCTGCGGCGCTGGAAACCGGGGAAGGGGACATCGGCCCCAACCCGGTCGCGCTTGCCGATCTGGAACGGCTGAAATCCATCCCGACACTGAGGGTGGATGACCGCATCTATGCCTATGCCGGCCAGCAGAACCAGCTGGTGATCAACCTTGAGAATGAATATCTCAAGGAATTGAAGGTCAGGCAGGCCATTGCCCATGCCATCGATGTTCCGGCGCTCATAGATACCGTGCTTTATGGTTACGCCGTGCCATCGCCGACGCCGATCAGCCCCGGCCTTGCGAAGTTCCACAATCCGGATATCGGTTTCGCCAAGTTCGATGTCGCACAGGCTGAAAAGCTGCTGGATGAGGCCGGTTTCCCGCGCAAGGATGGCGGCAAGCGCTTCAAGCTCCGGGTTACCACCAACCCGTTCAATCCGCAGACCTATTCGGATTTCATCGCGCAGGCGCTGTCGAAGATCGGCATTGAGGCGGATATCCAGAAATTCGATTTCGGCACCTATGTGAAGGTAGTCTATACCGACCGCGCCTGGGACCTGTCGGTTGAATCCCTTTCCAATACCTTCGATCCAACAGCCGGTGTCCAACGTGTCTACTGGAGCAAGAATTTCAAGATCGGCCTGCCATTCTCCAATGCCAGCCACTACGCCAATCCCGAAGTGGACCGGCTACTGGAAGCAGCGGCGGTGGAGCCGGATATCGAAAAACGCGCTGCCTTCTTCAAGGAATTTCAGGCCGTTATCGCGAAAGATCTTCCCGTCATCAATCTCGTCTCTCCCATCCAGCCGGTTGTCGGCAGCGTCCGCATCAAGGATTACGCGACGGGGGCCGAAGGTCTCAGCGGCAATCTCGCCAAAGCCTGGGTGACGAAGGAGGCGTGAGCCGCCTTGCCTTCGGTTTCAAGCCGCATCAGAGCGAAAAAGAGGTCATTTCCATGAGCAGAAAATCCGAAAAGCTGGTTCTCAACGCCTTCATCTATCCGGGTGGACATCATGAGGCGGCCTGGCGGCATCCGGACTCGGAGCCCCACCGCGTCACCGATATCACGCTCTATCAGGATATTGCCCGCAAGGCCGAGGCGGCGAAGCTGGACGCCATCTTCTTTGCCGATGCGCCGGTGCTGGACGCCAATATCCGCTATGCCGCCCGCCATCGCCTGGAACCGATCACCATGCTTTCGGCGCTTGCCGCCGTCACGGAAAAGATCGGCTTCATTGCAACGGCCTCCACCACCTATTATGAGCCTTATAATCTTGCCCGGCTGTTTGCCTCGGTCGATCATATCAGCGGCGGGCGCGTGGGCTGGAACATCGTCACGACCTCGGCCGATGCCGCAGCCGGCAACTTCAATCTGCAAAAGCACCCGCCGCATGCCGATCGTTACCGTCAGGCCATCGAGTTCGTCGATGTGGTGACGAAGCTCTGGGATAGCTGGGAAGACGATGCCATCGTCGCCGACAAGGAGAGCGGTCTGTTTGCCGAGACAGACCGCATCCACCCCGTCAATCACGATGGCGAATTTTATCGGGTGCGGGGCGCGCTGAATGTACCCCGTTCACCACAGGGCCGGCCGGTCTATGTTCAGGCGGGCTCCTCGGAGGAGGGCCGTGGTTTTGCGGCTCACTATGCCGAGGCAATCTTTACCGCGCATCAGACTCTGGAGAGTGCGCGGTCTTTTTATTCTGACATCAAGCGACGTGTCGCGGCCACGGGGCGTAATCCCGCCCATGTAAAAATCCTGCCGGGCATCAGCCCCTTCATTGCGTCAACCGAAGAGGAGGCGCGCAAACTTGAGGCCTCCTTCAACGATCTCATCCAGCCTGCCTTTTCGCTCGGGCAATTGCAGCGCATCACCGGTATCGATCTTTCATCGGCCGATCTTGACCAGCCGCTGCCGATTGAGGCCGTCGAGGCGACACGCGCTCAGGCGGATAGCAGCCGCCATCAGCTGGTTCTTGATGTCATAGACCGGGAAAATCCGACGATCCGGCAATTGTTGCACCGGCTTGCCGGCGGGCGCGGCCACAAGGTTATTTCCGGAACGCCGGAACAGGTGGCGGACTGGATAGAGACCTGGTTCCGCGAGGGCGCTGCCGATGGGTTCAACATCATGCCGCCATGGCTGAATGGCGGGTTCGATATCTTCGTGGACGAGGTAGTGCCGATCCTGAAGCGGCGCGGATTGTTCCGCGAGGACTATGAGGGCGATACGCTGCGCGACCATTATGGCCTGCCACGGCCTGAAAACATCTATGCGGCCCAGGAGCTGCAAAGGGAGCGCGCCTGAGGTGGGACGGGCGTGTTCAGGCGGCGGCCTCGAGAGAGCGCATATCCTCGCGCAACAAAGCGAGTAGAGATGCGACCTCCGGCAGCCGCCGCCTGTCGGGACTGGTCAGCAGGTGATAACGGCTGGCGGTCGGCTGCGGTGAGCCAAAAGGAGCGATCAGCCGGCCGTTTTTCAAATCTTCCGAAATCAGCGAATGGCGCACGAGGCCGATGCCGTGGCCGGATAAAATCGCCTCTATCAGCGCGGTCTGGCGTGAAAAGCGGGGGCCGGTGGCAGAAAGCCTGAGCGGAATGCGGCAGGCGCGAAGCCAGTTTGCCCATTCGAAGGCGGGGTCCACGCCATTGCCACGCAACATCGCAAAACCGAAATTTCGCAACCGCTCCGGTTCGTCTGCAAGCGCATGGCGGGCCGCGAAATCCGGGGTGCAGACGGCGCTGACCGTGTCGGCGAAAAGCGGCTCTTGAATGAAGCCCGGGATTTGCGCATGAGTGGCGACGATGGCGCAATCGGCATCGAAATGGGTGAGGTCGATGGTTTCGCTTTCAAGGGATTCGATCGAAAGCTCGACGTCGCCGAGTGCCGGAACGATGCTGCCCAGCCGCGGAGCCAGCCAGCGGGCGGCAAAACAGCCTTCGGCCAGCACCTTCAGCTGCGGTCGGGCGTTCGAAACCATCAGGTCGGAAAGGCTGCCGATCATGGTCTCGAAGGCGTCCGCAAGGCCGGGATAAAGCGCATTGCCGGCATCGGTCAGCAACAATTCACCGCGCTGGCGGCTGAAAAGCGGCTGGCCGAGATGGGTTTCGAGAATTCTCACCTGCTGGCCGATTGCCGCGGTCGAGACATGCAGCTCCTCCGCCGCCCGCGAGAAGCTGGCGTGGCGGGCGGCCACCACAAAAGCGCGCAAGGCGGTCAGCGGTGGCAGCCGGGAAAGTGTGGGCAGGCGAAAAGCCGCCCGGCTCCCGGCGGGAGCAACAAACTCCGTTCTCATTGCTGTCCCTCCTTTGCCGCCTGCATCTTCCGCATGGTCAGAACACCCGGCCTTCCCGGAGATGCGTCGTGGTGCCGTTCAGGTAATAGTCACCGATCACCCTCGCCTTGTGGGCGAGCGGATTGTGATTGTAGACAGTGCGGATGTTGCGCCAGTGGCGGTCGAAATTCCGATCGCTCGATGTCGCCGAGCCGCCGCCGAGTTCGTAAAGATTGGTGGCGACCGTCAAAGAAAGCTGCGAGGCGATGATCTGGGTACGGGCCGTGGCGAGCGAGCCTTCCAGCAGGGCCGCCTCTATCGCCTCTTCGTCCCCGGTGGCGAAGGCCGCAGCGGTGCGGTCGAGCGTTCTCGCCGCTTCGCGGATCAGGGTCTTCACCGCGAAGGCACCGGCGCTGATTTCGCCGAGCATCTTCTGCACGAACGGATCCTGATTGGCGGTTTCGGCAGCGCTGTGAAGCGTGGTGCGCGCCTGGCGCAGAACATAATCGACACCGTCATTCAGCGCGCCCTGAACAGCGCCAGCGGCCGAAGCGGCAAGATGCAGCTGCCGCATGGCCGAGCTGTGGCGGCCGATCTGGGTGCCGAGCTTGCGGGTCGTCAGCTCATGCGGCAGGACCTCGACATTCTCAAGTAGCACCCCGCCGCTTGCCGTCATGCGCTGGCCCATGCTGTCCCAGTCGTCGAGAATGGTGATGCCGGCGCGATCGAGCGGAATGAGCACGCCGATCGGTTGTTCGTCGTCACCGATGGCGCTGAAGGTACCGAAATCGGCAAAGGCAGTGCCGGTCGCATACCATTTGCGGCCGTTCAGCCGGTAGCGGTCGCCGTCGGCGCTTAGACGCGTGGTGATTTCGCCGGGGCGTTTGGTGCCCTGTTCAGTGCTGGCGCCCGCGAAGAGTTTGCCGGCAAGCACATGTTCGAGATGCCGTCGGTCCTCCAGCTCGATAGGGGCCAGAGCGAGGTTTTCGGTGAAATTGAAATGGCTGCGAAGCGCGTGCGGAATATTGCTGTCGGCTTCGCCGAGGATCATCAGTACTTCGATATAGTCGGCAATCGAGCCGCCCGGTCCGCCCTTGGCTTCGGGAACGCGCAGCGTGCCGATCTTTGCCTCCTTGATAAGGGCGAAGATATCGAAAGGAAGTTCCCGCTGGCGTTCGCGGCGGGCGGCATCCTTGGCCGCGATAGCCGCAATGTCCTTTGCCCGGGCCAGAATCTCGTCCCGGCTCGGCACGCCGGAATTATCGGTGGTGGTTGTCTGTAGTTTCGGATTGGACATTGCGGTTTTCCCTGAACGGATGTGAGGGCCTGCGGCACAATCGCGCCGCAGGCGTGTTCGTCTGGACGATCAGGCGACCGCGCGTGGCTTGAGCGCCGGGCGGGGTGCGGGCTCGAGATTGCGCGGCACGCGGCCTTCGACGGGATGGCTCGGATCGTTGAAGCCGGGCGTGGAGGGATGGCCTGTCGTCACAAGGCTGTCGACCAGCGCTTCATCTTCGGCATCGATCTTCACATCGAGGGCGCGGATATAGCCGTTCCAATGTTCTTCGGTGCGCGGGCCGGTGATGGCGGCGGTGACGAACTTGTTGTTCAGCACCCAGGCGAGCGCGAAATCCGCCGCCGAAACGCCCTTCGAAGCGGCATGGGCCGCAACCTTCTGGGCGATTTCAACCGATTCCGGACGCCATTCCGTTTCCAGAACGCGCTTGTCGCCACGGCCGACGCGGGTATCGGCGCCCGGCTGTTCGCCCGGCTGATATTTGCCGGTCAGCACACCGCGTGCGAGTGGCGAATAGGACACCACGCCAAGACCATAATGATTGGCTGCCGGCAGCTGCTCGGCTTCGGCCGTGCGGTTGACGATATTGTAGAGCGGCTGGCTGGCAACGGGACGGTCGATGCCGAGCTGATCGGCCAGATGCGAAATTTCGGCGATACGCCAGCCACGGAAATTCGACACGCCGAAATAGCGCAGCTTGCCGGCGCGGATGAGATCGGCGATGGCGCGCACTGGCTCTTCCAGCGGCGCATCGAAGACGGCGCGGTGGAAATAGAGAATATCGATATAGTCGGTGTTGAGGCGGCGCAGTGAATTCTCGACCGTCTCGATCACCCATTTGCGCGAATGGCCGCCAAGGTTCGGACCCTTGGTGTGGGAATTGACGAATTTCGTCGCCAGAACCCAGTGATCGCGCGTGGACTTGATGCCGCGGCCAACGACCTCTTCAGACTTGCCGTCGTGATAGACATCGGCGGTGTCGATGAAGTTGATGCCCTGTTCGCGCGCCTTGTCGATGATGCGGAAGGCCACGTCATCCGGCGTCGGGCCTCCGAACATCATGGTGCCGAGGCTGAGCGGTGAAACTTTCAGCGCGCTGCGTCCGAGATAGCGATAATCGACCATTATGGTTGCTCCTTTAGGTTATTGGGCATGGTGGCAGGCCACGGCGTGTTTCTTGCCGAAAAGGCTGTAATCCGGCGCTTTTTCGCGACAGAGATCGGTAGCGAGCGGGCAGCGGGTGTGAAACCGGCAGCCGGATGGCGGATCGTGCGGGCTGGGCAGATCGCCGGAAATGGGGGCCGCCTGCTTGCGGCGGGCGGGATCGGGAACGGCAGCGAGAAGGGCGCGAGTATAAGGATGCTTCGGAGAAGCCCAGAGTTCCGATGTCGGGGCGCTTTCCACGATCTTGCCGAGATACATGACCAGCACGCGGTCGGAGAAATAGCGTACCAGGGAAAGATCATGGGAGACGAAGAGATAGGACAGCGAAAGCCGCTTTTTCATCTCCACCAGAAGGTTGAGGATTTGCGCCTGTATCGAAAGATCGAGCGCCGAAACCGGCTCGTCGCAGACCACCAGTTCCGGTTCCAGAACCAGCGCGCGGGCAATGCCGATGCGCTGGCGTTGGCCGCCGGAAAACTCATGCGGATAACGGTCGAGCGCGTCAGCCGGCAGGCCAACCTGTGCGACGATGGCTTCAACAATCTCCCGCTGGCGCGGCCGGTCGCCGATGCCGTGCACCTTCAGCGGCCCGGTAAGGATGGTGCGCACCGTCTGGCGGGGATTGAGCGAGGCGAAGGGGTCCTGAAAGATCATCTGGATGCGGCGGCGGATGCCGCGCAGTTGCGATGACGTCATTGCCGTGACATCGGCGCCCTTGAAGGTGATCCGGCCGGAAGACGGTTCGACCAGACGCATCAGTGACTTGCCGAGCGAGGATTTGCCGCAGCCGGATTCACCCACCAGCGCCACGGTCTCGCCCGCCTCGATATCGAGCGAGACGTCATCGACGGCACGCACGGTTCCGCGTCCGCCCGTGTAATGGGTGGACAGGCTATGCACTGACAAGAGCGTCATCGGATACTTCCTTGGATGTGGGAGCAACGAAGGGGCAGGCGGCGTAGCGACCTTCCGAAATATGCCGCAGCGGCGGTACGAACTGCCCGCAGAAACCACGGGCGCTCGGACAGCGTGGCCGGAAGGCACAACCGCGTTCCCCCGTGGCGGAAACGATGGAACCGGGAATTTCAATGAGCGGCCCATCGCGATAATGCTGGCCGTCTTCCGCGCGCGGTGACGCCGCAAGCAGGCCGCGCGTATAGGGATGGTAGGGGTTTGAGAAAACCGGCTCCGGCAATCCTTCTTCCACTTTGCGGCCGGCATACATGACCATCACCCGGTCCGCCCATTGCGCCACGATGCCGAGATCGTGGGTGATGAGGATGACCGCCATGTTGAGGTCGCGGCGCAGATTGTCTAGCAGCTGGAGTATCTGCGCCTGTATCGTCACGTCGAGCGCTGTCGTCGCCTCGTCGGCGATCAGCAATTTAGGATTGCAGGCAACACCGATGGCGATCATCACGCGCTGGCGCATGCCGCCGGAAAGCTGGTGCGGATAATCATCCACCCGGCGGCCGGCATCGGGAATGTTGACGAGATCCAGAAGCTCGATGGCGCGTTTGCGCGCCTGGTGCCGGTCGATCTTCTCATGGATGCGCAGCACCTCGATGATCTGTTCGCCGACGGTCAGGACAGGGTTGAGCGAGGTCATCGGCTCCTGAAAGATCATGCCGATATCCCGGCCGCGAATACCGCGCCATTGCCGTTCGGAAAGCGGCAGCAGGTCGCGATCCTCAAGCAGAACCCGCCCACCGGTCTTGGCGTGGGAGGGCAGCAGGCCAATCAGGCCGAGCGCCGTCAGGGATTTGCCAGAGCCGCTTTCGCCGACGATAGCCAGCATTTCGCCGGGGCTGACATCGAAACTGACGCCTTTTACCGGCTGGGCCGAGCCGAAGCTGACGGAGAGATCATGGACTTCGATCAGTTTGCTCATCGGCGTTCCTCCGAAAAACGGGGGTTGAGCGCATCGTTGAGACCATCGCTGATGAGGTTCAGCGAAATGACGGTGAAGACGATGGCGAGGCCGGGAAGGGCGGTCAGATACCAGGCGGTGCGGATGACATCGCGGCCCGAACCGATCATCGACCCCCAGGAGACACGGTTGGGATCGCCAAGCCCCATGAAGGAGAGTGCTGCTTCCATGAGGATCGCACCCGCCACCATGACGGAGGAGGTGACGATGATCGGCGGCAGCGCATTGGGCAGGATTTCCTGAAATACGATGCGCGCGTGGCCGTAACCCAGGCTGCGGGCGGCGAGCACATAGTCTTTCTCGCGGATGGCGCGGAATTCCGCACGGGTAAGACGTGCAACGAGCGGCCAGGTGATGATACCGATGGCTGACGTGACCGTGGTGACGGATGGCTGGGCGATGGCGACGAGCACCACCAAGAGCACGAAATTGGGCAATGTCTGGAAGATTTCGATCAGCTTGACGAGGATGTCGTCAATGACGCCGCCGAAATAACCGGCGAAGGCGCCGACGGCGATGCCGATCGTCAGCCCGATCAGTGTTGCCACGACACCGACGGTAAGCGAGATGCGCGCGCCATGCACGATGCCGGCCAGAACATCCCGGCCCATGGAATCGGTGCCGAGCGGATAGGCCGCATTCTGGCCCGGCCAAAGGAACGGGCGGGCCACCATTTCCAGGGGATCACCGGGATAGATCAATGGCGCGATCAGCGCGGTGACGATGACGGTCGCGAGAAACAGCAGCCCGACGATGACGTTGGGATTGGTGAGGAAGATTTTCAGTTCCCGCCGCAGGCCGCGCCGCGGCACGGAGACGGAGCGGGCCGAAAGCGCATCCGGGGCATGGATATAAGGCCAGGCCTTTTCTTCCGGCTTTTTCGGTTTGGGATTGGTCTCTTCAGCACCAATTTCGGCCGTGTTGAGAACCGCCGTTGTGTGGGATGAGTTCATCGGCTTTCTCCGATGCGGGGGTCAAGCCATGCCTGCAACAGGTCCACGGCGGCATTGACGATGATGACGACGAGGGAGGAGAGAAGCAGAATGCCGAGCAGCACGCTGAAATCCCGCGCCATCACGGCTTCGAAAGCAAGGCGGCCAAGGCCCGGCCAGCTAAAGACGGTTTCGACCACGACTGCGCCGCCGAGTAAGCCGCCAATATGCATGCCGGCCATGGTGGTGATGGGGATAAGCGCGTTGCGCAGGATATGGCGTGTGGTGAGCCTGATCGGCGAAACGCCCTTGGCACGCGCCGTGCGCACATAGTCCTGCGATTTCACTTCCAGCATCGCCGCGCGGGTGAGGCGGGCATAGATTGCCAGAAAATAAAGCGCCAGCGAAAGGGCAGGGAGGACGATATAGCGAAGCCTGTCGAGAAAGGCTGAAAAACCGGTAAGGCTGCTGCCAATGGTGCTATCCCCGCCCGAAGGCAGCCAGCCGAGCTTGACCGAGAAGGTCAGGATCAACATCAGGCCGATCCAGAAACCGGGCACGGAATAAAAGATCAGCGAGCCGATCGAAATGATCCGGTCCGGCAGCTTGCCGGAAAAAAGCGCCATGATGGAGCCGAGGAACACGCCGACGAAGATCGCGATACCAAGGGCTGCGCCCATCAGCGCAAGCGTGCCCGGCAGGCGCTGGCCAATCAGATCAGCCACCGGCATGCCGTATCGCGGCGAAAAACCAAGGCTGAACTGGGCGAGATTGCCGAGATAATTCATCAGCTGATGCAGAACCGGCAAATCCAGACCGAAGCGAGAGCGGATTTCTGCCATGGTCTCGACGGTTGCCGAACCCGCTTCCGCCGCCAGCACATCGGCGGCATCGCCCGGCGCCAGCTGCAGCAGGAAGAAGTTCAGGATGACGATACCGAGAACCGTCGGAATGGCCTGAATGGCCACCCGCTTTGCCTGCGATAAAATCCGTTTCGAATTCGACATCGGCTCCAGTCCGTAAGCGTGAAAATGTGAAATCAGCCCGTGAGGGTGTTGGTATTAGTTGACTAATTTTATGGAATTTGTCAAAGAGTAATAGAATTATTTTCTGAAATTTACGGAAAAATGCGCAATAAAGAAAAGATAATTCCTAATTATGAGAATGGTTGGTTCTTCATGCCAAACTCACTCTCCTCTGCGGAACAAACTTCTTCCTAAGCGCGGCCGTTCAGTTTGCCGGTTTTTCGCCGGTTCGATCAAGGAGAGGGTATCGCATGACTGTTTTCAACCAGACGACGCGGCGTGGATTTCTGCTGGCGTCGGTGGCGCTTGGCGTGGTGTCTTTGCCGGGACTGAGGCTTAACGCGGCGGAGCCGGTAAGTGGCGGCACGGCCACGCTGCTGATTTCGTCGGAACCGCCGGTGCTGACGACGATTGCGCATACGGCCTATAATTCCGTCTACATATCGCCCAAGGTCACCGAAGGACTTTTGACCTATGATTTCGATCTAAACCCCAAGCCGCTCCTGGCCAAATCATGGGATGTGAGCGCGGATGGCCTGCGTTACACCTTCAAGCTGAGGCCCGGCGTGAAATGGCATGACGGCAAGCCCTTCACCTCCGCCGACGTGGCCTTTTCCATCAACACAATCAAGGAAGTGCACCCGCGCGGCCGAAATACATTCCTGAACCTCACTGCTGTCGAGGCGCCGGACGAGCTGACGGCGGTTCTGGTTCTTTCCAAACCTGCGCCCTATTTGATCACGGCGCTCGCCGCCGCCGAAACGCCCATCGTGCCGAAACATCTCTATGAGGGTACGAAGGTGACCGAAAATCCTGTCAATCTCGCACCCGTCGGCACCGGCCCGTTCAAATTCAAGGAATGGGTGCGCGGCAGTCATATCGTTTTCGAGCGCAACGCGGACTACTGGGATGCGCCGCGCCCCTATCTCGACAAGCTGATCGTTCGCTTCATTCCGGACGCTTCGGCCCGCGCGATTGCCATCGAAACCGGCGAGATCGATCTCGCGCCCAGCACGCCGGTCGCCTATAGCGATCTCGACCGGCTGAAGGAGCTGCCGAGCCTCGGCTTCGAAACCAACGGCTATCAATATTCGAATTCCGTCAGCCGCGTTGAGTTCAATCTCGAAAAGGATGTGTTCAAGGATGTGCGCGTTCGCCGCGCCTTCGCCCATGTCATTGACCGCAACGTCATCTTCAACACGGTCAATTACGGTTATGGCGCGACGATCACCGGGCCGATTAATCCGAAGCTGACGAAATGGTTTGTGGATGATCTGAAAACCTATCCGATCGACCTGAAGGCGGCGGAAGCGCTGCTGGATGAGGCCGGATACAAGCGTGGTGCGGATGGCATCCGTTTCAGGCTCAATCTGGACTATGTGCCGAGCACCGAGGCCTATCCGCGCGGTGCGGATTATATTCGCCAGGCGCTGGCGAAGGTCGGCGTGGATGTGACGGTGCGCACGCAGGATTTCGCCACCTATACCAAGCGCATCTATACGGATCGCGATTTCGATTTTGCCTATGAGGGCATGAGCAATCTCTTCGATCCGACCGTCGGCGTGCAGCGGCTTTATTGGTCGAAGAACTTCAAGAAGGGCGTGCCTTTCTCCAATGGTGCTGCCTACAGCAATCCGAAGGTGGATGCGCTTCTCGAAGCCGCCGCCATCGAGATCGATCCGGACAAGCGCGTCGCGCAATGGAAGGAAATCCAGCAGATACTCGTGGAGGACGTGCCTGCCATCGACATCGTCGCGGCACCGGAGATCACCATCTTCAACAAGCGTATCGCCGATCACACCATCGGTGCCGAAGGTGTGGCGGGAAGCCTCGCCTTCGCGCATATCGCCGCATCCTGATCGTCTCACCAGAACCGGCCCCCATTTGTGGTGGGCCGGGATTTTTCCCTTTCATCGAGGACAAAGCCATGAGCACGTCACTTTCTGAAATCTGGTACACACGCTGCCCGGTGCCCACGCCCGTGGGACTGGCGGCGCAGCTCGGTTATCTCGGGCAGACATTCGAGGAGGTCGGCATAGCGCTGAAATCCATCATCGATTCGCCTGACCGCTCCGTTCGTCAGAGCCATTTCAACCACACGCTGGAATGGTCCTTCCGCCACGGCGGCAATGTGCCGCCCATTCGCGCCCGTTCGGAAGGGCGCAATACGCGCCTCATCGGCATTACCTGGACGGATGAGTTTCAGGCGATCATCACCCTGCCGGAGACCGGTATCCGCTCTATTGCCGATCTTGTCGGTCGACGTTTCGGCGTGCCGCGCAGGCCGGAGGGCATTGTCGATTTCATGCGGGCGACGGCGCTGAAGGGCATCGTCTCGGCGCTTTCGCTGGAAGGGCTGACGGTTGATGATGTCGAACTGAAGGATATCGTCATCACGGATTCGGTATTGGCCTCGCAGGAGGGGCCGTCTCTTTTCGGGCTGAAGCGCCGGCAATCCTTCGGTGAGGAGATCATCGCGCTATTGCGGGGTGAGGTCGATGCGATTTTCGTCAAGGGAACGGCGGGTATTGCCGCCGCCAATCTGATCGGTGCGGTGCAGGTGGTGGAATTCGGTTTTCACCCCGATCCGAAGATACGCATCAATTCCGGTTCGCCCCGGGTGCTGACGGTGGACGGGCGTCTGGCCGATGAGCGTCCCGATCTGGTGGAGCGACTGGTTGCCGCCATCGGCAAAGCCTCGCTCTGGGCGGAGCAGCATCCGGAAGAAACCCGTCGTTTCATTGCGCGTGAGGCCGGTGCGACGGAAGAACAGGTTCTGGCTGCCAACGGGCCGGAAGTTCACCGTCATCTCGGTCTCGGCCTTGATGCAGAGCTTGTGGCTGCTGTCGGTCATTACAAGGATTTCCTGCACCAGTGGGGTTTCCTTGAGAACGACTTCGATCTCGGCGGATGGATTGACGACCGTTTCGTGACGGCAAGTGAAAGGGCGGTGGCATGAGCGTAGCACTTTCCGCCGTCCCGCGCCCGCCGGAACAGCAATCCAGCCCCGTTACCGTCGCAACCGTGCTGGCCGAAGATTTCAGCCTGACGGCGGCGGACCATGACAAAAGCGGCGAATTCGCCGCCGGCAATTTCGAAGCGCTTTTCAAGTCCGGCCTGCTTGGTCTCGTGACGGCTGAAAAGGATGGTGGCTGGGGCGAGGGCATGGAAACGGCGCATGCCGTCATCGCCGCCATTGCCAGTGGCGATCCGTCGACCGCCCTCATTCTCGCCATGCATTACAGCGTTCATGCCGCGATCCGGCGCGGCAAGTGGCCGGCAGCACTTGCGGCAAGGGTGCTGGCCGCCAATAGCAGGGAACCGGCGCTTTTGAACAATGCACAGGCGGAGCCGGGTGTCGGTTCGCCGGCCCATGGCGGCCTGCCGGAAACGACGGCGCGGATCGAGGGCGATTTCTGGGTGGTCAATGGCCGCAAGAGTTTCGTCACCGGCCTACCAGGGCTGAAATGGGCGATCGTGCTCGCCGTGACGACGGAAGAGACGCCGCGCCTCATCCAGCTTCTGGTGCCGCTCGACGCACCGGGGATCGCCCAGGAAAAGGCATGGGAGGCGACCGGCATGTACGCCACCGCCAGCCATGATCTGGTGCTGGAGGAGGTAAGGGTGCCACTTGCCGATATCGTTGCCGAACAGCCGGCGGACGAGCCGCTGCGGCGCGATGAGGCAGACGGTTATAATTTCTTCGCGCTGCTGGCTTCCGTCTATCACGGTGTTGCGCTTTCGGCGCGGGATGATCTGTTGCGCCATCTGAATGGCCATGTTCCCGCAAGCCTTGGTGCGCCGCTCTCCTCCATTCCCCGTATTCAGGAAGGTCTTGGCCAGATCGAGGTGCTGCTGGCGACAAACAGACGCCTGCTTCTTTCCGTCGCCCGCGATATCGACGCTGGCGAAAGGGTGGGAACCGATGCGCTCGCCGTTCGCCACGTGGTGATCGACAATGCCGTGGCGGTGACGGATCTGGCGCTGGAGCTTGGCGGCAATCGCGGCCTACGCCGGGATTATAATCTCGAACGCCATCATCGCGATGCCATCACGGCAAGGGCACATGCGCCGCAAAGCCACATGATTAGAACGATCCTCGGCCGCCAGAGCATCAAGGCGGTGGGCGGTTGACCGACGAAGCAACAGGGCGGCCTTGCCTGAGGCGGGCCGCCCATGTTCAAGCCACGCTCATCAATCCCGCAACAGCGGTAGCAAGCTGTCGCCCTGCCGTGCGATTTCCTTCAGGTAAGGCGTGTCGGAAAGCACGAAATGGGTGATGCCAAGCGCGCGGTATTTGCGCAGTGATGCGGCGACGTCTTCCGCCGAACCTACCAGCCATGTCGTTGCGGCACCGCCGCCGCCGAATTTGCCGGGCGCTGTATAGAGATTGTCGTCCAGCACGTCGCTCTGACGGTGCAAATCCAGCAGCCTGCGTTGGCCGATTGCCACGCCTTGCAGATGGTCGTTCCAGCGCGCTCCGTTATTTGCGGCCATTTCAGCAACCTTCGCTTCCGCGTCGCGCCATGCTTCTGCCGTCGTCTCACGCACCAGCGTGGTGATCCGCAGGCCGAATTGCAGCGGCGGCAGGTCGCGGCCAAGCTTTTCACAGAAATGCCTGAGCCTTTCTATCCGTTCGCCCACACCGGCGAGCGGCTCGCCCCAGAACAATTGTACATCGGCCTCGGTTGCGGCGACCTGCTCGGCCGCCTCGGATGCGCCGCCGAAATAAAGTCTGGGATGCGGCCGGCCTTCGCGCGCGGCGATGCGCGGCGAAACAGTGGAATTCTTCACCTGGAAATGATCGCCACTAAAAGTGACGTTTTCCTCCGACCAGAGCCGCCGCAGGAGCCGCATGAACTCTTTCGTGCGCGCATAACGCTGTGCCTGATCACCTTCTTCATCGCCATAGGCAGCAAGCTCGTCGCGACCCGAGACGACATTGATCCGTACCCGGCCACCCGAGAGCTGATCGAGCGTGGCGGCGGCGGATGCGAGATTGGCAGGCTTCCAGTAGCCGGGGCGGATGGCGATCAGCGGCTCGAAGGTGGTGGTGCGCGCCGCAAGCGCTGCCGCCACCGTGAATGTGTCGGGCCGGCCCCAGCCGGTGCCGATCAGCGCGCCTTTCCAGCCATGATTTTCCAGTGCCTTTGCATGGCTGGTCAATGTGTCGAGGCTGTTATGGTTGTCGCTGACGGCATCGCCCCTATGGCCGGGTTTGACGTCATTGGGGATATACCAGAGAAATTCGCTCGTGCTGCTCACATTATCCGCCTGAATTTTCGTTTTCTGTCGCGGTACGAGAATGACAAAGCGGCGGCAGATGGGCCAAGCAGCGGTGTCTCATTTGGTGTGCGACGGAGGAAAAGCTTTCCGCAGGAAGTGAATATATTGCACATATTTTCTATGTAAAAAATATGAGTAAATGATTCCGCCTGAATAGGGATTTATCAGCGAACGAGAACGCATTTTCTTCTGTATCAAATTTCTTCAGATCGATTTTTTCTTTGATCCAGAAAGGTGAGTAAGCGAGCATTCGACTGGAATCGTAAAAATCATCATGCTTTGCACGGACCACCCAACCACGGAGCAGGCATGTGTACCACCTTGATTGTTCCCGGACTGAACGGTTCGGATGAAGGGCATTGGCAGCGGCACTGGCTGCTGGATGATCCTGCAGCGCAGCTGGTAGATCAGGATGACTGGCAATGCCCGGTTCTCGGGGATTGGCTTGGCCGTCTTGAAACAGCACTTGCCTCGGTCGATAGCGCCTATGTCGTCGCCCACAGCCTCGGTTGCTTGCTGGTCGCGAATATGGCCTCCCGGCCTGCGGCGGCAAAAATCAGAGGTGCGCTTCTTGTCGCACCGGCCCATCTCGACAGGGTGGAAGCGATGCATCCCTGTATTGTCCGGTTCGGAGCCTTTCCTCTAGCGCCGCTTGCCTTCCCCAGCCTTCTCGTGGGCAGTATGAACGACCCCTATATGAGCCCCGAAGAACTGGCGCACACGGCCGCCAGCTGGGGAAGCGATCTCGTCAATCTCGGCCCGGCAGGGCACATCAATATCGCGGCCGGTTTCGGAAGGTGGCCAGAGGGATATGACCTGCTGGCGCGCCTGAAAGCGGGAGCGGGCTCCCAATCGCCTACGGCCAGATCGAGGATACGGGGATTGCCGGTGGTTCGTGGTGCGCATCTTCAGGGTGATGCAAGCGCGTTATAATCCATCGGCTCATGAAGGGTTATGTTTCAGCTCAGTCCTTTTTTGTCAACGAAATGCAACCATTAAGAGCTTTATGGCTGTTTTATCTGGAATAAATTTCGAATCTCACCTTTTGATTGTTTTGAGTGGCTGCATTTATTTTCTACAGAAAATATGAAAAACTGTTTCTTCGCTCCGGACGATTTTGTTGCGACCTTTCAATGGTCATCAAATCAGGAAGGGGTAAGGGAATGTCCAGGATCAAGTCTGTAGCGTCGGTTCTCGGCGGATTGTTGTTGTCCACGGTATCGCTGTCTGCTGCCGGAGCATCGGAAGCGCTGGTAACGGCCGATTGGCTGAAGGAAAATCTCGACAATCCGAAGGTCCGGGTGTTTGAGGTCAGCGTCGATACCGGCGTCTATGAGCGCGGACATATTCCCGGCGCGGTGAACCTCAACTGGCATACGGACCTCGTCGACAAGGAACGGCGTGACATTGCCGCGCGGGAAAATTTCCAGTCCCTGCTGCAGAAGGCCGGTGTCGGTGACGATACGACGATCGTTCTTTATGGCGACAACAATAACTGGTTCGCCGCCTGGGGTGCATGGGTTTTTGAAACCTATGGCCTTGGTGACCGGGTGAAGTTGCTGGATGGCGGTCGCAAGCTCTGGGAAGCGCAGGGCCTGCCTTTCGACACATCGGCACCCGCAACGGCTGAAACGAAGCTGAAGCTTGGCGAACCGGACACGTCGGTGCGGGCGCGGTTTGTTGATGTGGTCGCCGTGGCCGAAGGCAAACACAATATCAAGCTGGTCGATATTCGCTCGGCGGACGAATATTCCGGCAAGATTTTCGCACCCGATGGCGTCAAGGAGCTGTCGGTGCGCGCCGGCCATATTCCCGGCGCTGTCAACGTGCCGTGGGGCACCATTGTCAACAAGGATGGCACCTTCAAATCTGCAGACGAGATCAAGGCGATCTATGCGGAAAACGGCATCGACGGCTCTGCTCCGGTCATCACCTATTGCCGTATCGGCGAGCGCTCCAGCCACACCTGGTTCGCCTTGAAGAAGATACTCGGTTACGACGTCCGCAACTATGACGGCTCCTGGACCGAATATGGCAATGCGGTCGGTGTTCCCATCAGCAATCCGACCGGTACGGTCTGGACGGGCAAATAAGCCGCAGCCTCCCTTTTTGAAGCCGGTGCGCCAGTGCGGCGCACCGGCGTTTTCTCCTGCCATATCCGGTATTTCATGCATCTTACCTTTCGCCGCTCCGCGGCCTTCGCCATTTTATGCACGCTGACTGTCGCTGCTCACCAACTGGGGACGCTTGAAAATGGCAGGCAGCTTGCATTTTCACTGTTGGCCGGTATCGCTTTCGGCATCGTGATGCAGCGCGGGCGGTTCTGCTTCCTCTGCAATTTCCGGGATTTCATCGACGACAGGCGCTCGGATGGCGTTCTCGCAATTCTCGTCGCACTTCTTGCGGGCGTGGTGTTTTATCAGATCATCACCATCGCGTGGATGCCGGTTCCGCAGCCCGGCCGCCTGCCGCCGAACGCGCATATTGGCCCGGTCGGCTGGGTCCTGGCGTTGGCGTCTACGGTTTTTGGTGTAGGCGCTGCGCTTTCCGGCTCCTGCCTGTCTGGGCATTTTTACCGGCTGGGGGAGGGAGCCTTTGGTTCCGTTGTTGCCATTGCCGGTGCAGCCCTCGGTTTTTTGTTGGCTTTCCTCAGCTGGAATTTTCTTTATACGCTCAGCGTTTTCAACGATCCGCCGATCTGGCTGCCGCACCATCTGGGATATGGCTTGGCGCTGCTGCTTGCCGGTTTCGTTTTGGCCGGGCTGATTTTCATTGTTCTCTTTTTCGACAAGACAGCGCCTGTTCCAATGGGCTTACCGGAAAACCGGCTGCGGCAGGCCTTGCGAGGCGTTTTTGTTGAACGCTGGCCGCCCGTCGTCACCGGGGTTCTGGTTGCAGCTGTCAGCGCCTTCTCCTATTTCCGCGTCGCGCCGCTTGGGGTCACCGCCGAACTCGGCAGCATCGTCAGAACGGCCGGTGCATCCGCGGCATGGGTGCCGGAAACGCTCGCGGGCCTCGATACGGTGCGCGGCTGCATCAGCGCGGTGAAAACCACGATCCTGTCGCCTAACGGCGTCTTTGTGCTGGGGCTGGTCCTTGCGAGCTTCGCAGCCGCGCTTTCGGCGGGAAAATTCCAGCCATCCTGGCCGTCTGCCGGTGGGTTGGTAACCCGTTTTGCCGGAGGGGTGCTGATGGGCTGGGGTGGCATGACAGCACTTGGCTGCACCATCGGCGTGCTGCTGTCGGGCATTCATGCGGGCGCGGTGTCGGGTTGGGTATTTTTCCTTTTTTGTGGTCTTGGCGCTTTTGCAGGCCTCATTCTCAAACGCCGGTTTGCCTGGCCGTGACACTCATGTGCTGAAATCCTGCCGATTCTGGCCTGCGAAATGGAATTTTCCGCATCCGGGCAACCTTAGACCGCCTTTGCAGGCTGCTGACCAATTATAGAATAGTAATTTTATGGAAAATATTGACGATTTTGGATCGTCGCCGGAGGATAGTGGACGTTGAGCAAAGGAGGCGCACATGCCGCAGGGATTTCATGCGTTTACTTTCGATCTGTTTGGTCTGACCCGGCGTCGGCTGCATGCAGATGAGCAAGGTACTCTTCATCCGCTGGATCATTCCGGGCGCATCAGGCAGGGAAAAAGCGATCTCGAGCTTGAACGGGAAGAAATCTGCGAAATGAACTTCGCCATGCTCAGCCTGTATCCGGTTTTCTGAGGTTGCAGGCTGCCGGTGTGACGAGGCTCGTGGGGGAGATAAACACTCCCCTCTTCGGAAAAATTGGAACGAAATTTCTTATATAGCCGGGGGAATTGGCTACTCTCTTTTTTGTCCGGTTTCTTGCCGGCCGGGTTGAGCAAGAAAGGGCCTGACAGATAGAACATTATTTCCATAGAATATAAATATTATGGAAAACGATGTCTATTTAATCACCTGCCGCCGCTGCTAGCTATTGGACAATCAAGCTGTTTTCAGGAGCGATCGATGACACTGCAATATGCGGCTAAGGATCAACAATTCATCAATCTTCACGATCCGGTCTCGGGTAAGGCGGCGGATGCCGACAGCCTCAAGGCGGCGCTGAGAACGCTCGGTGGCGGCGTCAGCGTCATCACAGCCGGAGAAGGCGAGGCGCGCACGGGTGCGACGGTGACTTCGGCCACCGCCCTGTCGGTCGATCCGCCGAGAATTCTGGTGGCGCTCAACCGATCGTCTTCCACATGGCCGGTGGTGCAGCGTTTCGGTCACTTCGCCGTCAACATAATCGGCGCGAACCACCAGTTCATCGCCAACCAGTTTGCGGGCATCGGCGGCCTGAAGGGTGCGGATCGTTATCGCGGTGCCGAGTGGACCAGGCTTGCAAGCGGCGCGCCCATCCTTGAGGACGCCGTTGCCGCTATCGATTGCACCATCGAAGAGGCAATTGAGCGGCACAGCCACGTCATCATCATCGGCAAGGTGGAGGCGATCCGTATCGGCTCCGGACATTCGCTGGTCTATCAGAACGGGCGTTATCATTCGCTGGACTGAGTGACGGCCATTCAAGCGCTTTCAACGGGTTATTTTTTGAGGGAGTTGAGCATGGGATCTGTCACGCCGCTCGGCGAAAGAATTCGTTTCGTTCCTCCACGTCTCGGCGCGGATGGCGATGTGCTGACCGTCGCCCGGGCGATTGCCGGGAAATGTCCCTTCGAAAATAGCGGGCAGATCCAAGCGCGGATCGCCCGTTCCGGCCTTCTTGCCCTCTCCGTTCCGAATGAACTGGGTGGAGCGGATATAACCAACGATATTCTCGCGCAGGCGCTTTCGATTATTGCTGCCGCGGATTCGGAGGCGGCGCGTGATCTGGTTGAACATTTCACTGCGCTTGAATTTATCCGGAATGCCGGCAGCGAAGAGCAACGCAAGGCCCTCTTTGCCCGTCTCGATCTTGGCGAAACCTTCGCTCTTGCTCCCTCCGATCTCAGTGCGGAGCAGACGGTTTTAACGAACGACGACGATTTCGCCCGGCGGCTTCCCGACGACGTGGTGCGTTCTGTTGCGACCGATGCGGACTGGATTGTCGTTCCGGCTGTTAATGCCACGGGAAAAAACCTGCTCGTGGTCTTGCGTAATCGGCCGGACACATCATGGGATGGCCTGCTGCGCGCCGATCAGGTTACGTTTCTTGCGGAGGGCGCAGGAAATCTCGCCGCCTCCGTCTCCACCCTGTTGAAAGCGGCGGTGGCCCTGGGTGAAAAACAGCGTGAACTTTCGACACTGCTGATTGACCGATTGGCAGACGAAGGCGCGGCGCGTCCCGTCATCGGCGAGGTTTTTCTCGCCATTGAACTGCTGAAGGCGCAAATTTCCAGCCTGGCGGCAAATATCGACGCGGCGCAGGTGGGCTCGGAGAACGTTACCTTTCGCTCCGTCAGAAACAACGCCATCACGCTTGAAATCCTGATGGCACGTCTCGGCCTTATCGATGGCCTGAGTGAATCCGGGCTGATTGCATCTCTGGAGGATGATCTGCGCCGGCAATAAGCGAAGCCTATTTACCGGCAGGAATGGAAAGTGCGTCCTGCCCATCCTTTGCGACGAATTGTGCGAGCGTCATGTTATCCAGAATGGTTGCTATGGCGTCACGCACGTCCGTCATCGAAACCCTGACCTGACAGGTCTCGGGATCGTCACAGTCGTCGCAGGCTTCAAAGGCGGTGCGGCTCGCACAGCGAATGGGCGCCAAAGGCCCGTCCAGCGTGCGGATGACCTGGCCGATCATGATTTCGGATGGCATTTTCGATAGGGAATAACCGCCATTCGGTCCCTTCTTGGAGCGCAGAATACCGCTGTTGCGCAGCTCCAGAAGAATGGTGTCCAGAAATTTCTTCGGAATATTGTTGCGCGTGGCAATCTCGGTCACGAAGGCGGTCTCTCCCTGCGGCAACCGCGCCAGATCGACCAGAGCCTTTAATCCGTATTTGCCTTTTTTGGTCAACATCGCCTGATCCGCAAAGAGGGCCGGCACATTCCGCAACGCCGGCCATATTATTCCTAACTTACTAAGTAGTTTTTAGCGAATTCCGGCGCAAGCCGTTTCGTCCGGATATGGTCTTGAAAACCGCCTGTTTTCCGCCTTTTCGACGTCGCATCTCCGGCGCTGCGGATATTTTTTGCCAGAACCGGTTTTCAGAATCGTGACGGAAAACAATATTTTCTCTGATCGCGTCGCAACGTGGAACGAACGTTCTTTATTAGAATATAAAATCAGTAGACAAAGTATGCATCAAAAGACGTGCGAGGTGATGATGTATACTCTCAGTTTGCTGGATAAGAGCCCCGTTTCGGCGGGTGAGGATGCGGCAGGCGCATTCCGCGACACGATCAATCTCGCCAGACGCGCCGAAGATCTGGGTTACCGTCGGTTCTGGGTGGCTGAGCATCACAATTCGCCGGAACTCGCGGGTTCCTCGCCCGAGGCGCTGGTGGCGTGGATTCTGGCGAAGACATCCCGCATCCGCGTCGGTTCAGGCGGCGTGATGCTGCAGCATTACAGCCCCTATAAGGTTGCCGAAGTCTTCAACGTGCTATCGGCGCTTGCGCCCGGCCGGGTCGATCTTGGCGTTGGCAAGACGCCGGGCGGTTTGCCGCTGGCAACCTCAGCCCTGCAGCAGGCTTATGACCCTGAGCGAAAGCCGGGTTTCGAGACAGCTTTCGGGGAACTCACCACATTCTTGTCCGGTGTCGCGCCGCAGGATCACGCGCAGGCCGGATTGCAGGCGACACCGGCGCCGCCGGTTGCAGCGGAGAGATTCCTGCTCGGCGCCAGCCCGGAAAGCGCAAGGCTCGCGGCCTCAAAAGGGTGGAACTTCGTCTTTGCCGGCCACCTCAATGGTGATCCGGAGGTTCTTCGCCGCAGCCTTTCGGCTTTCCGCGAGGAAAGCGGCGGAAACGCCCCGATCCTTGCCCTGTCGGCTTTTGCCGCGAGTGACCCTGACCATGCCGCAAGGCAGGTGGAGGGGCAGCGCATCTACCGGGTGTTTTTGAGCGATGGCAGGGCGTTCAACCTCGGCCGGCGCGAGCAGGCGGAAGAGTTCGCCCGCCAGTCCGGTGACAGCGATTATCGCATCGAGGAGCGCAAGCCCAACGTCCTGCATGGTGCGCCGGAAGATATTCACCGGGCGTTGCGTGCTCTTTCCGAAGAACACGGCATCGAGGAATTCATCATCGAACCGCCGCATGTGGGAGCCGATCAGCGGCTTGCCTCGATTGAACTCTTGGCCACGCATCGCCTTTCCCGGGCGGCGTGATCTTGTCCTCAGGAGAAATGACATGACGAGAAAGAAAATTCGTTTCGGCATCATGCTTCAGGGTCCCGGCGGGCATATGAATGCCTGGCGACACCCCAAAAGCCCGGTCGATGCCAGCGTCAATTTCGACTTCTTCAGGAAGACGGCGCTAAAAGCGGAAGCCGCCGGCATTGCCTTCGCTTTTGTGGCGGACGGGCTTTACATCAACGACAAGTCGATCCCGCATTTCCTCAACCGTTTCGAGCCGCTGACCATCCTTTCGGCGCTTGCCTCAGTCACCTCGAAGATCGGTCTCGCGGGTACTGTTTCGACCTCCTATAGCGACCCTTTCACGATCGCCCGCCAGTTCGCCTCGCTTGACCTGTTGAGCGGCGGCCGCGCCGGATGGAATGCCGTGACGACGCCGCTTGAAGGCACGGCGAAGAATTACAGCCGCAATCATCCGGAACATGCGCTGCGCTACGAGATTGCCGATGAATATCTCGAAGTCATCAAGGGGTTGTGGGATAGCTGGGACGACGACGCCTTCGTGCGCAACCGGGAGAGCGGACAGTTCTTCGAGCGCGACAAACTCCATACGCTCGGCCACAAGGGGCGGTTCTTCCAGGTGGAAGGCCCGCTGAACATCCAGCGTTCGCCACAGGGGCAGCCGGTGGTGTTTCAGGCCGGTTCTTCCGATGCGGGCATCGGCCTTGCGGGCAAACATGCCGATGCCGTCTTCACCAATTCCGCTTCGCTGGAAGAAAACCAGACCTTCCTCAAACGTGTAAAGCAGAGCGCGGTTGCGCAGGGCAGATCCGCCAGCGACGTGAAGATTTTCCCCGGCATCGGCCCGATCGTCGGCGAGACGCAGGAAGACGCGGAGGCGAAATATGACGTCATCCGCAACCTCATCACCATCGAGGACGCGCTTGCCTATCTCGGTCGCTTTTTCGACCACCATGATTTCACGGCCTATCCGCTGGATGAGCCTTTCCCCGAACTCGGTGATATCGGCAAGAACAGCTTCCGTTCAACGACCGACCGCATCAAGCGCCGCGCCAAGGAAAAAAACCAGACGCTGCGCGAGGCGGCGCTGGAGGCTGCAACCCCGCGCGAAGGCTTCATCGGCACGCCGGACAAGGTGGCGGATGAGATTATCCGCTGGGTGGAAAATGATGCGGCCGACGGCTTCATTCTGGGCTTCCCGGTGATTGCCGAAGGGCTGGATGATTTCATCCGCCTCGTCATTCCGGTGCTGCAGCGGCGCGGTTATTTCGACCCGCATCTGGAAGGGGCGACGTTGCGAGATCATCTCGGCCTGCCTTTCCGGGAAAGCGTCTATTCCAGCGGTGAAAGCGGCTCGAACAAGGCCATCGCATAAGGCTGCGGCCGGGCGACGAGGCCGCCGCCCGGCGGAGATTATAGGACGCCGCGCGCAAATGGCCGCGCAGGAGACAGAACCATGAATATCCGCATTGACGGCGCGCGTCCGCAGGACGACGCCGAACGGGCAATCCTTGCCTTCATAGAGGAGAGCATCGCCATCCGGCATGATCTCCACCGGCATCCGGAGCTGTCGCTCAAGGAAAAACGCACGGCGGCGCTCGTTGCGCGTTATCTGCTGTCTTACGGATATGAGGTGACGGAGGGTGTCGGCGGTTACGGTGTCGTTGCCACCCTGAAACGGGGCCATGGTGAAAAACGTCTTGGCATCCGCGCCGATATTGATGCGCTGCCAATTCATGAAGAGACAGGCCTTGCCTATGCCAGCGCAACGCCGGGCGTCATGCATGCCTGCGGTCATGATGGCCACACGACGATCCTGCTCGCGGCCGCCCGTTATCTTGCTGAAACTTCAAATTTTTCCGGCATCCTGACGCTGATCTTCCAGCCCGCCGAGGAGATCGGCGCGGGTGCGAGGGCGATGATAAAGGACCGGCTGTTCGAGCGGTTTCCCGTCGATGCGGTCTTCGGCCTGCACAATTGGCCGGGTGTGGAAACCGGACAGTTCGGTTTCGTCGAAGGCCCTGCCATGGCCTCCGTCGACAAGGCGCAGGTGCGGATCGTTGGCAAAGGCGGCCACGGTGCGGCGCCGCATGAGACGGTCGATCCGGTCCTCGCTTCGGCAAGCTTCATCACCGCCCTGCAGAGCATCGTTTCCCGCAACGTCGATCCGCGCGAAATGGCGGTGCTGACCGTCGGTTCCATTCATGGCGGAACCGCCTCCAACGTCATTCCCGAGAGCGTGGAATTGCAGATCACCGCCCGGGCTTTTTCACCCGCCGTGCGCGACAGGCTGGAAGAACGGCTTCCGGCACTCGCCAAAGCGCAGGCGGAGAGCTTTGGCGCCAAGGCGGAAGTTGCTTATTCCCGTGGTTTTCCGCCTGTCATCAATCACGCCGCGCAGACGGTTTTCGCCCGCGATGTCGCCAGACGGCATTTTCCAGCCGGGCAGGTCGCGGAAGGGTTTCAGCCGCGCACGGCGAGCGAAGATTTCGCTTTCATGCTGCAGGAGCGACCCGGCTCCTACCTCTTCGTCGGCAATGGCGACAGCGCGCCGCTGCACAGCCCTCACTATGATTTCAACGATGCGATCATTGCGCCTGCGGCACGCTTCTGGGTGCGCCTGGCTGAAGCATACCTCTCCTGACACGAAATTTAGGACAAGGACATGAGCGACAGTTTTTTCTACACATCGGTCAAGGATCCGCTCGCAACTCCGCTTCTGGAGGAGTTGCTGTTCGAATATGACAGCCGCTACGGCACGTTCTTCAATGCGGAAGGGGCAAGGGCGGAGCTGAACAAATATCCCCCGGAAGCCTTTAGTCCGCCATCCGGCAATTTCCTGCTGCTGCTGCGGGACGGAAAGCCGATCGCCGGCGGCGCTTTCATGCGTTACGACGAAGAGACCGCCGAGTTCAAGCGGGTCTGGACCCATTCGGCCCATCGTCGGCAGGGGCTGGCGAAGCTCGTGCTTCGGGAGCTGGAGCAGCAGGCAATCCGGCAGGGTTATGCCCGTGTTTATCTGACCACGGGGTTCCGCCAGCCGGAAGCCGTCGGCCTTTATCTCACCAATGGTTATCGCGCCTTGTTCGATACGGCGGCCGACCCTGAGACGATCAGGTCGCTGCCGTTCGAAAAATTTCTTTCCGATGCGGTTTCCGGTCCGGTACCGGACGGCGCGCCGATACCGGCCGTGCATCCGCAACCCTCTTCCGCCCATCCGTGAAAGGCTCTTTAGATGACAATAGCCTCTGATTTTCCGCATGTGGCGGTCAGCGAGAAGAAGGGCGAGCCGGTTAAAGGCGGTTACGGCCATTTCCGCATCGTTCCTGCCCGTTACCCCTTGCGCACCGTGGGCACGGTTTTTTCCGTCCTGATCATCGCGGCCGTGCTGCATTCCGTTTTCGGCAATCCACGCTGGGGCTGGGACGTTTTTGCCGAATGGTTCTTCGCCGAACCGGTGCTCGTTGGCCTTGGCCGGACATTGCTATTGACGGCGCTTGGCGCCCTGTTCGGTTTTGTTCTTGGAACGCTGCTGGCACTTGCCCGTGTGTCACGCTCGCCGCTGCTGGTTGCTGTCTCCTGGACCTATATCTGGATTTTCCGGTCGATCCCGCTGATCGTGCTTCTGCTGATCCTCAACAATCTCGGTTATCTCTATGAAACTGTGACGATCGGCGTGCCCTATACCGGCATCAACTTCTTCAGCTGGAATACGACGCAGCTGATGACGCCCTTTGCCGCCGCTGTGCTGGGCCTCACTCTCAATCAGGCGGCCTTTGCATCGGAAATCGTGCGAGGCGGCATCCTCTCGGTCGATCAGGGACAGCTGGAAGCTGCCGCCGCGCTCGGTCTTCCACGCAGGCGGCAGGCGTCCCGCATCGTTCTGCCGCAGGCCATGCGGTCCATCCTGCCAACGGCCTTCAACGACATCATCGGCCTCGCAAAGGGGACGTCGCAGGTATACATCCTTGCGCTGCCGGAATTGTTCTACACCATCCAGATCATCTATCGCCGCAATCTGGAAGTGATCCCGCTGCTGATGGTGGCAACCGTCTGGTATCTGGTGATCCTGACGGCGCTATCGATCGTTCAGCATCATATCGAACGGCATTTTTCCCGCGGTGCACTGCGCAATCCGCCGCCTTCGCTTTTCGCCACTGTCTACCGCACGTTCCTGCCACGCCGGGCAGCGGCGGAGCCGGCGGCCGTGGCGGCTGTACCTGCAAAGCGGGAAGCTTCGGTATCTGCGCATGCGGGAGGCTTCCGCATCGGAAATCGTGGCGGTTCGGTGAATATCCACGGTGTTTCCAAATCTTTCGGCACGCTCAAGGTGCTGGATGATGTCTCCCTTTCCATTCCGGCAGGCAGCGTCACCACCATTCTTGGCCAATCCGGTTCGGGCAAGTCCACCCTGCTGCGCTCCATCAACCATCTGGAGCGCGTCGATGACGGCTTTATCGCCATAGACGGCGAGCTGGTCGGTTATCGCCAGCAGGGCGATACGCTTTATGAGCTGAAGGAGCGGGAAATCCTCAAACGCCGCGTCGAAGTGGGCATGGTGTTCCAGAGCTTCAACCTGTTCCCGCATCTCACTGCACTTGAAAACATCATCGAAGCGCCGGTCGCCGTTCGCGGCATCTCGAAAGAACAGGCCGAGGCGGAAGCGCGCGATCTTCTGGCCCGTGTCGGCCTTGCAGAGAAGGCCAATTCCTACCCGCGTCAGCTTTCCGGCGGCCAGCAGCAACGCGTGGCGATTGCCCGGGCACTTGCCCTGCGGCCAAAGGTCCTGCTGTTCGACGAGCCGACATCGGCGCTCGACCCCGAACTGGTCAATGAAGTGCTTGACGTCATCAAGGAGCTCTCCCGCTCCGGCGTCACCCTCATCATCGTCACCCATGAAATCGGTTTTGCCCGCGAAGTCTCCGACAGGGTCGTCTTCATGGAACAGGGCCGCATCGTTGAAACGGGCACACCGGAAAAGGTGTTCAACAACCCTGAACATCCGCGCACAGCCGAATTCCTCGCAAAAGTTCTCTAATCATAACAAAGGAAACACTCACATGGCCTTTTCATCGAAATTATTGTCCCTGCTCGCCGGCGGTCTTTTCACCGCCACCACCGCGCTCATTCCTGCTGCGCATGCGCAGGAGGTCGATCTGTCGCCCGAACAGAAGGGCCGGGTGCGCGCCGAAAAGGTTGAGGAGGCAATCAAGCTTCTGCCGGCCGGCCATAAATTCATTGCCGATGGGAAGTTGACGCTCGCGACCGTGCCTTTCCGCCTGCCACTGGTCGATTATGCGAGCGACACTAAAACGCCTGTTGGCGTGGAGCCGGATATTGCCCAGCTGGTTGCCGACAGCCTTGGACTTGAACTTCAGCTTGTTCCGATTGCCTGGGCCGACTGGCCGCTCGGTCTCGCTTCCGGCAAATACGACGCCGTCGCATCCAACATCACGGTGACGGAAGCGCGCAAGGAGAAGTTCGATTTCTCCAGCTATCGCAACGATCTGCTCGGCTTTTATGTGGGCAACAACAGCAAGGTCAGATCAATCGGCAAGCCGGAGGATGTCGCCGGGCTGAAGGTGATCGTCGGCGCGGCCACCAATCAGGAGCAGATCCTGCTGAAATGGATCAAGGACAACAAGGCGAAGGGACTGGCCGACACCGAAGTGCAATATTATGACGATCAGGCCGTGCTTGACGTCGCCCTGCAATCCGGTCGCGCAGATGCCTATCTCGGCCCCAATGCCACCTCTGCCTTCCAGGCGGCAAGCCAGAAAAAGACGAAACTCGTCGGCACCTTCTCGGGCGGCTGGCCGGAAGCGGCGGAAATCGCCGTCGCTTCGAAAAAGGATGCCGGCATCGCCGAGGCCATCACCGCTGCGCTGAATGCCCAGATCAAGAACGGCAACTACGGCAAGGTTCTCGCTCGCTGGAATCTCGGCTCGGAAGCCATCACCGAATCCCGCACCAATCCGCCCGGCCTGCCCAAGAGCTGAGCGTGAAAAACCGAGTTCCCAAAAGCTGAGTCGAAGGTGGGACATCACTCAGCCGGTGGCGCGGGCATCCTCCCGCCCGCGCTACCTCCGTCCCGCAATCCTTTATCGGGAAATCATGATGACCTTCACCTCTCGTTTCGCCACGGCCGCGCTCGCCGCCTTTCTTTCCATCTCCGGTTTCGCCCCGGCTTTCGCAACCGATGTCTTCGATCTGTCACCGGATCAGCCCGGTCGTATCAGGGCTGAAAAAGATCCCGGCGCCATTGCCGCCGTACCGAAAGATTTCAAATTCGTCACGCCGGGTAAACTCACCGTCGCCGTTTCTCCCGGCGGGCCGCCATTGGCCACTTATGCGACGGATGCGAAGACCGTTGTGGGCGCAGACCCGGACTACGCGCTTGCCGTGGCCGATAGTCTCGGCCTTGAACTGGAACTGGTGGCCGTGGCCTGGGCCGACTGGCCGCTCGGCCTTGCCTCAGGCAAATATGATGCCGTCATCTCCAATGTCGGCGTTACCGAACAGCGCAAGGAGAAATTCGATTTCTCCACTTACCGCCAGGGCCTGCATGGCTTCTTCGTCAAGTCCGACAGCGGTATAACCTCCATCACCGAGCCGAAGGATGCGGCAGGTTTGAGGATCATCGTCGGTGCCGGCACCAATCAGGAGCGCATTCTGCTGAAATGGAGCGACGAGAATGTCACTGCCGGCTTGAAGCCGATCGAGCTGCAATATTACGATGACGAAGCCACGCGGCTCGTTGCCCTTTCAGCCGGTCGGGCGGATGTGATCGTCCAGCCGCATGCGCAGCTGGTTTTCATCGCCGCACGCGACAAGACTATCAAGCGTGTCGGAACCCTGTCCGCCGGCTGGCCGGAACGCTCCGACGTCGCCATCACCACCCGCAAGGGTTCGGGACTGGCGGATGCACTGACGCTTGCCACCAATGATCTGATCAAGAGCGGCGCTTACGCAAAAATTCTTGATCGCTGGCAGCTTGCGGAAGAGGCCCTGCCGGAATCGCGCACCAACCCACCCGGCCTGCCAAAAAGCTGACTGGTAGAAAAAATGCGGCGGACGGCAATATCCGCAGGTTCGCCTGCGGATATTGTGTTACGCGTCAATCGCGCAGCGCAGAAAACTCAGAAATCCGCGACCTTACCCCATGACGAACCCAGGAAACGGCTGGGGTGATAGGGAGCGGGATCAACGATCGGGTTTGAACCCGTCACAATATCCGCGATCAGATGGCCGGCACCCGGCCCGATGCCGAAACCATGACCGCTAAAGCCGGCAGCGAGAATGAAACCGGGCAATTCGCTGGTTTCGCCGATGGCGGGCACACCATCCGGCGTGCTGTCGATAAAGCCGGCCCAAGCGGCGGAAATCTGGGTTTTGCGAAGTGCAGGCAGAAGTTCCAGCGCTCGTCTATGGGTCTCGCGGATGGCGGCGGCATTGGGTTTCGGATCGAGAATGCGAACCCGTTCCATCGGCGTCGGCGCATCCAGCCGCCAGCGTTTCAGCGTCTCATGGCCGCCGCGAATGCCTTCCAGCCCGCCCGGCCTGAGGCTGCGCCAGCGCTTGAGGAACATCGGAATGAATTCGCGGGCAAAACGCATCTGCTGCGCCGTTGGGTCAATGCGCCCCAGCCCGCTGATGGCGAGCGTGTAACCGCCATCGTGCCGCTTCGTTGCCGAGACGGCGGCGGTGTGTAACGCATCCGGCAGGCCTTCCGCACCGGGCGTTACCGAGAGGATGGAGGAGCGGACCGAGGCCTGCGGAAAACGAATGCCAAGCTGGCGGCAAAAGGAAGACGCCCAGGCGCCGCCGGACATGATGGCCGTTTTGGTACGGATCGTACCTTTTTCGGTGACGACGGCGCTGACCCGACCGCCTTCGGTCTCAAGCCCGCGTGCGGCGCAATTCTGATGCACCGTGCCGCCGAGTTTGATGATGGCGCGCGCCACGGCGGGTGCCGCCATGGAAGGATCGGCCGTGCCGTCGGTGGGTGAGAAGACGCCGCCCTTCCAAAGTTTGCCCGCGGCGCGCCCGCGCTCGCTTGCCTCATCGGCGCTCAGCATATGCGTCGTCACGCCGGCGGTGAGGGCGAAGTCGCGCCAGCGCGCCCAGCCGGCAAGTTCCGCCTCGTTGTCGCTCAGGTAAAACAATCCGCAGCGGCGAAAGCCGGTGTCTTCGCCGCTTTCATTGGCAAATTGTTCCCAGAGCGCAAGACTCTGGGTCGAAATCGGCAATTCGCGCGCATCGCGGTTCTGCTGCCGGCACCAGCCCCAGTTGCGGCTGGATTGCTCAGCGCCAACAAGGCCCTTTTCCACCAGCGCAACTTTCAGGCCGCGCCGGGCAAGGTAATAGGCGGCGAATACCCCAACGATCCCACCGCCGATAATGACGGCGTCTGCGGCTTTCGGCAGCTCCGGCGATGTCGTGATCTGTTGCAGCGGGGCGGGCATGGGTCGGACTCCTTATATTCGTCCTAATTTACCTTGGCTGGCGTGTAAACGCTGCCAGACTGAGCGGTTTGCCGGAATCTCCTGCTGTTCGTGGCCATGTCTGCAACTCTTTATGCTGCATCAAAAAAACATGCTTACATCGACAGGGCACGTGCATGTGATAAGATTTCCACCGCAGCGTCAGAATTTTATGCCGCGCACTCGAAAAAACGAAAAAGGGGTTCCGCACGTGATGAAACTTGACCGGATCGATATCAAGATCCTCTACGAACTGCAGAAAAACGGTCGCATCACCAATGTGGAACTGGCGGAGCTTGTCAATCTTTCGCCCAGCCCCTGCCTGATGCGCGTCAAGAAACTTCAGTCCGAAGGTTACATCGAAGGTTATTCGGCGCAGATCAACATCAACAAGCTCGGCCAGACGCTGACGGTCTTCACCGAAATCACGCTCAAGAACCACCGCCAGATCGATTTTGCCCGCTTTCTCGGCGTTGTCGAAAAGATCGATCAGGTGGTGGAATGCCATCTCGTTTCAGGCGGTTACGACTACCTGCTGAAATTCGTCACGTCAGGCATCGTTGAATATCAGTCGATCATGGAGCGGCTGACGGATATGGATGTCGGCATCGACAAATATTTCAGCTTCGTGGTGCTGAAATCGCCGATCACCAAATCGCATATGCCGCTGACCAGCCTGTTTCCGCTCTGAGCGGCAGGAAGTAGCGCGTTAGAGAGTCGCCAGAATGTGGAGCCTTGTTCATACTCGACGTCATCCTCGGGCTTGTCCCGGGGATCTGCAACGCATTGGCTTTATTCAGCGTGATTAGATCCTCGGGACAAGCCCGAGGATGACGTCGAGAAGATCCGCGCCCTTGCTCATACTCTTCGAGGGTACTGCAATCTGCCCGAGAAATTTAATACGGACAGCAGTGGGTAGGCCCGAGCATGGTGGAGGAGAGATACTCAGCTTTTTTCAGTCTCACCGCTTGGAAAACGCCCGCACCAGCTCCGCATCCTGCTGAAGATTGTCGAGCCATGTCGGATCGAGTTTCGGCACTGAGGAGAAGAGCAGCTTCGAATAGGGATGGGTGGGTGATTTGATCGCTTCCGTTTCCAGATGCTCCACCTTCTGGCCGCCATACATCACGACGATTTCGTCGCAGATTGTCTCAACCACCGAAAGATCATGGCTGATGAAGATGTAGGAGAGGTTCAGTTCCCGTTGCAATTCTCCGAGCAGATCAATGATCGCGGCTGCGACGACCGTATCGAGTGCCGAGGTGATTTCATCGCAGATGATGAGCGATGGTTCGGCCGCAAGCGCGCGGGCGAAATTGACACGTTGCTTCTGCCCGCCGGAAAGGCCGGAGGGATGGCGGTGGCGGACCGAGCGCGGCAGCTTCACCATATCGAGCAGCTCATCGATCCGCGCATCCCGGGCCTTACCTTTCATGCCGTGATAAAAGGTCAGCGGCCGGCCGAGAATATCTTCGATGGGTTTTGCCGGATTGAGTGCGGTATCGGCATATTGGAACACGATCTGCATTCGGCGCAGCTGGTCGCTGGTGCGCCGGCGTGCATCGGCATCGAGTTCGCGGCCTTCGAAGATGACATGACCGCTTGCTGCTGGCAGGATGCCGGCAATGGCGCGCGCCAGGGTGGATTTTCCGCAACCGGATTCGCCGATGATGCCAAGATTACGGCCGGGATAGACCGCAAGGCTTACGGAATCCACCGCACGCACCAGCGGCATGTGGTCCTCGCCTTTCGTGCCATAACCGGCGATCAGCTGGTCGATATCGAGGAGCGGTGTCGCCTCATTTTTCGTGAGCGGCGTCACGACGCGCACCTTGTCGTTAAAGGCGGTCAACAATTCGCGGGTATAGGGGTGTTGGGCATTCTCAAGAATATCCTTGGTCGTGCCGGTTTCCTGAACCTCGCCGCCTTTCAGCACCACGATCCGGTCGGCGATCTGCGCGACGACGGCAAGGTCGTGCGAAACATAGACGCCGCCAATGCCGCCCTTGCGCATCGCCGATTTGAAGGCACGCAGAACCTCGATCTGGGTCGTCACGTCAAGTGCGGTCGTCGGTTCGTCGAAAATCACCAGTTGAGGATTGCCGATCAGCGCCATGGCGGCGGAGAGGCGCTGCAGCTGGCCGCCGGAAACCTGATGCGGGTAACGTTCGCCGATGGTTTCGGGATTGGGCAGTGACAATGCCTTGAAAAGCTCGACCGCTTTTTTACGCGCCTCCTGAGGCGGCATAAGATGGTGGATGCGGGTGACTTCGATGACCTGATCGATGATTTTCTGCGCCGGGTTGAATGCGGCGGCCGCACTCTGTGGCACATAGGATATTTTCGTGCCGCGCACCTTGGCGCGCTCGGCTTCGGACAGTTGCACCATGTCCCGGCCTGCCACCGTGACGCTGCCGTCGGAAATGCGGCAGCCCGGTCGTGCATACCCCATCAGGGTCAGTGCGATGGTGGTCTTGCCGGAGCCGCTTTCGCCGATCAGCGCGACGATTTCGCCCTCGGCGATATCGATGTCTACACCCTTGATGATGTCGATGCGGCGGCCGGAATCGGTGGTGGCTTCGACCTTAAGTCCGCGGATTTCAACGAGATTGTTCATTATTCGCTCCTGTCGCGGATTTTCTGCGGCAGATTGTCGATCAGCAGGTTGACGCTGATTGTCAGGCTGGCAATGGCCAGCGACGGAAAGATGACGGCCGGCGCGGCAAAGGGCAGGCCGCCGATGTTTTCACGCACCAGCGCCCCCCAGTCGGCGTTCGGCGGTTGCAGGCCGAGACCGAGGAAGGACAGGCCAGATAGAAGCAGCACGATGAATACGAAACGCACGCCGAGATCGGCAAGTACGGGACGGACGATGTTCGGCAGGATTTCGGAGCTGATGAGATAGAGCAGGCTCTCGCCGCGGACGCGCGCGACCGTGACGAAATCCATGGTGTTGACATTGACGGCAAGCGCCCGGGCGAAACGATAGGCGCCAGGCGTATAGATGACCGACAGCGTGACGATGAGCACCGGAATGGACGAGCCAACGGCGGCGACGACCACGAGGCCGAAAAGCTTGCTCGGAATTGAGTTCACCGCATCGAGGAAACGGCTGAGTGCCGCATCGAACCAGCCGCCGACGACGGCGGCGCACATGCCGAGCACGACGCCGCAGGTGCAGGCGATGGTGACGGCGGCGAGCGAGATGCCGACCGTGAAACGCGCGCCCATGAGGATGCGGGAGAACACGTCGCGGCCGAGATAATCGGAACCGAGCCAGAGATCCGACGTCATCGGCCCGAAGTAATCGAGATCAACGATTTCACCCACCGGATGGGGAATGAGATAGGGCGCGAAGATCGCGACCATGGCCCAGAGGAAGATGACGAGAAAGCCGAAAACGCCGACTGCGTTGATCTTGTAACCCAAACGCGAGGTCCCCGAAGTTGTTTTGATATTGTCGGCCATCAGCGCAGCCTCGGATTGGACATGATGGCGATGATATCAGCCGTCGTGATGAGGAGGAGATAACCGACGCAGAAGATCATCGCGCAGGTCTGGATCAACGGCAAATCGCGGGTAGCGACGCCATCGACCATCAGCTTGGCGATACCAGGATAGTTGAAGATCGTCTCGACGATGATGACGCCGCCGACAAGGTACGAAAGCGACAGCGCCACCGCATTGACGATGGGGCCGAGCGCATTGGGAAGCGCGTGGCGCAGCACGATACGCATGCGCGGCGCACCCTTCAGAAGCGCCATTTCGACATAAGGCGTATCAAGCGTCTCGATGACGGCGGCGCGGCTCATACGGATCATCTGTGCAGAGACGACGAAGGTAAGGGTGATGACGGGCATGGCGTAAACGCGCAGCACATCGAATAGCGTGTGAACCTCGCTGACCAGCGACAGCGCCGGCAGCCATTTCAGATAAACCGCAAAAAGCAGGACGGCGAGCGTGGCGATCATGAATTCCGGCACCGAGATGACGCCGATGGTCAGCACCGTGACGACGCGATCATAGAGTGTTCCGCGCAGCATGGCGGAGCTGATGCCGAGGGTGAGCGCCAGCGGCACGGCGATGAGTGTGGTGATGCCGGCCAGCTTCATGGAGTTGATGAAGCGCGGGCCGATGAGATCGGCAATCGCCATGTTGTTGGCATAGGAGGTGCCGAGTTCGCCGTGCAGCAGGCCGAAAACCCAGCGAACGAACCGCAGCAGGGCGGGATCGTCGAGATGCATGGCCGTGCGCAGGCCGGCCACGGCCTCCGGCGTTGCCGCCTGACCGAGAAGGATCGTCGCCGTGTCGCCGGGCAGCAGGCTGGTGGCGGAAAAGACGATAAATGACACGATCAGCAGCGTCGTCAGCATGACGACCAGCCGCCGGGCGACAAGGGACAATATCCGGCTGTTCATTCACATGCTCCTGCGACCTGCCTGATTGTGGAGGCTTTCCGCACCGGCGGAAAACTTGGCCGGGCGCTGTTTTTGCGCCCGGCCCCATGGTCTATCAGGCTTCGAGCCAGACGTATTCCGCAAAGGCGTAACCCATCATGCCACCGAGCGGATTGGCCTCCAGGCCCTTCAGCTTGGAACTGATGGCGTCCACATTGGTAAGATAGGCGGGAATGATGGTGCCGGCTCCGTCGGCGATCATCGTCTGCATCTCGAAGTAGATCTGTTTGCGCTTCTCCATATCGAGCAGGCCACGTGCTTCCAGCATCAGTTTGTCGAACTTCTCCGACTTGTACTGGCTCTCGTTCCAGGGAGCGTCAGACGCATAAAGCAGCGAGAACAGGATGTCCGGTGTCGGGCGTGGGTTGATATTGCCGAAATGGATCGGCGCTTTCAGCCAGTAATTGCTCCAGTAGCCGTCGGCGGGAACGCGCTGCACGTCCAGCTTGAGGCCGATTTCGGCAGCGGAGGCCTGAATGATCATCGCCATATCGATGGCCGAATTTGCCGCATCCGAGGTGATGACCGGAATGGACTGGCCTAGGAGGCCGGCTTTCTCAAAGTGGAACTTGGCCTTCTCGGGATCGAAGGCCTTCGGCTTCAGGTCCGGATTATGATAGGGGCTCATGGGCGGAACCGGCTGGTCGTTGCCGACTTCGCCAAGACCGCGCAAGGCCGCCTTGACGATCTGCTCACGGTTGACGATCGACTTCATGCCGGCAATGAAATCGGCCTTGTTGCCCGGGGCCTGATCGAGGCGCATGTTGAGATTGGTGTAGTTGCCGGAAGTTCCCTTCGACAGGACGACACCCTCCTGCTTGTCGAGCAGGCGAAGCGCGCGCGGATTGATGGCGGCCGCGAGCTGGATGTCACCGGAGAGAAGTGCATTGACGCGGGCATTATCGTCCGAGATCGCGAAGAACTCGAAGCTGTCGACGTGCGGACCGCCGGATTTCCAGTAATTGCTGTTCTTGGACATGATCGAGCGGACACCCGGCTCGAATGTTTCAAGCTTGAAGGCGCCGGTGCCGTTGCCCTTGGAGAAATCGGTGGCGCCGTCGGCGACGATCATGAAGTGGTGCATGGCAAGGATCGTCGGCAGGTCGGCATTTGCGCTGGCGAGCGTGATCTCCACCGTGCTCTTGTCGAGCGCCTTGAAGCCGGTCATCTGGGCGGCGATCTTGGCAACCTTGGAACCGACAGCCGGATCGAGATGGCGCTTCAGCGAATAGACCACGTCATCGGCCGTCAGCGCCTTGCCGTCGTGGAAGGTGACGCCGGAACGCAGCTTGACCGTCCAGGTCTTGGCGTCCTTGGATTCGATGGATTCGGCAAGTTCCATCTGCGGCGCGCCGGAAGCGTCGAGGAAGCTCAACCGGTTATAAAGCGCGCAGCAACGGACGTAGTCCGTGGAAAGCGAGGCTTTTGCGGGGTCGAGTGTATCGGCTGTGGAGGAGGACCAGCCGGCCGCCTTCAGCGTGCCGCCGGAAACCGGGGTGGCCGCGAGCGCCTGCGAGGCGCGGCCAAGGATCGCCGAACCGGCGGAAAGGGCGACGCCGCCGGCCAGCATCATGTGAAGCAGCTCACGCCGCGTCGCGCCGCGACGGATCGCCTGTTCAACGGCGGCATCGTCGGAGCGGGTCCAGTTTGTAATCCTGTCACTCATGGTCTTCCCCTTTTGTATGATTTGTTGAAATGCGTCTGCAGAAAATTCCGGCGGGCCGCGTCCCAGTTCGCGCCACGCCCTTGGTGGAGGGCGGTTTAGCCGCCCGCCTGCCTCGCGGCTTCGGCAAGACCGGCCATCGAGGTGAAGTGATAATCCGGCTCGGTAAAGTTTTCCGGCTCAATCGTACCGCCATATCCCTTCTGGTCGTGGCGGCGCTCAATCCAGCAATTGGTCATGCCAAGCTTCCGGGAAATGCCGATATCGTGGTACTGGCTTTGTGCGACATGCAGGATGTCGTCTTTCGATGCGCCCTCGCTCTCAACAAAGGCAAACACCTTCTCGAAGAAGGCCGGATCCGGCTTTTCGGTGCCGGTATCATCCGCCGTGAAAGCGGCATGGAATGGATTGCCGAGTTCCCTGGAGAAATAATCGAAGGCCCAGCGCTGGGCATTGGTCATGGCGATGAGGCGGTGTGTCTTTGCAAGCTGCGCCATGGCGGCACGGCTGTCTTCGAAACCCTTCCAGTTTTTGGCGGCGTCGCGAAGGCGCTCGCCAAGAGCACGCTCTGCCGGCAGACCGAGTTCCGGAGCGATGATGAGATATACGCGGACGAGATCGTCGGGAAACAGGTCGGTTGCGTCTGAGTAACGTGCCGCGCGGTAAAGGCCGAGCGCCTTTTCACCGTCGACCTCGACACCGTTTTCAGTACCGATCTGCGTCAGGGTCGATTTCAGACCCCCTTCGAAATCGATGAGAGTTCCCACCACATCGAAGCTCATATATTTGAAGTCGTTCAATTTTTTGGGCAATGTCGGTCTCCGCTCTGCCGCCTCCTCCTCTTGGGGGAGGCTGCGGCATTTTATTTTGTTCCCGGACGAGATCCTTGTCCCGTTCCCATTTTTCAAAACGCCGGTTTTCATGGCGCTTTGTGCTTTTTCTAAGGATAGTTTGGCACTTCCAGCACGCCGGATTCGCCGAAATGGATCGGCTCTTCGGCAGAATATTGCGAATATGCGGTGTGTTGCGACATTTAGAGAAGGTGCCGCGATACAGCCGGGTTGCGCCTCAGGCCATTGCCGCCCGCACCGTCGGGTCCTCGAGCGTCTGGTCGAGGGTTTTCAGCGTCCGCTCGATAATGGCGTCGATTTCGCCATCGGTGCAGCAGAGCGGCGGTGCGTAGCCGAGGGTGCCGTTTGCGAAGGCTCTGACGATGAGGCCGTTTTCCCACGCGCGGTCGAAAACCTTGCGGGCCGGGGTGGCGGCTGCCGGAAGCGGTGTTTTCTTTTCCTTGTCGGTCACAAGCTCGATCGCTGCAAGCATGCCGCGGCCGCGGACATCGCCCACCAGCGGATGGCTTCTCAGGCCCTCCAGTCCGGCCATCAGTCGCGCACCGGCGCGGCGGCCATTCTCCAGCAGCCCGCCTTCGTAAAGCTTCAGCACTTCCAGGCCAACGGCGGCGCTGACAGGGTGGGCGGAATAGGTATATCCGTGCCCGATGGCCGCTTCGCCTGCGAAGTCGGCAATTGTATCATAAACATGATCAGCCATGAAGACGGCACCCATCGGCACATAGCCGGAAGTGAGGCCCTTTGCGGCGGTGATGAAGTCCGGCACGATGTCCTCGTCGGCGCAGGCAAATAGCGGGCCGGTGCGGCCAAAGCCGGTAATCACTTCGTCGGCGACGAAAAGGATGCCATAGGAGCGGCAGAGGTCGCGCATCGCCTTGATCCAGCCCGGTGGTGGCACCAGAACGCCGCCCGAGCCCTGGATAGGTTCGGCATAAAACGCCGCGACCCGGTCCGGGCCGATGGCCTCGATCTTGTCCTTCAGGATTTGCAGTGAGGAGGCGATGATGGCGGCCGGGTCGTTTCCAACCGGGTTGCGATAGGCATAATGCGACGGGATTTTATGCTGCCAGTCGTAAGGCACCCCGAAACCGGCATGGAAGGCGGGCAGGGCGGTGAGGCCCGAACCGGCGGTGGTGGAGCCGTGATAACCCTGTTCGATGGAAATGAACTGGTCACGCTGAGGCTCACCCTTTGCATGCCAGTAATAACGGACGAAGCGAATGGTGCTGTCCACCGCATCGGAACCGCCAAGCGTGAAATAGACGTGGTTGAGATCACCGGGCGCCCGGTCGGCAAGCTCGGAGGCCAGCCGGATGGCCGGTTCGCTGCCAATGTCGAAATAGGCGGTGGCATAGGGCAATTCCCGCATCTGCTTTGCCGCCGCCTCAACGATGCCGTCATGACCGTAACCGGCGTTAACGCACCAGAGCCCGGCAAAACCGTCGATCAACTGGTGGCCGGTCATATCGGTGACGGTGGCGCCTTTCGCCGATTTCAGCACTCGCACGCCAAGCTTTTCATGGCCGCGGAAGGAAGAGACGGGGTGCACCAGATGGGCGCGGTCCAGTTCGATCAGGGAATTGCTTAACATGGGTTTCTCCAGATTCAGCCCAGCGCCTGGCTGGTCAATGCGAAGGTTTTCAGTTTTTTGTCAGTCGGAATTTCGGCCTTTGGCCGGCGCATGGCGATGCCGCCGCCGACAAGGGCAAGCCCCTGTTCGGCAAGCCAGGGGCCAAGGCCCGTATCGACCGTGGTGTCTAAGCGCAGGAATGCACCGGAGCGCTCCGACAGCATGAAAGCGATCAAATCTCGTGCGATTTCAGCGCTTTCCGCTACAACCGGGCCGATGACTTCACCGCGACCGAAGGCGCGTAGGCCGGCAAAACCCGTGATGACGCCCTGTTCTTTTACGATCGCGAAACGCGCCCTGTCGGCAAGTTCCGTAAAGAGGGCGGTGCGGTCCGCGCCGAAAGCTTGCGCATCAAGGGCGGCAAGCTCGGTCGGCGCAATCGTTTCCGCCCATTCCACACTGGCGGGCTTAGCTGAGGCTGCTGGAATTCCCTGATGCTGGCGCACTTCACCACAGGCAACGAACCCCAGCTTTTCGTAAAGCGGAAGGCCATCGGCGGTAGCGGTCAGGCGGCATTCGCGATTTTCAGCGGCTTCAAGCGCGGCGTTCATCAACTGGCGTCCGAGACCGCGACCACGCATGGTCTCATCCACGATCACCATATTGACCGAGGCGCAGGTTTTGCCGAGAAGCGTTGCCATTGCAGTGCCGACAACGCGGCCATTTTCCAATGCGACGAAACCCTTGCTGAGTGCCAGGACCAGTGCCCAGTCTTCCCGGCGGTGCGGCCAGCCGGCCTGGCGGGAAAGTTCGACGGCGGCATCGAGGTGTTCAGGCTCGAAATTCTGGATAGCGATCAGGCTGGCTTGCATGGCCCAACTCCGTTTATTCTGCTCATTCATTGATAGACCGTGGGTAAAAGAACATTGTCCCGACGAATGGCAAGGTTCGATATGTTTCACTGTTGCTTTCACCCGCCGCCGCATCTTATGCCGCTTGTTGTTCACCTCGGGAGAAAAGACGGGGCTGGTGAAAACGGGCAGGACGTTGGAACGCAACTCTCTGCCAAACTGGCGGCTGCATACGCAACAATCTGCTTCCGCGAATGGCAATTGCGGTGCGCCGACCGGGCAAAGGCCATTATGATCTTATTATCGAGGCCACCACCGATCCCCAAGCAAGGATGACGATGACATGACCATCTTCCGCCCCAAATATATCACTTTCGATTGCCACGGTACTTTGATCAACTTCCAGATGGCAGAAGCTGCCCGCGATCTTTATGGCGATCGCCTGGGAGAGCCTGAGATGCAGGAGTTCATCAAGAACTTCTCGGCCTATCGTCTTGACGAGGTCATGGATGACTGGAAGCCTTACGCCGAGGTTGTTCACAATGCCCTGTCGCGCACCTGCAAACGCAACGGCGTTTCCTTCAAGGACGAGGATGCCGTAATGACCTACGAGCGGGTTCCCACCTGGGGTCCGCATGCCGACGTTCCAGCCGGTCTGGCAAAGGTCGCCAAGGAAATTCCGTTGGTCATTCTGTCCAACGCCATGAATTCGCAGATCATGTCGAATGTCGCAAAGCTTGGCGCACCGTTTCATGCCGTCTATACGGCCGAACAGGCGCAGTCCTACAAGCCGCATTTCAAGGCCTTCGAATATTTGTTCGACATGCTCGGCTGCGGCCCGGAAGATATTTTGCATGTCTCTTCGTCGTTCCGCTACGATCTGATGTCTGCCCACGATCTCGGCATCAAGAACAAGGTCTGGGTGAACCGCGGCCATGAACCGGCAAACCCCTATTACGGTTACGTGGAAATCGCCAATATCGGTGGTCTTGCGGGCGTCGTCGGACTTTAAGAAAAGGATCGGACCATGAAGCTCGTCTCCTACTGGCACGACACCGCCCCCCTGTTCGCGGGGGCGGCGGAAGGTCCTGTGGAAGGCCACTATGATGTGGCCGTCATCGGCGGCGGCTTCACCGGTCTCGGTGCGGCGCGCCAGCTCGCCAAGGCTGGCGCACGCGTGATTGTCCTTGAAGGGCAGCGTGTCGGCTGGGGCGCTTCCGGCCGCAATGGCGGCCACCTCAACAACGGTCTTGCCCATTCTTATCTCTCCGCCAAAGCCGAACTCGGCAAGGAGCGGGCGATCGCACTTTACAAGGCGCTGGACGCCTCAATCGACACGCTGGAAAGTCTGATTGCCGAGGAAGGCATCGACTGTAATTTCCGCCGGGCCGGCAAACTGAAAATGGCCTCGAAGCCGCAGCATTTCGAGGGGCTGGCGAAAAACTTCGAGGCGGTCCATGCCGAGGTCGACCCCGATACGGCGCTTCTGTCTGTCGACGATCTCAAGGCGGAGATCGGCTCGCCCTTTTATGGCGCCATGCTTTCGAAGAAGAGCGCGATGATGCATATGGGCCGTTATGTGGCCGGCCTTGCCGAGGCCGCCCGTCGCCATGGTGCGGTGATCTTTGAAAATGCGGCGGTGACGAAGCACATCCAGAACGGCAAAACCCACGAGCTGGAAACCACGCGCGGCAAGGTGACGGCCGACAATGTTCTTGTGGCGACCGGCGCTTACACGCCCTCCGGCTTTAGCTATTTCCGCCGCCGCATCATCGCCGTCGGTAGCTTCATCATCGCCACGCGGCCGCTGACGGATGCGGAAGTTAGGGCCTCGGTTCCGGGCAATCGCACTTACGTCAATTCCATGAATATCGGCAATTATTTCCGGCTCGCGCCAGACAATCGGCTGATCTTTGGTGGCCGTGCCCGCTTTTCCGCAACCTCCGACCAGCGTTCGGACGCCAAGAGCGGAGCAATTCTGACGGAAGCCCTACATCGCATATTCCCGCAGCTTTCCCATGTGCCTATCGATTATTGCTGGGGCGGCCTGGTGGACATGACCAAGGATCGTTATCCGCGCGCCGGTTTTCATGATGGTGTCTGGTACGCCATGGGTTATTCCGGCCACGGCGCGCAGCTTTCCACCCATCTCGGCATGATCATGGCCGACGCCATTCTGGGACGGCCGGACAATAACCCGCTGAAAGGGCTGGACTGGCCGGCGGTGCCGGGCCATTTCGGCAAGCCGTGGTTTCTGCCGCTGGTGGGGTTTTATTACAAGATGCTGGACAAGTTTCAGTAAGGGGGCTGTTTGTTCTTCCGTCATGCCGGACTTGATCCGGCATCCAGCCACCGCGCGTCTGCGCGGTGAAAGAGTCTTCTGCGATCAAGGACTTGATCGCACTGGACCCCGGATCAAGTCCGGGGTGACGGAGTGTAAATGCTACGGTTTTTCAGTTCCACGCTCACAAAAAGAAGGGCCGCTAAGCGGCCCTTTAGGCGGGGAGAAAGACTGAAGGCTCAGACAAGCCCACCGATGTGGAACGTCTTCATTTCCAGATATTCCTCGATACCGACCTGCGCGCCTTCGTGGCCGAGGCCGGATTGTTTGACGCCGCCGAAGGGGGCGACTTCGGTGGAGATCGCACCGGTGTTGAGGCCGACCATGCCGAATTCCAGTGCTTCGCCCACACGCCAGGCGCGTTTGAGGCTTTCGGTGTAGAAATAGGCGGCAAGGCCGAAGGGTGTGCCATTGGCAATGGCGAGCGCTTCCTCTTCGGTCTCGAAACGGAAAAGCGGCGCCACCGGGCCGAAGGTCTCTTCATTCGCCAGCCGCATGGCCGTGGTAGCGCCGGTCAGCACCACGGGTGCGGTATATTGCGGACCATCAGGCAGATCGTGCGGTCTGGTGATGATCGTCGCACCATTGGAGACAGCGTCGTCGATATGCGCGCGGATTTTGGTGATGGCCGGCTCGTTGATCATCGGGCCGATGGCAACGCCCGGCTCCGTTCCGGGGCCGACCCGCATGGCATCGACACGGTCAGCCAGTTTTTTCGCAAAGGCGTCGTAAACGCCCGACTGCACGAGAATACGGTTGGCGCAGACGCATGTCTGGCCGCCATTGCGGAATTTCGAAATCAGCGCGCCTTCGATTGCGAGATCGAGATCGGCATCGTCGAACACGATGAAGGGTGCGTTGCCGCCGAGTTCCAGCGACAGCCGCTTGATGCTGTCGGCAGCGCCGCGCATCAAAAGTGAGCCGACGCGGGTGGAGCCGGTGAAGGAAATCTTGCGCACGGTCTCATTGGCCATGATTTCGTTGCCGATGTCAGTCGGCATGCCGGTGACGATGTTGATGACGCCTGCGGGAATGCCGGCCCGTTCGGCAAGAACGCCAAGCGCCAGGGCCGAATAGGGGGTGAATTCCGAAGGCTTGATGACCACGGTGCAGCCGGCCGCAAGTGCCGGCGCGACCTTGCGGGTGATCATCGCATTCGGGAAATTCCACGGCGTGATGATGCCGCAGACGCCGACCGGCTCCTTCAGCACCACGATGCGCCGATCCGGAGTCGGCGAGGGGATGGTGCCGCCGCTGATGCGTCGGGCTTCTTCCGCAAACCATTTGACGAAGGATGCGCCGTAGCGAATTTCACCCTTCGCCTCGTCCAGCGGCTTGCCCTGTTCGGTGGTGAGGATCAGGCCAAGATCGTCGACATGTTCGATCATCAGCGCGAACCACTTTTCGAGAAGGGCAGCGCGCTCCGCATGGGTTTTCTTCTTCCATGGACCAAAGGCGGCGTTGGCGGCTTCGATCGCCGCGCGGGTCTCCGCGCCGTCCATGTCAGGCACGGTGCCGATCACCGCCTGCGTTGCCGGGTCGATCACGTCGACCACCTTGCCCGATGCCGCAACCTTCCATGCTTCGCCGATCAAACCTGTCTGGCGAAAAAGGTCCTTGTCCTTCAATCCCTGCATCATCTCTCTCCGAAATCAGTCGAGTGCCGCGAGAACCGCAGCCGTTATGGCATCCGTCTTATCCTTGCCCGGCACTGTGCCAACGCCCCGGCCAGTCGCCGTTTCCAGCGCCGTCATGATCTTTGCTGCCGCATCGCTTTCGCCGAGATGCTCCAGCATCATCGCGCCGGACCAGATGGCGGCGATGGGATTGGCGATGCCAAGATGGGCGATGTCAGGAGCCGAACCGTGCACCGGCTCGAACATGGACGGCGCGCTGCGATCAGGGTTGATATTGGCGGAGGCGGCAAAACCGAGGCCGCCCTGAATGGCAGCACCCAGATCGGTCAGAATATCGCCGAAGAGATTGGAGGCGACTACGACATCGAGGCTTTCCGGAGCCATCACCATGCGCGCCGCCATGGCGTCGATGTGATAGCTGGAAACCTCGACGTCAGGATATTCGGCGGCGAGCTTTTGCGTTACCTCGTCCCAGAACACCATCGAATATTTCTGGGCGTTCGACTTGGTGACGGAGGCAAGCTTGCCGCGCCGCTTTTGCGCCTGTTCGAAACCGAAGCGCAGGATGCGCTCCACGCCCTTGCGGGTAAAGATCGAGGTCTCAACGGCCACCTCGTCATCGGTGCCCTGATGCACGCGCCCACCTGCGCCGGAATATTCACCCTCGGTATTTTCGCGGATGCAGAGAATGTCGAAGCCATCCTTTTTCAGCGGTCCCTGCACGCCGGGCAGAAGCCGGTGCGGGCGGATATTGGCATATTGCACGAAGGCCTTGCGGATCGGCAGCAGCAGGCCGTGTAGCGAAACCGAGTCCGGCACCTGCGCCGGCCAGCCGACTGCGCCGAGCAGAATGGCGTCAAAGCCGCGCAGCGTTTCGATGCCGTCCTTCGGCATCATCGCCCCGGTTTCCTTGTAGAAGGTGCAGGACCAGGGGAATTCGGTGCCTTCAAGCGCAAAACCGGAGTTTTTGGCGGCGGCGTTGAGAACCTGCCATGCGGCGTCCGTCACGCTTTTGCCGATACCGTCTCCGGGAATGAGTGCGATGCGATGCGTTTTCAAGACTTTTCCCCTGTTACAGTCCAATGAGGACGCTTTTGCTCTTGCGGTTCGCGAGATAGGCCTCCCGCCCGAGGTCCTTGCCGATGCCGGAGCGTTTGTAACCGCCGGTCGGCAATATGTGGTCGCGCGAACGGCCATAGCGGTTGACCCAGATCGTTCCCGCCTGGATGGCGCGCGACAGGCGCATCACACGCGAGATATCGCGGCTGAAAAGACCCGCCGCCAGACCGTAAGTCGGATGGTCGGAAAGCACCAGAGCCTCTTCTTCCGTCCGGAAGGTCTGCAGCGTCAGCACCGGGCCGAAGATTTCCTCGGTGACGGCGGGCGAGGTCTGGTCGACATTGGTGATCAGCGTCGGCTGGTAGAAATAGCCGGGGCCGTCCATGTTCGCACCGCCGGTCAGGCATTCTCCGCCATGGGCGACGGCCGCCTGAACGATGCCGTCGATGCGCTTGCGCTGCACTTCGGAGATGATCGGGGAATATTGGGTGGCTTCGTCCCAGGTCGGGCCGGGCTTGACCGTCTTCATGCGGGCGATGATGGCAGTGGAAAGGGCGTCTGCCGCACTTTCTTCGACGATGATGCGTGAGCCGGCCACACAGGCCTGCCCGGCATTGGAAAGAATATTGCCGGCGATTGCGGCTGCCGCCTTTTCGATATCCGCATCGGCAAAGACCAGCTGCGGGCTTTTGCCGCCGAGTTCCAGCGTCATGGGCTTGATGCCGGTGCGGGCGATATTGGCCATGATGGCAGCGCCCGCAGCGGTGGAGCCGGTGAAACTGACCTTGGAGATTTCAGGGTGTCCAGTAATGGCGTTGCCCGTCACCGGCCCATCACCCAGCACGATATTGATAAGACCGGCGGGCAGCCCTGCCTTGATGGCCAGTTGCGCCATGAAAATACTGGAGAAAGGCGTCATTTCCGATGGTTTCAGCACTACCGCATTACCGGCCGCCAGCGCCGGGCCGAGCTTCCAGCCGGCCATGGAGACGGGGAAATTCCACGGCGTAATCGCGCCGACAACGCCATAGGGCTCGGTCATGATCATGCCGAGGCTTGTGTCGTCGGTCGGCACCAGATCGCCGCCTTCCTTGTCCGCGAATTCGGCGAAGAAGCGGATTTGCTCGGCAGTGACGGCGATATCGCCGGCAATCAACTGGCCCACCGGCCGCGTCGAGGACAGCGCCTCGATTTTCGCCAAGGTCTCGGCTTCCGCTTCGATCAGGTCGGCCCAGCGCTGCAAGACCTTGGTGCGTTCGCGCGGCCGCACGCCGCCCCAGTTGCTGCTTTTCAGCGCCGCCTTGGCGGTTTGCACCGCCTCATCCACCAGCGTCGCATCCGCCTTCGGGCAGCCGGCATATTCCATGCCGTCCGATGGGCGGTGCATGTCGATGCCGTCTTTAGCCGGGATCAGCCGGTCGCCGATGAAATGGCCGATTGGCAAAGACAGGCTGTCTGGATCGAAGCTGAGCGTCATGGGAAATCCTCTGTGGATATGCCCTTAAAGCTAATCCCTGCCGCCAAGCGAAATCGACCGACTGTGGCGCGGGCGATGAATGAAAATCCCGTTTTGTCACCGACAGACAGCGCAATCTTTTGCGGCGCGCTGCCTGTCGTGTGTTTCTGACCGCTACCATGCGCGATCTCGAAAAACGGCGGGTTTTACCTCATCCGTTCACGGTGACGTAGATCTTGCGGACGGTTTCGATGGTCTTCCAGACGCCGACGAAACCGGGCTTCATGACGAAACTGTCGCCTGCCGTGTAACGCTGCGGTTCGCCGCCATCAGGGGTGATTTCGATGACGCCGGCCAGAATATGGCAAAACTCGAAGGTCTCACCTTTGATCGAGCGGCTTTCGCCCGGGGTCGCTTCCCATATGCCGGTCTTTACGGTTCCATCGCGGGCTTCGTCCAGCGCCCAAGTCTTGAATGAAGGGTCGCCGGCGATCAGGCGTTCCGGGAGGGCCTTGGAGGCCTTCGGCTCAAAATCGGGATTGGTGTCGATAGGCTTGAGAAGCGGCATGGATTTTCCTTTCTGAAATAGGCGGATGATCAATATCCGCGGCTGCGGTCGACAAGGCCGAGCGGCTCGAGGCCGGATTCGTATCGTTTGATATTGTCGACGACGGTGCGGGCGGCGGAATGGGGCTGGGTGACGCTGGCAATATGCGGCGTCAGGAGGATTTTCGGATGGGTCCAGAAACGATGGTCCCCAGGCAGTGGCTCGGGATCGGTGACGTCTATCACCGCGCCGGAAAGCCTGCCGCTGTCGAGTGCATCGAGGAGTGCGCCATGGTGGAGCTGTCTGCCGCGCCCGGCATGGACGAAAGCCGCGCCATCCGGCAGCAGGCCAAGGCGCTCGGCATTTAGAAGCCCGGTGGTCTCGTCCGTCAGCGGCAACAGGCAGACGAGGATATTGCTGGTGGAAAGAATGGCTTTCAGCCCATCATCGCCGTGGTGGCAGGTGACGCCATCGATCTTGCGCGGAGAACGGCTCCAGCCGGCAAGCGGAAAACCGAAAGGTTTCAGCCGTTCCAGTGCCGCAACGCCCAGCATGCCGAGGCCGAGAACGCCGACCCGGCATTCCTCCGCCTGCCGCTGGCCCGGCAGGGCTTTCCATAGGTTTTGGCGCTGCTGTTCCAGATAGGCCGGCAGGTTGCGGTGAAGGGCAAGCACGCCGAGGCAGACATATTCCTGCATCATACGGATGATGCCTTCATCCACCATGCGCACGACCTTCACCGTTTCCGGGATTGCATCGATGTGAAACTGGTCGACACCTGCGCCGATCGAAAACAGGATTTCGAGATTGCGGTAACGCGCGATATCCTCTGGCACCGTCCATGTGATGAGGTAACGCACCGCATCGGGATCGACAGTGGCGGCATCAATTGAAAACGGCAGGCCCGGCAGTTCGGTGGCGAGAGCCTGCCGGAAGATTTCGCCGCGCTTTGCGTCGGAATTGAAGAGAAACGTCATCTGAAATCCGTCATTCGGTTAAGCGGCGCAGCGGCGGCCGAGTGTTTCCAGCATCGACTGGCAGGCGAAAAGTTCGCCCTCGGTTATGAATTCGTCCGGCTTGTGGGCGCGGCCGATATCGCCCGGGCCGCAAATGATGGCATCTATTCCCGCCGCCTGGAAAAGTCCGGCCTCCGTACCGTAGCTGACGGCTGCGAGGTTGGGGGTGCCGGTCAGTTGTTCCAGAAGCAAAGCAAGCGGCGCTTCGGCTGGAAGCGATAATGCGGGGTAAGCGCTCATCGGTGTCCATTCGATATCGACGCCCGTTGCGGCAAGCGCTTCGACGGCGCTTTGTACCGGCTCCAGCAGGGCGAGTGGTAAGACGCCCGAAATTGCCCGCGCTTCCAGTTCGATGGTGCAATGATCGGGGATGATGTTGATCGCCTGCCCGCCCTTGACCGTGCCGATCTGCAGCGAGGAATAGGGCGGCTCGAAGGTCGCCTCGAAAGGTCCCCGCGTCAGCGTATCGGCGGTTTGGACCGCCTTTGCCATGATGCCGGTCATCAGGTGAATGGCGTTTATCCCCTGATCCGGGCGTGAGGAATGGCCGGACCGGCCGCGCAGGGTGATGCGCGCTGCGGCCTTGCCCTTATGGGCGCGAACGGCGCGCATATTGCTGGGTTCGCCGATGATGGCACCCGCCGGCGGGGCACAAAGCTGCGGCAAGCTGGCGATGAGATGGGGGACACCACGGCAGCCCGCCTCCTCGTCATAGGAAAAGGCAATATGCACCGGCCGTTCAAGCGCCATGCGCGAAAATGCCGGTGCTGCAGCGAGCACAGTGGCGAGAAACCCTTTCATGTCGGTGGTTCCGCGCCCGTAAAGCCGGTCGTTTTCGGTTCTCAACCGAAACGGATCGGAAGACCATTCCGGTTCTCCGGCCGGCACCACATCCATGTGGCCGGAGAGGATATAACCGGCGCGATCGGCCGGGCCGAACGTGGCGAAGAGATTGGCGCGGTCGCCCTCCGGACCCGGCAACAGCGAGACTTTCGCGCCCTGGCTTTCCAGGTAGTCGGCGATCCATCCGGCAATATCGCCATTGGCGGTGCCGACGACGGACGGGAAGGCGACGAGACGCTCAAGGATTTCGATTGCGTTCATGGTCGTCCCCGCTGGTCGTCCCTACTGGCCGGTCGTTTATGCTGGCCGGATTATTCCTCGCAGAAGCTTAGAGTGGCCGGCGGCGTTTATCTGCTGAAATGCCGATGATTTCGGTAGATTGTTGTGTCCTTCCAGTGCTTTCAGAAAATTCCTGCCGGCAGGGCCGGTTATCTTCGGATGTCATGGGCTGGGCTGCCGGGACCGAAGGTTCCGCGCCGGAGGGAATGAGAGCCGTTTGCTATGGAGCTGCTCAAAGTCGATAGTTTCGAGTTGCGGACCGTGGATATCGCGGATGTGGAGGCGGATCACCTGCATGCCCTCTCCATGGCTGTCGGATGGCGGTATCATGCCAATGAATGGTGTTTCCTGCGCCAATGCGGTGTCGGCCTTGCGGCGCTGGACGAGATCAACCGGGTTGTCGCGACCGCCATGCTTTTTCCCTATGATCGGGCTTTTGCGACGCTTGGCATGGTCATCGTTTCCCCACGCCTGCAGGGGCAGGGCGTAGCACCCTGGCTGGTCAGGCAGCTTGTGGCGAAATATCCTGCCGCTGCCTTGCGGTTGAATGCCACGGAGGGGTCGCGGCGGCTTTTTGCGGGGCTCGGTTTTACCGGAGATACGGAAAGGGTGCATCTTCTGCGCGGCAAGGCCCGCTGCACCACTGAAACGCCGCAGCTTGGCAAGAAACAGAGGATCGAGCCGGTTTCAGAAGATCATCTGTCCGCCGTGGAAGATCTGGACCGGGAGGCTTTCGGCGTTTCACGCCGGGGCGTGCTGCAGCGTCTCCTGCGGGAAAACACCGGCTATGGCCTGTTCGAGGCGGATCGTCTGGCCGCCTTCGCGCTGCGGCGGGCGGCAGGGCGGGGCCACATCATCGGCCCGGTGGTTGCAGAGGGGGAAGCCGAGGCAGTCGCGCTGGTCAGGCGGCATTTTGCCGATCTCGACGACCAGCTTGTCCGGCTCGATGCCGTGCGCGATGACGGTTTTTTCACCGATTTTCTGGCGCAATCCGGGCTGGTGGTGATTGAAACACTGACGACGATGTCAAAAAATGCACCGCAGCCGGCAGGCACCGGCTCTGCTGGTATCTTTGCTCTGGCAGGCCCATCCCTTTGCTGAAGCACGCCGCTTCCCATCGAATTCATGTCACGCATTTTGGGTTCCTGTCGTGTGCATGCGTTTGTCGCAGGACAGTTTTCACACCCTTGGGAGACATTCTTTGGCGATTGACGCCTCGCCTCTTGCCCCTTATGTGAGAAGACGACGGTTCCTGCAGCCGAAAGGCGAAGGGATTAATAGGGAACATGGTGCGGGTGATTTTCATCGCCCAATGCCGTGGCTGCCCCCGCAACTGTAAGCGGATTGCCGCTCATCCCCGTGACGCCTTAAAGGCGTCATGCCACTGCATTCTCCGGAATGCGGGAAGGCAGATGAACGGCGCAAATCCGTGAGCCAGGAGACCTGCCGTCAAAATATGAACCATCGTTACGGGCGGGGAAGCCCGGAGGAGGAAATTGTAATGTTATTTCATAACATTTGGTTTGCGTCCCGTCGTTGTTCTCCGTACAAGACGTTCCGCTGTTGCTGCGCGTTCTAACGCCTGCTGCTCTGGAACAAGCGATTTAATTTCGACTGGAGAACACATGTTTAATCCTGGACGCCTGCCGGCCTATGCCGGCCTTCTGGCCGCTGTGCTTGCGGTTTTGCCTGCCGCTTCCGCTCATGCTGCCGAAACGGTCTATCCCCTGACGATCAACAGCTGCGGTCAGGACATCACCTTCAAACAGGCGCCCGCCCGCACGGTATCCGTTGGCCAGAGCACGACCGAGGTCCTTTATCTGCTGGGCGTTGCCGACAGGGTGATGGGTACGGCGCTGTGGATCGGCCCGGTTTTGAAGGGTTACGAGGAGGCCAACGCCAAGGTGGAGCGGCTGGCCGACAATGATCCGAGTTTTGAGGCCGTTGTCGGCAAGAGGCCCGATCTCGTAACGACGCAGTTCCAGTGGCAGATCGGCCCCGAAGGTGTTGTCGGAACACCGGCGCAATTCGCCGAACTCGGTATTCCCGTTTATACCTCGCCTGCCGATTGCGTCGGCAAGGATAATTCCGGCGGCGGTGACGGCGTGCGCAAGACTGGCTTCACCATGGAGCTGATCTATCAGGAAATCCGCGATCTCGCGAAAATCTTCAACGTGCAGGATCGCGGCGAAGAGGTTGTCGCCGATCTGAAGAAACGTGAGGAGGCAGCCCGCGCCAAGATCGCTTCGGCGAATGGCAAGATTTCCGCCGTCTTCTGGTTCTCCAGCGCCGAACTGGATATCGACCCTTATGTGGCGGGCCGCCATGGCGCGCCCGGTTACATCATGTCGGCGCTCGGGCTGAAGAATGTCATCGAAAGCGATGAGGAATGGCCGACCGTTGGCTGGGAAACCATCGCCAAGGCCAATCCGTCCGTCATCGTCGCTGGCAAGATGGATCGCCGCCGTTTCCCGGCCGATGACGTTGCCGTCAAGCACAAGTTCCTCGCGGACGACCCCGTGGCCAGCATCATGCCCGCCGTCAAGCAAGGCCATGTCTTCGACATGGATGCGCAGGCGATGAACCCGACCATCCGCACGATCGAAGGCATTGAAACGCTGGCCGAGGCGATTTCGGCCGCCGGTCTCGCCAAGTGAACGGTTTTTCCGTCAATCTCGGCAGGGCGGGGCTGGCTTTTGCCGCGCTCGCCCTGCTGCTCGTCGCGCTGATGGCCGGAGCGGCCATCGGTGAGACCGCCATTCCCTTCGACGTGGTGGCGAAAACCATCGCCAATCGTGTCTTCCATGCCGGTTACCCGCTGGAGCCGCTGGATGAGGGTATCGTCTGGAGTTACCGTCTGAGCCGCGCCGTTGTCGCCGCCTGTTGCGGCGCTTCGCTGGCGCTTGCCGGTGCGGTGCTGCAATCGCTTTTGCGCAACCCGCTGGCCGACCCCTATATTCTCGGCATTTCCGCAGGCGCATCCACCGGAGCGGTGGCGGTCGCGCTTCTGGGTATCGGGGCAGGCTTTCTGACCATGCCGGTGGGGGCGCTGATCGGGGCTTTTGTTGCGTTCTCGCTGGTCAGCCTTCTGGCGGTGCGCGCCGGCCATGGCAACAGCGCCATCATTCTGGCCGGCGTGGCCGGTTCGCAGCTGTTCAATGCCATGACCTCGTTCATCGTCACCAAATCCGCCAATGCCGAACAGGCGCGCGGCATCATGTTCTGGCTTCTCGGTAATCTTTCCGGTGTGCGCTGGCCCGATGTCTGGATGGCTTTGCCGGTCAGTATCGCTGGTCTTGCGGTGTGCCTCTGGTATTCCCGGGCGCTGGATGCCTTCGCTTTCGGCGGTCAGGCCGCCGCCTCGCTCGGAATTCCGGTGCGCCGGACCTATGCGGTGTTGATCTCGGTTTCGGCGATCATGACGGCGGTGATGGTGTCGCTGGTCGGTTCCATCGGCTTTGTCGGTCTTGTCATTCCGCATGCGGCGCGCATCTTCGTCGGCGTTCGCCATGGCATGTTGCTGCCGGTGACGGCGTTGACCGGTGCTGTTTTCATGATCGTCGCCGATATTCTCTCGCGCATCGTCATTCCCGGTCAGGTGCTGCCGATCGGGGTCATCACCGCGCTCGTCGGCGCGCCGGCCTTTGCCTTCATTCTCGGGCAGAAAAGGGGGCGATCATGAGATTGTCCGCTCACGACCTGCATTTCCATGCCGGCAATGTCGATATCGTCCGGGGTGTTTCCATCGATGTCGGTTCCGGGGAGTTTCTGGGCATTATCGGCCCGAATGGTTCCGGCAAAAGCACGCTGCTTTCCATGCTGGCCGGTATCCGCAAGCCGCGCCGTGGCCACGTCACGCTTGGTGACGACGCGCTTGCCTCCTTCGGACGGCGTGATCTCGCCCGCCGATTGGCCTTTGTGGAGCAGCAGGCCGAAACCACCGAGCGTATTACGGCTCGACAGGCCGTCGAACTTGGACGCACCCCCTATCTCGGTCCGCTCTCCGCCTGGTCGGCCAATGACGACGCCATCGCTAATGCCGCGCTCGACAATGTCGACATGGCGGACAAGGCGGAACGATACTGGCATCACCTTTCCGGCGGCGAACGCCAGCGCCTGCATATCGCCCGCGCCCTGGCGCAGGAACCGCACATTCTGTTGCTCGACGAACCGACCAATCATCTTGATATCGGCCACCAGATCGGTCTGCTCGATCTGGTTCGCAGGCAGGGGCTGACGGTCGTGGCGGCGCTGCATGATCTCAATCACGCCGCCATGTTCTGCGACCGCGTCGCCATCATGCATCGGGGGCAGGTGATTGCGGCCGGTGCACCGCGCGAGGTGCTCACATCGGCGACGATCGCCGATGTTTTCGGGGTGCAGTCCGTCGTCACCACGGATGAAGGCGGCTTTTCCCATATTCGTTTTCTGCCGGCCCATGGGATGGCCGATCAGGCAAAGAAAGTATTGGCACGATGACGAGATTGAAAAAGCTTCGCCTTGGCGTGCAGCGGCGTAATGCTCTGGCCGGAATTGTATTGGCGCTGGCCACGGGCCTTCCCTTGCATGCCATGGCCGAAACCTTTGAGGTGAAAATGCTGAACCGGGGCGAAAAAGGCCCGATGGTGTTTGAGCCCGATTTTCTGGAGATCGCACCCGGTGACCGTGTGCGCTTCGTGCCGACCCACAAGAGCCACAATGCCGCGACCATCGACGGTATGGTTCCTGAAGGCGCCGAAGGCTTCAAGAGCCGCATCAACGACGAATTCGAGACCGGTTTTGACAGGCCGGGCTTTTATGGCATCAAATGCTCGCCGCATTACGGCATGGGCATGGTCATGCTGATCAAGGTGGGCGAGGCGACCTTGCCGCAGAGCTACAGGGAAATCGATGTGCCCGGCCGAGCGAAACCCCGGCTGGACGATCTCTTTGAGCAGGCCGAAAAATGAGACGGCTCTGGTCGTCCTCAGCCTTTCGCGGACATATCCGGCTTCACCGCGCAGACCGCATAACGGTGCTGAAGGCCGCGCAGGATGCCCTTCAGCAGGCTGAAATTTTTCGACTGGGCGCGATGGATGGCCTTTAGCTCCTGATCGACTGCGACGGGCTCGAAGCCCGTGGCGCGCAACAGTGCCGCGACATCGTCAGCCCGCGCTCCGTCGGAAAAATAGACCCGTGAAAGAATGCTGTTGAACGTATTGCCCGGATCCGCCGGCTTGTGCGGCTGGTCCGGCTTCACGAGGCCGGCGCGTTCGAGGCCCGCAGCCAGTCTCTTGACGAGTTTTTCGCGCCAGCCGACATTGACGAAATCGCCGTCGACGATCAGCAGCCGTCCACCCGGTTTCAGTACGCGGAACCATTCGGCGAAGCTCGCCTGTGGGTCCACCAGTGTCCAGACGAGATGACGCGTGATGATGACATCGGCGCTTTCATCCGGCTCCATGGTATTTTCGGCATCGCCGACAAAAAAGCGGATGTTGCGAGCGCGGCTTTTTGCTTTTTCCCGGGCGAGCGCCAGCATGGTTTCCGACCAGTCCATGCCCGTGACCTGAAAACCGAGATCGTCCATCAGGTGCGAAATGACGCCGGTTCCGCTGGCGAGATCAAGCGCCTTGCGGCCTTCTCCCGGTCCCAGATGCTTCAAAAGCAGGGCATGCCAGGCTTCGCGCTCATCTTCGGAAAAAATCTCATGTCCGGGGGAAAGGTCGAAGGTCGCGGCGCGGCCGGACCAGTAGGCTTTGATTTCATCTCTCAGGCTGTCGTTTTTGCCATATTGAATAGTGTCGATCATTTGGTCTTCAACCCGTGCGCCGGTCAGTTGAGAATGGCTCTAAAACATAAATGTTGACTAGTACAGTCAGAAAATAATACAGCCCCGCCAGTCAACACTGGAGAGCAATATCCGATGCGCATCTCAGCCAAATCTGCGGCACTTGCCCTTGGCCTTCTCGTATCCGCCGCCTGGCCGGCATTGGCCGAAAAGGTCACCGTCAAGGATGTGACCGGCCGGGATGTCGAAGTTAATGTTCCCGTTTCGCACGTCATCCTCGGCGAAGGACGGCAGATCTATTTCCTCGCGGCGCTCGACAAGGAAAACCCTTTCCAGCACGTGGTCGGCTGGCGCGACGATCTGGCGAAAGCCGATCCGGAAACCTATGACGCCTATCTTGCCAAATATCCTGAGATCGCCAAGCTGCCGACCTTCGGCGGTATGAAGGACGGCACTTTCGACGTCGAGCAGGCGGTTGCGCTGAAGCCGGACGTGATCCTGATGAATATCGACGCCAAGACGGCGACCGAAGAGGCAGGCTACATCGAGAAGCTCGCCAAGGTCGGTATTCCGCTTGTTTATGTCGACTTCCGCGAAAAGCCGATGGAAAATACCGAGCCGAGCATGCGCCTGATGGGCAAGCTGACGGGCAAGGAAAAGATCGCTGAGGACTTCATCAAGTTCCGTGCTGACTCCATTGCCAAGGTCACCGATACGCTCGCCAAGGCCAATCCGAAGAAGCCCGTCGTCTTCGTCGAGCGCGCCGGCGGTTATTCCGACGATTGCTGCATGTCCTTCGGTAACGAGAATTTCGGCAAGATGGTCGAGCTTGCCGGCGGCATCAACATGGCCAAGGACATCATTCCCGGCACCTTCGGCACCGTCAATCCGGAGCAGATCATCGCCTCCAATCCCGAGCAGATCATCATCACCGGCGGCAACTGGAACGGTTACGTTCCCGGCGGCAACTGGGTCGGCGTCGGTTATGGCGCGGATGTGAAGGAAGCCCATCGCAAGCTGGAAAACCTCACCAAGCGCCCGGCCTTTACCGGTGTGCAGGCTGTGAAGGACGGCAATGTCCACGCCATCTGGCACCAGTTCTACAACAATCCCTACCAGTTCGTCGCCATTCAGGAAATTGCCAAGTGGCTGCATCCTGATCTCTTCAAGGACCTCGATCCGGAGGCGACCTTCAAGGAATTGCATGCCCGCTTCCTGCCGCTTGACTACAAGCCCGGCTACTTCGTGTCTCTGAAGGACGCGAAATAAGACAGGGACGGTGAAGAGGAGCGCCGTCCGTTCGATGGATGAGACCGCAGTGATGCGGTTTCATCATTTTCTTTTGGAACACAATGAGGACTTCTCATGCGGCTCAATGCTCTGAGGCATCTTGCGGTGCTGGCCTTCTCTCTTCTCGCCATGACAGCCCATGCAGGCGAGATCACCGATGTCACCGGCCGCAAGGTCGAGTTGGACCTGCCGGCCAAGCGTGTCATCGTTGGCGAAGCCCGCCAGATCCACGTCATTGCGGCGCTGAAGGGCGATAAAACATTCGAAAACATCGTCGGCTGGCGTGACGATCTGCTCAAGAAAGATCCTGACAGCTACACGGCCTATGTCGAGCGTTTTCCGCAGATCGAGAAACTGCCGCGCTTCGGTTATCTGCCGCAGGGTGATTTCAGTCTGGAAACGGCAATCACCCTTTCCCCTGATGTCATCACCCTCAATCTGGAAACAGAAAAAACCGCCAAGGAAAGTGGTTTCGAAGAGAAGGCCGCTGCCGCCGGCATCAAGATCGTCTATCTCGATTTCCGCATCGATCCCGACAGGAACAGCGAAGCCTCGATCGAAATCCTTGGGAAATTGTTCGGTGCCGATGAGCGCGCCAAGGAATTCATCGCCTATCGCCGTGCTGAAATCGCCCGCGTGACCGACCGGCTCGCCAGCGCCAAGGACCTGAAGCGCCCGAATGTCTTCATCGAGCGTTCACCGGGCATTTCCGGCGAGAACAATTGCTGCCGCACCTTTGGGCCTGCCAATTTCGGCGCGATGGTCGATCTGGCCGGTGGTCACAATATTGCCGACGGCATCATCAAGACGACCTTCGGCGATCTCAATCCCGAGCAGCTGGTCGTCGCTGATCCGGATCATGTCATCGTCACCGGCTCGAACTGGGCGGCGGAATCCGACATCAACCAGTTCGTTCCCCTCGGGCTGGGCGCAGACGTGGCGCTTTCGCGCGAGCGGCTGGCCAATCTGATGACGCGTACGCCGTTTCCGGAACTGAAGGCGGTCAAGCAAGGCAATGTCCATGCCGTCTGGCACCAGTTTTATGGCGCGCCTTACGAGTTTTTGCCGATCCAGCAATTTGCCAAGTGGTTCCATCCGGACCTCTTCGCCGATCTCGATCCGGAAAAAAACGCTGAGGAATTTTACCGGAAGTTCCTCCCCGTTACCTATAAGCCGGGCTATTTCGCCTCGCTCGAAAAAGGTTTGAACCAATGAGTTCGCTGAATGAAAGCGCCGTTGGCGTCAGCGGGCGCGATCAATATCGCGCCCTTGCCGCGCGCAGGATCGTTATTCTTCTCGGGCTTTTCATCGCCCTTTGTTTCAGCATGGCCGCGGATATGGCGCTCGGCCCGGCGCGCTATACAATCTCCCAAGTGCTGGCGACCATTGCCGATCCGGCCGCCGCTGCAAACCAGCTGCGGGTCGTGATCTGGGACATCCGTATGCCGATAGCGCTGATGGCTGTCACTGTCGGTGCATCGCTGTCGGTTGCGGGTGCGCAGATGCAGACCATCCTGTCCAACCCGCTTGCCAGCCCCTTCACGCTCGGCATTTCGGCTGCTGCAAGTTTTGGTGCGGCGCTGGCGCTTGTCGGCGGCGTGGCGATCTTTCCGGGTGCTGTGCATTATATGGTGCCGATCAATGCCTTCATCATGGCCATGGTTGCGGCGCTCTTCATCCATTTCGCCTCGACGCTGCGCGGTGTGACGGTTGAAACCATCGTGCTCCTCGGCATCGCTCTGGTCTTCACCTTCAATGCGGCGCTGTCGCTGCTGGAATATCTGGCGTCCGAACAGGCGCTTGCCGCCGTCGTTTTCTGGACCATGGGAAGCCTTACGAAGGCAACCTGGGAAAAAGTCTATGTGACTGCGGCCATTCTCGTCATCACCGTGCCGATGTTCATGCGCAACGCCTGGGCGCTGACGGCACTCAGGCTGGGCGATGACAAGGCAGCCAGCATGGGCATCAATGTGCGCCGGCTGCGGTTGCAGACGATGCTGACGGTCAGCCTGCTGGCGGCCATCCCGGTTTCTTTCGTCGGCACCATCGGTTTTGTCGGGCTTGTCGGTCCGCATATCGCCCGCATGCTGGTAGGTGAAGATCAGCGCTTCTTCCTGCCCGGCTCGATCATCTGCGGCGCGCTGCTTCTGTCGACAACCTCGGTCATCAGCAAGGTCCTCATCCCCGGCGCCATTTTGCCGATCGGGGTCATCACGGCGCTCGTCGGCGTACCGTTCTTTTTCGTGCTCATTTTCGGCAACAGGAGACGCGCATGGTAGCGCTCGCACTGAAGGATGTCGGTGCCGCCTATGGCCGCACTACGGTTCTGTCCAAGGTCGGCATCGATACGCTGGAAAGCGGTAGCGTGACGGCGGTGATTGGACCCAACGCCGCTGGCAAATCCACGCTTTTCAAGCGTATCGCCAGCCTGATCTCCGGTCCCGGTCTGGTCGAACTCTCCGATACGGCGCGCGGTAACCGCGCCATTTGCTACATGCCGCAGGATACCGGCGCCAACGCCGTGCTGACAGTCTATGAATCCGTGCTTCTTTCCGCCAAGCAGGGTGGCGGCTGGCGCGTTCAGGATGATGAGCTGTTTGAGATCGATGCCATTCTCAAGGCGCTGAAAATCCACGATCTTGCCTTCCGCGGTCTCGGCGAGTTGTCCGGCGGCCAGCGGCAGCTGGTGTCGCTGGCACAGGCGCTGGCGCGCAAGCCGGAAGTCTTGCTGATGGACGAGCCGACATCGGCGCTCGATCTTCACCGGCAGATCGAGGTTCTAGGTTTCGTGACCGAGCTTGCCCAGAAAACCGGCATGATCGTGTTGATCGCCCTGCACGACCTCAACCATGCACTGCGTTATTGCGAGAATACGATGGTAATCGCGCGCGGTGAAATGGTGGTGAGCGGCAGTACTGAGGCGGTGATAACCTCGGACATGCTCCGCGATATCTATCGCATTGATGCCCGTATCGAGCCCTGTTCGCAGGGGCGGCCGATGGTTATCGTCGACGGAGCTATCTAACGCCAGCAGAAGCAGGCCGCATCTGCTGGCGGCCGCACAAATTCTTGATGATAATTGTCATGAAATATCTGTTCGACTGACGGTTTGAGTGCTAGAGATTTTTACCGGAAATCTGCGCTGCCAAACAGCGGCGTGCAGTTTCGTTGATCCTTGAAATTTCTCTCGGTTGAGACATGGGCATACGGGAAGATGACAAGCGTTATAACGCTTACGTCGCGCATAGGGTCGACCTGATCAAATACGCCACCCTCATTTTGGGGTCGCGGGCGGATGCGGAAGACGTTGTTCAGGAGGCATTCCTGAAATTCGTTCCGGAGGCCTCCGGCAACCCCTCCAACCTCAAATCCTATCTCTTCCGCATCGTTCGCAACCTTGCTCTCGATAACCGTCGGCGAAGTCGCCAGGACCTGCGGGAGCGGCCGGATGACACCCCGTTCTGGGGTGTGCCGCAGGATCACGGCACGCCGGAGGAACATGCGCTGTTCTGCGATGAAGTCCGGCAGATGCAGACTATTTTGGCCTCCCTGCCGGTTCAGGCACGTGTGGCGTTGGAAATGCATAGATTCGGTGGTTACAATATGGAAGAGATCGCGCGTCACCTCGGGGTGTCCGTGGCCAGCGCTCACCGTCTGATCAAGGGCAGCATTGCCGCGATTACCAAAGAAATGAAGTAAAATTGCCCTGCTTGCCGCATCCCGTGAAAAAAATCTCTCTCTCAAACGTCTTTATAACAACGCGGAAGACGAGGCGGCTCCTCCGCCTGCCCAAAGGAACTGGCCGGGTTCAATGACCATTGATCCAGACAATAAAATAGAATTGCCGAACGGGAAGGCGGAAGAAGCGGCCGAATGGCTGCTTCGCCTTCAGGCAGGCACAGTGGAACCGCGGTTGAAGGCTGAATTCGACCGATGGCTGGCATCGTCTCCGGCAAACCGTCTTGCCTGGGAGCGGACCTGCAAGACGTGGCGCAACCTCGGTCTGCTAGAGCCGGAATTCAAGAGCCTCTGGGAAGATGCGCCGCATCTGCCGGAAAAGGCCGCGAAACCGGTATCGCGGCGGCGTTGGTCCGGGCGGCATTATGCCGGTGCGGCGATGGCGACGGCGGCTCTCTGTCTTGCGGTGCTGTTCGTCCCGGCGTCTCTCGTCCGTATCAAGGCCGATTATCAGACCAGTACCGCTGAAAGCCGCACGATAACTCTCGATGATGGCAGCAGGGTACAGCTTGCGGCGGCGAGCGCTCTTTCCACGGATTTCACCAATGGTCGCCGCACTGTGAAAGTGCTGAAGGGCGAAGCTTTCTTCGATGTCGTGCCGGACACCACGCGCCCCTTCATCGTGGAGGCGAAAAACGTCACCGTTCAGGTGCTGGGCACGGCTTTCGACGTCGACCTGACGGATGGTGTAACGCAAGTCGCACTTGCCCACGGTTCCGTGGAAGCCTCCTTCCGCAACGCACCGCCAACCCGGCTCGTGCCGGGCGAGATGCTGATTGTCGACGCTTCGGGCACGATCCGCAAAGAAAATGTGTCCGTCGAGGATATTGGCGGCTGGCGCAATGGCGAGCTTTACGTGGTGGATGCGACGATCGGTTCTGTGGTGGAACAGATCCAGCGTTACCATCCGGCATGGCTGACGATGGCCGACAAGACGCTGGCCGAGCAGCGGGTGACGGGCTTTTACGATCTACGCGAACCGGACCGCGCGCTGGAAGCATTGGTGGAGCCTTATAAGGGCAAAGTTCACGCGATTGGCGATAGTGCCCGCATCATCACCCGCTTCTGAAACGCTATGAAGCAAAAAATCATGTTTATTTTCAGTAATTTATAAAATTTATTCCGAAAGCCTGAAAAAAATTGCCGAGGCAATCGTCTTTTTGTTGAGTAATCCGGTCAAGATATATCCGGAGTGAAAGACAGGAAGACAAAGCTAGTATGCGCCTCCAGATACGTACGACCGGTTCAGAGAAAAAAACGGGACAGCGGGCGCGCAGGGCCGCCCTGCTGGCGACGACAGTGGTCGCCGTGTCAATTTCGATGCCGGCTTTTGCGCAGACCGCGGCGAATACCGCAAATGGTCAGCGCGCCGGTGGTGAGCAGGGCGCAACGCGGCCATTCAATATTCCCGCCCAATCGCTATCGTCCGTCGTCGGCGCTTTCGGGCGGCAATCCGGTCTTCAGGTCACGCTTGCCACGCCATCCGCCGGCAATGTGCGCACCAATGCCGTCACGGGCAGTTTCACGGTGAGGGAGGCCCTGTCACGGCTGCTGGCCGGCACTGGCGTCAATTTCCGCATCGCCGGAAATGGCCGAACGGTCGTCATCGGCACGGGGCAGGCGGCCGCCGATCTTTCCGGGGCCGAAGGCACGACTGTTCTGGAAGCAATCACCGTCACCGGTAAAACCGGGCGTAATTCCATTGCCGGCACCGGTTATCAGGGAACGCCGGACTGGGTTTATGAAACCCCTGCCAGCGTCAGCGTTGTCAGCCGCGAGGCGATCCAATCCGCCGGCGTGCGCAATACGCGCGATGTCTTCAACCGGGTATCCGGTGTTTATGCCGGGGAAGGCAATGGCAGTTTCCCGACAGTTTCACCCAATGTGCGCGGTTTGCAGGAGAGCGGCCGCGTGGTCGTCTCCATCGATGGTGCGCGGCAGAATGCGCAGCGTGGTTTCAGCACCGGCGGCGCCTCGATTTATTCCGCCAATAACGGCCAAGCCTATGTGGATACGGCCTTTATCCGTGCGGTCGAAGTTGAGAAAATGACCAACGCTACCTCCGGCAATGCCGGTTCTCTGGGCGGCAAGGTTGAGTTCCGCACCATCCGAGCCGCCGATCTGATCCCCGAAGGTGCGAACAAAGGCGGAGAGGTCAATATTTCCCGCGGCACCAATGGTTACGATTTTCAGGGTTCGGTTCTGGCTGCTGTTCGAGAGCCGGATGGTCCTCTTTCTTTCGTCGCAGGTTACAGCCGCACGATCATGGACGAATACAAGATCGGAACGAAAGGTGAGGCCCAAAGCACCGCGCTGACGATGAAAGACCTGCTCGGCCGGGAAGGCTGGTCGACCTTCTTCAAGGGCGAAGGCGATTTCGGGGATGTGCAGACTTCATTGTCATGGATGCATCAGCAGAATGATTTTGTGCAGGGTGCATCCAACTTTATCGACCGGGAAAGCGTACGCAACGACAGCATCGTGGCCAAGCTGGACTGGAATCCCGAAAGCGAACTCATCGATTTCAAGTCGTCACTATGGCTGAACGATAACATGACGCATGAACTGCGGGGCGCGCGTACTTATGCGGTAGAGACAAATCTCGATATGGGCCTGCGTAGTTTCGGCGGCAGCGTGGAGAATACCAGTCGTTTCGATACCAAAGCGGGTGCCCTCAGCCTGAATTACGGGGCGGAAGCTTTCAGGGACATTTCCTCATCGGTTACCACGAGTTCCGCCATTGCGAACAACCCCGCCTTCGCCAGCAGCTACACCGCTTTTAGTCCGCCTGGGCGGCGCGATGTCGCGAGTCTGTTTTTAAACGGTGAACTTGAACCTGCGGATTGGGTAACGATAAGTGGCGGTGTGCGATATGACTGGTCGCGCCTGAAAGGCAAGTCGACATATTACGATGAGATTTCGTACCTGCGCACGATTACAGTTGCATGCGATCCTATCGGCAACAATTACACTGCGTCGCAATATTATTACGCTGTTTTTCTCCCGCAAAATCCCGGCACAAATATCACCGAGGCAAGATTTCTCAGCCGAGTCTGGAGCAATGTTTCATCGACCTGTATGCCGGGAACCGGGCCTTCGGCCACACGATATGATCCCGTTGTCGAAAACCCTGCCTATGAGACGGACATCGACCGTACCTATAGCGCGTGGCTTCCCTCAGCCACAATAGAATTCAAGCCATTCGACTGGCTTCGCCCCTATGTGAGCTATTCTCAAAGCCTGCGCCCGCCGACAACTCTGGAGGCTTTTTTTGCCGGTGCGCGCCCCGGAGATTCCGTTGGTTACGAATATGCCCCGAACCAGTCTCTCCGGGCTGAAAAAGCCACCACCTATGAGATCGGTGCGAATATGAGCTTCGACGGTGTGCTGCTGGACCACGATTCTGTGCGCATCAAAATGGCTGCCTTCCGCCGCGAGGTGAAAGATTACATCGCGCTCGGCTATCTCGTCACCGATCAGGTTCCTGGCCGCACCTATACAAGCTTCGTCAATCTCGATGGCACGACCTATATGCGCGGGCTTGAACTTGAGGGCAATTATGATGCACGAAGTTTCTGGCTTGGTGGTTCGGCAACGTTGCTGAAGACAGACTGGCCGGACAAAACGCAGGTTTTTTCCAACGGCACCACAACAACGAGCGGCGAGATCGTCGCCTGGCCCGGCGATGTGGCCCCAAAGGTGAAGCTCACGCTCGATGGCGGTATGCGTTTCTTTGAGGAAAAATTCTCTCTGGGCGCACGGTTGAACCACGTCACGCCGACACAATCGCGCACGCTCGATACGGAGGGCAATCTGCGTGAGGTGACCGATCCCTACACGACGGTAGACCTCTATGGGTCCTACGCTTTCAATGACAAGGCAACGCTTCGTTTCGCCGTCAATAACCTGATGGATCGTAAATATATTCCGGCAACAAGCGCCTACACCGCGCCTGGCCGTACCTTTATCGCGACGATGAACGTGAAATTCTGAGGCGCGGAAGAGATTCTCCGGGCCGGGTTGCAGCCCGTCCCGGAGATGAAACGCCTTTGTCACAGGACGAAGGTATCGATATTGGCCAGCAAAGGAGTACACCTATGGCTACCACAATTCAACTGACGCAGTCTTCCTCCGACCTGATCGGCTATCTCAACGGTTGGACGAGCGGTTTCGGTTCGACCTATGGTGCGTTCTACGACGCTCAGACCAGCTCTCTCGCCACGACCACCATCGATCCCAACACGACCTATGAGGCGTGGGGCGATGGCAGCAACGGCGGCAAGGGCATCGTCATGAGCGGCGCTCTGCAGTACTCCCAGGGCAACCTGACGGGTTCGGTTGACAGCATTGTTCTGGGCACCGGCTACAGCCAGTCCACCAGCGGCATCGCCGTCAGCCAGCAGGAACTGCTGATCGATCCCGACAGCGCCTATTCGCTCGCCGGCGCGCGCGATCTACTTGATCTCGCGGTTTACCAGCTTGCGCGTTTCGGCTCGCTGGCCGGCTTTTATGACTACTTCGCGGCTACCGGCACTGTAGTCGAAGATACTGCATCTTCGAACACGCTGACCGGTTTTGCCGGCGCTGATACATTCGTCTTCTCGGGTGGTAACGATATCGTAACCGCTGGACCAACCGGCACCTATGGTTATCAGGATGGTACTGATAAGCTTGATGTATCCGGTTGGGGTTCAACCTCGGTCGCAGACCTGTTCTGGTATAACCTCAACGGCAATGCGGTGGTGGAATCAGACTCCGACGCCTCCGTTTCGATCACACTCGTTGGTGTAGATTCCAGCGTACTCGACGCATCGGACTTCATTTTCGCCAGCGCATCGGCGCTTGCCGCATAAGGAAAAACAGGCTGTGGGCTTTCAAAACCACCAGCAGACACCGCCGCAGTCCCTCACTGCGGCGGTTGTTTCGCCCCTTAAAAGCACATTTCTCGGCGTCGCGCTCGTCAGCGGTGTCGTCAACATACTGGCGCTCACCTCGCCACTCTTCATGCTGCAGGTCTACGACCGCGTGCTGGCCAGCGGCAGCCTGCCGACACTGGTCGGGCTGGCCCTTCTCGCGCTCGGCCTCTATGGTTTCCAGTGCCTGCTTGATATCATCCGCGCCCGCGTTCTGATCCGCATCGGCGAAGATTTCGACATGCGACACTCCGGCAGGGTGCATGATGCGGTGGTGCGCCTGCCGCTCGTCAACCGCATGCCGGGCGATGGGCTACAGCCGCTGCGCGATCTCGACAATGTCCGCGGCTTCCTCTCCGGCACGGGTCCATCAGCCTTTTTCGATCTGCCGTGGATGCCGCTTTATCTCGGCATATGTTTTCTGTTTCATTTCTGGATCGGCGTGACGGCCCTTGCCGGCGCCATTTTGCTCATATCGCTGACGATCCTGACCAACATCTTTTCGCAGAAGCCGATCCGCGACACGATGGTCGAAAACATGGCCCGCAATCGGCAGTTGGAGGCCTCGCGCCGCAATGCCGAGGTTGTGCAGGCCATGGGGCTTGGCGGCAGGCTCGGCAAGCGCTGGCAAAACTCCAACGAGGCCTATCTCGCCGCCAATCGCAAGGCGGGCGATGTGGCCGGCGGTCTTGGCAATATCGCGAAATCCCTGCGGGTCGTGCTGCAATCGGCCATTCTTGCGGTTGGCGCATGGCTTGTCATCAACCAGGAGGCGTCGGGCGGCGTGATGATTGCCAGCTCGATCATGATGGGCCGGGCATTGGCGCCCGTCGATCTTGCCATTTCCAACTGGAAGTCCTTCGTGGCCGCTCGGCAGAGTTGGGCGCGGCTGAGGGAGCTTTTCGCGCAGATGCCGGCCAATGCCACAGCCATGGCACTGCCGAAACCTGAAAAGGAATTGCGGGTAGAGAACGCCACCATTGTTCCGCCGGGCGAGAGAAAGCCAACTGTCACCGGCCTTGGCTTTGTCATCACTGCCGGAAATGCGCTCGGGGTGATTGGCCCCTCCGGCTCCGGCAAATCCACCCTGTCGCGTATTCTCACGGGCGCCTGGATGCCGGCGGCCGGCAAGGTGCGGCTGGATGGCGCGAGCTTCGATCAATGGGATCGCGAGGCCCTTGGCCGTCATATCGGCTATCTGCCGCAGGGCGTGGAGCTGTTCGACGGCACGATCGGTGAGAATATTTCCCGTTTCGAGGACAATCCCGATCCCGAGGCCATCATCGCCGCGGCAAAAGCTGCTGGAGCGCACGAACTGATCCTGCGTTTCGAAAAGGGCTATGACAGCGATATCGGCGAGGCGGGCTCTGCCCTTTCGGCCGGGCAGCGCCAGCGCATCGGGCTTGCCCGCGCGCTTTACGGCAATCCCTTCATCGTGGTGCTGGACGAGCCGAACGCCAATCTTGATGCGGAAGGTGAAGCCGCCGTGGTCAAGGCGATTGCGTCGGTCAAGGCGCGCAAGGGCATCGCCGTCGTCGTCGCCCACCGGCCGAGCGCCATCGGCGTTGTCGATCTCATTCTGATGATGGAAGAGGGACGGATGAAGGCCTTCGGCCCGCGCGACGAGGTACTCTCAAAAGTGCTGCGCGTTCCCCAGGGTCAGGCTCAAAAAGGGCAGGCTCCCAAGGGATACACCGCATCCGCCCAGACGGTCTCGCCGTTGCGTGTCGTGGCCAATACCCAAGCCCAGCCAGTTGCGCTGGAAGATGCCCGGGAAGAGAACAGCCAGGAAGGAGATGCGGATGTCAAACACTGATCAGCGCGCCCATGTATCCCGCTCCATCCGCACACATTTGCTTGCCGGCCTTGCCGCAGGCGTTGCGTTGCTGGCCGGTGTCGGTGGCTGGGCTGCGACGACCAATCTTGCCGGTGCTGTGGTCGCCTCCGGTCATCTCGTGGTGGATTCCTACAGCAAGAAAGTACAGCACCCGAGCGGCGGCGTCGTCGGCGAAATTCTGGTGAATGAGGGCGACAGGGTGAAGGCCGGAGATGTCGTCATGCGCCTCGACGCGACCCAGACCCGCGCCAATCTCGCCATCGTGACAAAGCGTCTGGATGAGCTGAATGCGCGCATGGCAAGGCTGGAAGCCGAGCGGGACGATATGCCGGAACTCGTCTTTCCGCAGGCTCTGCTGTCACGCAAGGATGATCCCGATGTCGCTTCCTCCATGCGCAGCGAAACCAGGCTGTTCGAGTTCCGCAAGTCCTATCGCGAGGGTCGAAAAGCGCAGCTGTCCGAACGAATTACCCAGTTCGAGCATGAAATCGAAGGCTTGAAGGCGCAGGAAGTCGCCTATGATAACGGTCTTGCGGTTTTACAGGCTGAAATCACCTCGCAGAAATCCCTGCGGGAACAGGGCGTCGTGTCCGTGCAGCGGCTGAACAGCCTGCAGACGCAGGCCGCGACATTTGGCGGCGAGCGCGGCGAAAAAATTGCTTATCAGGCGCAGACTGCCGGCCGGATCACCGAAACGAAGCTGCAAATCCTGCAGATCGATCAGGAATTGCGCACCGAAGTCGGGCGGGAGCTGCGCGAGATACAGGCCCAGATGGGTGAATTTGTCGAGCGCAAGGTCGCCGCCGAAGATGAATTGAAACGCATCGATATCATCGCGCCACAATCCGGCATGGTGCATGAAATGGCGGTGCATACCGTCGGCGGCGTGGTGACGCCGGCAGACCCCATCATGCTCATCGTGCCCGATGGGGACGAGCTGGCGCTCGAGGTGCAGATCGTACCGAAGGATATCGACCAGTTGCAGGTGGGGCAAAAGGCCATGCTGCGCATGACCGCCTTCAACCAGCGCGTCACGCCGGAACTGGAGGGCCATATCAGTCGCATCGCGGCGGATATCACCACCGATCAGCGCACCGGTCTCTCTTATTATCTGGCGCGGATTTCCGTGCCGGTCACAGAGCGGGAAAAGCTCAACAATGCGCCGCTGGTGCCGGGCATGCCGGCAGAGGCTTTCATCCAGACCAGTGAAAGGACGGCGCTGTCCTATATCGCTAAGCCGTTGACGGACCAGATCAGCCGCGCCTTCCGGGAGGAGTAGGAATCTGCGCTCGGTTTCCGGGCTCTATCCACCTTCGCCAAAACGGAAGGCTGCAAATCCCTTCGTCGTTGTCGGGATCGCCCAGACGCCGCCCGAAAACGGTGCTTTCGCGAGCCGGTCTTCGGACATGTTGTGGCGGTGTGATGTCAGGAAAAGGATGCTGAAATCAGGTCCTCCGAAGCACGGCATGGTGGGGTGCGGGACGGGCGCTGCGAGCACCTCCGCATGCCCGCCGTCGGGTGTGAAAACGTTCAACAGGCCCGCGGAAACGCCCGCGCTGTAATAGGTGCCGCTGCTGTCGAGGCAGCCGCCATCGGGTCTTCCTGTCTCTTCCGTCATATGGGCCACCGGCACGCCCTCACCGAACATGCCGTTCCTGCTGTCGAATTTTCGCCGGCGTATCCACTTCTGGACGGAATCGCTCTGCCACATGATGGAACCGTCCTGGGAAAAGGCGAGGCCGTTCGGGCATGTCAGGCCGGTCTGCATGCGCTCGGCGCTCTTTTCGGTGATCCGCCAAAGTTCACCATGGGGCTCCATGTCCGCGAGTGGCACATTGTGCATGGTTCCCACCCAGAAAGCGCCGTCGGGGCCAACCCGTCCGTCATTCAGCCGGCAAGGAATGCCGCCCAGCGCCGGAATGGAGTGGAGGAGACGCGTTTTGCCGCTGTCCGGATCGAGGATGACAATATCCATGCCACAGGCGACAATGAGGTCGCCGTTCTGACACAGCCCGAGACTCGATACCGTGTTGGGAAACGCCCATTCGCGATAAAGGCCCGGCTCAAGCGCTGCGGATCGCACCGTTCTGCCGAGTATATCGCACCAGAAAAGCACCTGTCGCCGCTCGTCCCAGACAGGGGATTCCGCAAGTGTGCTCATCGTGTCGCACAGAAGTCTCGCCTGCGACATGGCAAGCGCTTTTTCGGGATTTGCCGTGTTCATGATGCTCGAACCGTTGAAAATGATGGCGCGGAATTATTCGAAATAGTCCTGGTGGTTCTCGAAAACCTGCGAAAGAATGCCGAGGACGCGTCGCAGGTGCTTGCGCAAACCATCGGTCGCGCGGGCTTCGTCCCCGACCTTGATCGCATCGTACACCGCCTCATGTTCGGAGAGCAGCCGCGCCATATGCGCCTCGTCGGTGATGGCGAGCGCGCGCAGGCGGTCCAGCCCCGCCTTTTCGCGGATCAACAGCGTTTCCAGCCTCTCCAGACCCGTTGCGGCGGCAAGCGCACTGTGGAACTGGTCGTCATGCACACGGAAAGCCTTTCTGTCCCCGCGGTGCATGGCTGCGCGCTGGCCGGTAAGGGCGTGTTCGATCTCCAGCTCGGCTTCCGCTGTTAGGCCGATCTGGCACAGCCTGCAAACGGCAGCGACTTCCAGTGCCTCGCGGATGAATTGCGCGCTGCGAATGTGTTTTTCCGACAATCTGGAGACATAGGTGCCACGGCTTGGCAGGGTGACGATCAGGCCGTCATCCCGCAGGCGGCTCAGCGCTTCGCGCACCGGCGTGCGGCTGGAATTGAAGGACTGCCCGATTTCGTTTTCCGAAACCGCCTGGCCGGGAAAAAGCTCCCGGGAAAGGATGGCCGATTTCAGCGCGGAATAGATCTGGTCCACAACCGGACGGTTAAGGTCCAGTCGCTCCATCGTCGGCACGGTGCCACCTGTTACGGGAATTTTCGGCATATACCCTCCAGTGTTTTCATAACCGGTATACCGGAACACAAGCCTGTTGACAACCGGCATACCGGTATGCAAATTATTGTGCATGGGAAGGAGGCTCCCGAAATGCAAAATATCAAGACCTGCGTCATCGTTGGCGCCGGAATGGTGGCGAAGACGCATGTGCTCGCCTGTGCGGCAAGTCCGGAAAAAATTCACCTGAAGGGTTTAGTTGATGGCGGTTCGGGCCGCGCCAGGGCGCTGGCGGCCGAAGCGTCGAAACACGCTGGATATGAGGTTGCCGTTTATTCCTCGGTCGAGGAGGCAGCGCGCGATGCGGATGTCGATTTCGCCATCATCGCGACACCGCCGAATGCCCGCATTGATATCGTCGGACAGCTCGCGAAAGCGGGCAAACACATCCTTATGGAAAAACCCATCGCCCGCAACACGCAGGAAGCCGAAGGCCTTGTCGCCCTCTGTCGTGACGCCGGCGTCACGCTCGGCATCATCTTCCAGCATCGCATGCGGGCGGCATCGCAAAAAGCCCGTGAGCTTGTGGACGACGGGACGCTCGGAGCGCTGGGTCTCTGCGAAATTTCCGTGCCGTGGTGGCGCGCGCAATCCTATTATGATGAGCCCGGCCGCGGCACCCTGGCGCGCGACGGCGGCGGTGTTCTGATCTCCCAGGCAATCCACACCATCGATCTGGCGCTCAGCCTTGCCGGGCCGGTTTCGCGTGTTCAGGCCATGGCGGCGACGACACGGTTTCATCGCATGGAAACGGAAGATTATGTCGCGGCCGGTCTGCGGTTCACGAACGGCGCCGTCGGCTCGCTCGTGGCAAGCACTGCAAGTTTTCCCGGCACTCCTGAATCGATTGTCCTGCATTTCGACAATGCCAGCCTGCGGCTCGCCTCGGGCCTCCTGCATGTCGACTGGCGTGATGGCCGGCAGGAGACCTTCGGCGGCACGGCCTCCGGCACGGGTGGCGGCGCCGACCCCATGGCTTTCACGCATGAATGGCATCAGGGCGTCTTCGAAGATTTCGCAGATGCCATCTCCTCAGGGCGCGCGCCGGTCGTCACCGGTGAAGCGGCTCTTTTGTCTCACAGATTGATCGACGCGATCATCAACTCAGCCGATACTGGCAAGGAAGTGGAACTGCAGGATGAGTAAAGCAATCAAGTTCGTCGCTCTTGGTATTGAGCACCGGCATATTTTCGGCATGGCCCAGAACCTGCTGGATGCCGGCGCCGAATTTGCCGGCTGGTGGACAGAGGGCGAACCCGACGTCGTGGAAGGCTTCGTGAAGCGCTTCCCGAATGTGCCGCGCGCCGCTTCGAAGGAAGCCCTGCTTGCGGACGGCACCATTGATCTCGTCGTCATCGCCGATATTCCGTCCAAGCGCGCCGATCTTGCCATCGCCGCCATGGAGGCCGGCAAGGACGTGATGTCCGACAAGCCTGGCTGCACTACCTTCGAACAGCTCGATCGCCTTCGACAGACCGTGGCAAAGACCAAGCGCATCTGGACCGTCGACTTCTCCGAGCGTTTTGAAGTTCCGAGCGTGACCAAGGCCGCTGAACTGGTCGCGCAGGGCGCCATCGGCCGCGTGATCCAGACCGTCGGCCTCGGGCCGCATCGCCTGAACCGGCAGATCCGCCCGAAGTGGTTCTTCGAGCGTGAAGCATACGGTGGTATCATCACCGATATCGCCAGCCACCAGATCGACCAGTTCATGTTCTTCACCGGTTCGACCGAAGTGGAGATCGTGGCCGCCACCGTTGCCAACTATGCCAACCCGCGCGATCCGGGCCTGCAGGATTTCGGCGAAGTCGTGCTGCGCGGCGACAAGGGCCACGGCTATATCCGTGTCGACTGGTACACGCCCGATGCGCTGCCGACCTGGGGTGACGGCCGCCTGACGATCCTCGGCACCGAGGGCTACATTGAGCTGCGAAAATATGTCGATGTCGGCAACAAGGAAGGCACCGACCGCCTCGTTCTCGTGAATGGCGACCGCTGCGAATATATCGATGCTTCCGGTGCTGGCCTGCCCTATTTCGGCCGCCTGTGCGACGACATCCGCAACCGCACGGAAACGGCGATGACGCAGGAGCATGTGTTCAAGGTATGCGACCTGTCGCTGCAGGCGCAGGCCAAGGCCGAGGGAGCTTCGAAATGATCGGTGTTGCCATCATTGGCGCCGGCATCGGCGCCCAGCATCTGAGCGGCTATCGGGCCCTGCCGAAGCGCTTCGTCGTCAAGGCGATCTGCGATCTCGATCTGGAGCGCGCCCGTTCCGTGGCGGGTGAGGATACGTCCATCCGCCTGACGACCGATCTCGATGAGGTTCTGGCGGATGAGAGCATCCAGCTGATCGACGTCTGCCTGCCGCCGCACCTGCATTTCCCCGTTACGCTGAAGGCGCATGCGGCGGGCAAGGATGTGGTCTGCGAAAAGCCGCTCGTCCGCTCGCTTGAAGAGGCAAATGCGCTCATCGACTCCGTTAAAAAGACCGGCCGTGGCGTGTTTCCGGTCTTCCAGTACCGTTTCGGACATGCGATGCGGCAGCTTCGTGCGCTCATCGATGCAGGCCTTGCGGGCAAGGCCTTCGTCGCGAGTTCGGAAGTTCACTGGAACCGTGGCGCCAGCTATTACGACATTCCGTGGCGCGGCACCTGGAAGGGTGAATGCGGCGGCGCGATCCTCGGTCACGCCATCCATGCGCATGATCTTCTCTGCCACGTTCTCGGCCCGGTCGAAGAAGTTTTCGCCATGGCCGATACGCGCGTCAACAAGATCGAAACCGAAGATTGCGCCGCACTCAGCTTCCGCATGAAAAGCGGCGCGCTGGCGACGAGTTCGGTGACGCTCGGTGCCGCCGAAGATACGTCCCGCCTGCGTTTCTGCTTCGAAGGCTTCACCGCCGAGAGCGGCACGCTGCCCTATCGCCCGGCCGAAGACACATGGCGTTTCATCGCCCGTGCACCCACCACGCAGGACCAGATCGACGCCGTTCTGGCAACGGTGGCCGATGGCGAAAACGGCTTTGCCGGTTTTGTCGAAGCGATCGCTGACGCGATGGAAGGGCGCGGCGGCAAGGAAGTGACCGTCAATGACGGCTTGCAGTCCATCGAACTCGTTACCGCCATCTATCGCTCGGTCAGGGAAGGAAAGCCGGTCCGCCTGTCCGATGCCGCTGAAGGCGAGTGGATCAAGGGCTGGGCTCCGCGCACATCCGCCAACGCATAATCATCTAAGGGAGGAAAAGAGATGATCGGTAAATACAGCATGGCATTGGCGCTCGCCATTGGCGCGGCGTCCTTTGCAGGCGCCGCCCAGGCGGCCCAGGAAGTACGCTTCACCTGCGCTTATGACGGCAACGGCTGCGAAATTCTGAAAGACATTCTCGCGCGTTACGAAAAGCAGCATCCGGACGTAAAGATCGTCACTGACGTCGTGCCCTACAAGGCGCTGCTGGAAGGCTTGCCCGTGCAGCTTGCCGGCGGCAGCGGCCCGGATTTCGCAACCGTGACCGACCTTGGCGGTCTCAACCGCTATTATCTCGATCTCACGCCCTATGTGGACGCGAAATATTGGGAAGACAATTTCTCCAACGTGCTGAAATGGTACCGCAGCGGCCCTGACGACAAGGGCATCTACGGCATGCATACCCAGCTCACCATCACCGGCGCCTTCATCAACCGCACTTTGTTCGATCAGGCCAATGTCGCCGTACCCGGCAAGGATGCAACGCTGGACGACTGGGCGAAGGCCGCAAATGCCGTCGCCAAGGCGACCGGCACGCCTTACCCGATGGCCATTGACCGTTCCGGCCACCGCATTGCCGGTCCGGCCATTTCCTATGGCGCGAAGATTTTCGATGCTGATGGTAAGCCCATTCTCGTCGATGAAGGTTTCACGACCTTCGTGAAGAAATTCGTGGAATGGAACAAGGACGGCACCATGGCGCGTGACGTCTGGGCCGGGCAGGGCGGCAATACCTATCGTGACGCCGCGCAGGAATTCATCAACGGCCAGCTCGTCTATTATTATTCGGGCAGCTGGCAGACCGCGCGCTTCGACAGCCAGGTCGGCGATGCGTTCGACTGGGAAGTCGTGCCGCAGCCCTGCGGCGGCGCTGCCTGCACCGGCATGCCGGGCGGTACCGGCGTTGTCGGCTTCAAGCAGACCAAGAACCCGAAGATCGTTGCCGACATCCTGAACTTCCTCGCTCAGGACGAGAATTATCTCGACTTCACGGTTCGCACCCGCAACGTTCCCGCTCATAAGGCCGTGGCTGACAAGGGCGTGACCTATACGGGTGCGACGCCTGCGACGCAGAAGGCCATGAACGCCTGGCTGGACCAGATCCCCGGCCTCAGCCCGATTGCCTATACCTATCAGGGTTACAAGAACAATCGCGCCATGTTCAACATCTCCGTACAGCGCATCACGCAGGCCATCGTCGGTGAAAGCACCGTTGATGAAGCCATGGCCCGTGCGAAGACGGACCTCGAGGAAGCGTTGAAACAGGCGAAGTGATCCATCGCCTTCCGGCGCGGCGCATGCCGCGCCGCGCCGGATCGAAGGAGGACCCTCATGTATAAATTTCTTGCGCCCGTCATGGGCATCGTCGAACTGCCCTTTGCCTTCCTGCAGAAGGTTCTTGGCCATCGGCGGATCGCCTGGGTGTTTCTTACACCCAATCTGATCCTGTTCGCGGTCTTCGCCTTTCTGCCGATTGTGCTGAACATGGCCTATTCCGTGACCGGCAGCGAACACATATTGCTTTCCGAACGCCCTGCCGTGGGCGGCGAAAACTTTTCGGTCCTTCTTTCCTGTCAGAATTACCTCGACCCCAATTCCTGTCAGCGCGACCTGTTCTGGCGCTCGGTCTGGAACACGGTTTTCTTCGTGGTGCTGCAGGTCGGTTTCATGGTCGGCTTCTCGCTGATCACGGCCATCGTGCTTAACCGCGATATCCGGGCGCGCGGGTTCTTCCGCGCCGTCTTCTTCTTCCCCGTGCTGCTGTCGCCCGTCGTTGTGGCTTTGATCTGGAAGTGGATTCTCCAGCGTTTCGGCGTTCTCAATGCGGCGATGGAGGGGCTCGGCCTTGGCTCGGTCGACTGGTTGCTCGAAGCCAATCTTGCCTTCGGCTGGTCGGTCTTCCTCTCAGTCTGGGCGCATATGGGTTTCTACACGCTCATTCTTCTCGCCGGCCTGCAGGCGATCCCGCGTGATGTCTATGAGGCGGCGCAACTCGACAAGGCAAGTCCGTGGCGCATCTTCCGGCGCATTACGTTGCCGCTGCTTGCTCCCACCATGCTCGTCGTTCTCGTCCTGTCGCTCATCAAGGGCGTGCAGACCTTCGATGAAGTCTTCGCCTTCACGGGCGGTGGCCCGGGTTCGGCGACCACCTTCATCATTCAGTTCATCTATCAGACCGGCTTTGCCGGGACGCCCCGCAATTTCGGGCTGGCGGCTGCCGCTTCGCTGCTGCTCGCCGTGGTGCTCGTGGTGCTGACCGCCCTACAATTCCGGGCAAACAGGAGCAAGGTCGATGGCTAGGATTGGCGCATTTCTGACCCGTACGCGCGGCCGAAACGGCAAACTGCACTGGACCGACTGGCTATCCTACGCCTATCTCGGCGTGGCCGTGCTGATGATGTTTGGTCCCGTCGTCTGGCTCGTGCTTTCCTCGTTCAAGACGGAGGCCGATCTCCAGCGCTTTCCGCCGCGCCTTCTGCCTTACACGCAGGAAACCGTGGTGGTGGACGGGCAGGCAGCGCCGCTGCCGGCCTATGTCGACAAGGATGGCCGCAAGTTCGGCATGGTTCGCCGCATCGGTCTCGTGGCCCAGGTGGTTGATCCCACAAAGCCCGCCGAAGTTCTGAAGATGCCGTTCAACGAGCTGAAGTCGGCTGAAAAGGTGGCGCTGGCCACGGAAAACTACACCGAGCTTTTCCAGCGCTTCAATTTTCCGCTCTATTTCTGGAACTCGACCTTCATCACGGTGACGTCAACTCTCATCATGCTGATCGTCAATTCCATGGCGGCCTTTGCACTCTCGAAATACCAGTTCAAGGGCAGAGGCGTGGTGCTGGCGCTGGTTGTAGGGACGCTGATGATCCCGCAGACCGTCGTGCTGGTCCCGCTGTTTCTCATCACCAGTCAGCTCGGCATGATCAACAGTCTCTGGGGCGTCATCATTCCAGGAGCAGCGACACCCACAGGCGTCTTCCTGCTGCGGCAATATATGCTGACGATCCCGGATGAAATCCTCGATGCCGCCCGCATGGACAAGGCGAGCGAGTGGAAGATCTACTGGCGCATCATCCTGCCGCTTTCGGCGCCGGCGCTTGCGGTGCTGGCGATCCTTGCGATCATGTGGCGCTGGAACGATTTCCTCTGGCCGCTGATCGTGTTGACGCGCAACGACAACTTCACCCTGCAGCTGGCGCTCAACTCCTTCCAGGGGGAGATGACGACGGAATGGAGCAATCTGCTGGCCATGACGGTGCTGACACTCGCCCCGATCGCGCTGGTCTTCATGTTCCTGCAAAAATACATCGCCACCGGCATTGCATCGACTGGCGGCAAATAATCCTCAGGGAGGAAACACGACAATGGCAAGTATAGAGCTTCGTCAGGTCAAAAAGACTTATGGTGCCCTCGATGTGATCAAGGGTGTCGATCTCGATATCAAACACGGCGAATTCTGTGTTTTCGTCGGCCCTTCCGGCTGCGGCAAGTCGACCCTGCTGCGCATGATCTCCGGCCTCGAGGAGCTGAGTGGCGGCGATATTGTCATCGGCGGTGATGTGGTCAACACGGTCCCGGCCGCAGATCGCGGGCTTGCGATGGTGTTCCAGTCCTATGCCCTCTATCCGCATATGACGGTGCGTGAAAACCTGTCCTTCGGGCTTGAAAATATCGGCACTTCCAAGAAGGATATCGCCGAAAAGATCTCCCAGGTTTCCAAGATGCTGCAGATCGACCAGCTTCTGGACCGGCGTCCCAAGGACCTGTCGGGCGGCCAGCGCCAGCGTGTTGCGATTGGCCGCGCCGTCGTGCGCGAGCCGAGCGTCTTCCTCTTCGACGAGCCGCTCTCCAACCTCGATGCGGAACTGCGCGTCGATATGCGTGGCGAGATTTCCAGCCTGCACCGGCGGCTCGGCAATACCATGATCTATGTTACCCACGATCAGGTGGAAGCCATGACCATGGCCGACAAGATCGCCGTTCTGCGTGCCGGTAAGCTCGAGCAGTTCGGCGTGCCGCTCGATCTTTATAATCGCCCGGCCAATCTCTTCGTGGCGGGCTTCATCGGCTCGCCGAAGATGAACTTCTTTGCCGGTGAAGTGACTTCGGATGCAACGCCGTCCCTGAAGATCGCGACCGGCGAATTGATCCCGCTACCGCAGGCGGGCTTTTCCTATAAGCCCGGCCAGAAGGTGACGCTCGGCGTCCGGCCGAACCATGTGGAGCCGGGTGATGGCGGCGCGCTGACCATGTCCGTGCGCACCGCCGAACAGCTGGGCGGCGAATCCTATCTTTACGGTACTCTTGGGGATGGCACGCGGGTGACGCTGCATCTTTCCGGCCAGACCTCGACATCGGCGGACGAAGTCATCCGCCTGTCGGCGCCGCTGGAACATATCCATCTTTTCGATACGACGAGCGGGCTGACGCTCCGGCAGGACTGACAGGCTTTTGGCGCAACCCGCAACGCAGGACCATTGACATGACCGATAAAAAACTCCGCTCCGACCGCTGGTTCGCACCCGATGACCTGCGCAGCTTTGGCCACCGCTCTCGCATGATGCAGCTTGGTTATGCGGAGGAGGATTTTGTCGGCAAACCCGTCATCGGTATCCTGAATACATGGTCGGAGCTGAACACCTGTCACTCACATTTCCCTGAAAGGGTGAAGGATGTGAAACGCGGCGTGTTGCAGGCGGGTGGCTTCCCCGTGGAGATGCCGTCGCTTTCGGTGGACGAGAGCTTCACCAAGCCGACATCGATGCTCTACCGCAACATGCTGGCGATGGAGACGGAAGAAATGATCCGCTCGCATCCGCTCGACGGCGTGGTGCTGATGGGTGGTTGCGACAAGACGACACCCGGCCTCGTCATGGGCGCGATCTCGGCCGGCGTGCCGATGATCTATCTGCCTGCCGGCCCGATGCTGCGCGGCAATTATGCCGGCAAGGTGCTGGGTTCCGGCTCTGACGCCTGGAAATATTGGGATGAGCGCCGTGCTGGCAACGTCACCGACGAGGAATGGCGTGGTGTACAGGGCGGCATCGCCCGCTCCGCTGGTGTGTGCATGACCATGGGCACCGCCTCGACCATGACCGCCATCACCGACGCCCTTGGCCTCACCCTGCCGGGAGCCTCCTCCATTCCGGCGGTGGATGCCGAACACCAGCGCATGTCGGCAGGTTGCGGCCGGCGTATTGTGGAGATGGTGGCAGAGGAGCTGACGCCGGACCGCATTCTGACCGCGCCTGCGTTTCGCAATGCTGCCATCGTCGCCATGGCGACCGGTTGTTCCACCAATGCCGTCGTGCATCTGATTGCCATGGCGCGCCGTGCCGGCGTGCCGATGACGCTGGACGAACTGGACGAGCTTGGCCGGGTAACACCGCTCATTGCCAATGTCCGCCCCTCCGGCAAAGACTATCTGATGGAGGATTTCTATTACGCAGGCGGCCTGCGGGCACTGATGAAGCAGCTCGAAAGCCGTCTCGACTGTTCGGCGCTCACCGTGACCGGTCGCAGCATGGGCGAAAATCTCGAGGGTGCGAAGGTCTATAATGACGACGTCATCCGCTCGCTCGACAATCCGGTTTATGCCGAAGGCTCGCTTGCGGTGTTGCGCGGCAATCTCTGCCCTGACGGCGCCGTCATCAAGCCTGCCGCCTGCGATCCGAAATACCATGTTCACGAAGGCCCGGCGCTGGTCTTCGACAGCTATCCGGAAATGAAGAAGGCGATCGACGACGAGAACCTCGATGTCACGCCGGATCATGTTCTGGTGCTGCGTAATGCCGGTCCGCTCGGTGGTCCCGGTTTTCCGGAATGGGGCATGCTGCCTATCCCCAAGGCGCTGATCAAGAAGGGCCATCGCGACATGGTGCGGATTTCCGACGCCCGCATGTCCGGCACTTCCTATGGGGCCTGCGTGCTGCATGTCGCGCCGGAAAGCTTCGTCGGCGGCCCGCTGGCGCTCCTGAAAACCGGCGATATCGTGCGTCTCGATCTGCCGCAGCGCCGGCTTGACATGCTGGTCAGCGAAGAAGAGATCGCTCGCCGCCGTGCCGGGTGGCAGGCGCCCGCGCCGCGCTATGAACGCGGTTATGGCTATCTCTTCTCCAAGCATGTCACGCAGGCCGATCAAGGTTGCGATTTCGACTTCCTGCAGACGGATTTCGGCCGCACCGCCGGCGAGCCCGATATTTTCTAAGGACGCCATCATGTTGAAGCGATTGCTCATCACCGGTGCTGGCGGCAAGCTGGGCAGCATGCTGCGGGGGCGGCTTGGCCATGTCGCCGAGACCATCCGCCTTTCTGATATCGTTGATCTCGGTTCACCCGCGCCTCATGAGGAACTCGTTCGTTGCGCGCTTGAGGACGAGCAGGCGGTTCATGATCTCGTGGGGGGCTGTGACGGCATCATCCATCTCGGCGGTGTTTCCGTCGAGAAGGCTTTCGATCCGATAGAGGCGGCCAATCTGCGCGGGCTCTACAATCTCTATGAAGCGGCGAGGGCACATGGCCTGCCGCGCATTGTTTTTGCTTCCAGCAACCACACGATCGGTTATTATCCGCAGGGCAAGCAGCTTACTCCCGAGACGCCTTTTCTGCCCGACGGCCTCTACGGTGTCTCGAAGGTTTTCGGCGAGGCGATGGCGAGCCTTTACCACTCCAAATTCGGCCAGGAGACGGCCATCGTCCGCATCGGCTCCTGCGAAGCAAAACCCACGAACTGGCGAATGTTGTCGACCTGGTTCAGCCATGACGATTTTGTCTCGCTGATTGAGGCCATATACCGCGCACCGAAACTCGGCTGCCCGGTCATCTGGGGCGTTTCCGCCAATGACGACAGCTGGTGGGACAATTCGCACGTGGATTTTCTCGGCTGGCAACGGCGCGACAATGCTGCGCGCTACCGGGCGGAAATCGAGCGCGATGTGCCGCGACCCGATCCCGAGGCGGCAATCGCAAAATATCAGGGCGGCATCTTCATAGACGAGCCCATTCACAAGACATGAAACACATCCATCCGGTCATTGCGAGGAGACTAAAATGAACAGCGAAACGCGGGAAAAACTGATGACGATTTCCGTCGCCACGCTGGCGACAGCGCTTTACAAGCGCGGCCTGCGAAACCAGGTCATACAGGGCGTACATCCGCTCGGCTATAAGGGCACGAACATGGTCGGCCCGGCGTTTACCCTGCGCTACATGCCGGCCCGCGAGGACCGCAACCAGCTTGTCGAATTCCGTAACCCTGCGCATCCGCAGCGGGTGGCGATCGAAACCTGCCCTCCGGGTCATGTGATGGTGATCGACAGCCGCAAGGATGCGAGCGCTGCCTCGGCCGGCGATATTCTGGTAACGCGCCTTATGGTGCGCGGCGGTGCCGGCATCGTCAGCGACGGCGGTTTTCGTGATGCCGCCACCATCGCCGAACTGGATATTCCGGCCTATCACACCCGGCCTTCCAGCCCGACCAACCTTACCAAGCATGAAGCCATCGAAATAAACGGACCTATCGGCTGCGGTGACGCCCCGGTCTTTCCCGGCGACATCATCGTCGGCGACGCCGATTGCGTCATCGTCATTCCCGCCGGCATTGCCGACGAGATCGCCACCGAGGCGGTGGAAATGACGGCTTATGAGGATTTCGTGGTGGAGCAGGTGAAGGCCGGCCAGACGATTATCGGGCTTTATCCCTGCACCAAGGATGAGCACCAGACGGCTTTTGCCGAATGGCGCAAGAAGAACAATCGCTGAGCCTCACAGCCAGCCGAGTGCTTTCGCCGCGCGGATCGCTTCCGCGCGGCGTTTGCAATCCAGCTTGCGGAACAGGTTGCCGAGGTGAAACTTCACCGTCACTTCCGAGATATTGAGGGTTAGGGCGATCTTCTTGTTCGACATGCCGCTGGCGAGCAGTTGCAGCATCTGCGCTTCCCGCTGCGAAAGCCCGCCATGCAGGGCGCGCGCCTGCGGTGAATTCACTGAAGCGGCGAAAATCGACAGCGCGGTGCGGACATCGGACGAGGTTTCGATGAAGCTGCGGATGCGGCGATTGTTCAAAAGCGGCGACAGGAAGACGCGCTCCTCCGACAGGACGCCATTGCAGCCAAGACGGGTTGCCGATTCAAGAGCGGTGAGGATATGGGCGCGTGCGGCGGCATTGTCGCGGCGCTGGTGCGCGGTATAGCTCTGCCAGATCCTCAGCGCGACCTTCTCACGATTGGTGACCTTGGGATTGGCGATCATCGCGTCGATCTGCCGGGAGAGATAGGCGCGCGGCGTGAAAAGATGCACCGCATCGCGCAGCCATGCCATGACATAGGCGATTTCGTCCCGGCGTGTCAGCCGGGAAAGATCCTCATGCGCACTTTCCACCCAGTTGCGGCCCATCGGCATGCGGATTGCCGAAAGCGTCGCGGCGGCATCCGCCCAGCGGTTGGCGTTCTGATAGGCGAGGGCCGTCCTGATTTCCATCATCGCATGGAATTGCAGCCCTTCCGAAAGATGGATCCACAAGCCATCGAGAAAACCGGGGCGAACGGTCATCGGAAAATGATCGATCAACACCTGTGAGGCGTAAAACAGGGCAAACTGCATCAGGCTCGGCCAGATCTCGGCAGCGGCGAAGTGATCGAATTCGTGCTCGACGAAATGCAGAAGGTCGCGCGGCTTTCCCGCCTCATAGGCAAGGCAGGCTTCCGCCAGCCGCAACATCCGGAACTCCTGCACGGCATCATGCGGCACCTGTTCCAGCCGTGCGCGCGCCTCCTGCGCCGCCCGGCGGGCCAGAAGCACATCACCGCTCATCAACCGCAGCACGATCTGGTGAAGATGGATGAAGAACTCGAGCAGGGGCTGCCCGCCCATCTTGCGCAGATAGATGAGCGCGCGGGCCGCTGCCGCCTCCGCCTCGCGGAAATTGCGGCGGCGGATTTCGAATTCCAGCAGCGCATTGTAATAGGCCGCCCATTTGCCGTGGTCGTCCATGGGATAATCGGCCATGAACTCGGCGAGACGCGTTATCACAGCGTCATTGGGGGTCAGGTCCTCGGCAATCATCAGGTTCAGCCGGAAGGTGCGGGCGGCGAAGGAAAACCGCGAACCACGGGCAAGCACCTTCAGCGGATCGAGATAATCCGATCCGAGACTTTTGCCGAGCAGATGGCGCACGCGTTGCAATTCACCCTGTTTCAGCAACGCGCGGGTGACGGCAAAGAGCACGGTTTCGTTCGCTGCGATCATATCTTGCGAAAACCGCATGATGATTTCGCGAAACCGGTCGACGCTGCTCCTGTAGATCAGCTCACGGCCATCGGCGCGCTCGAGGATTTGCGCGGCATGGGTCTCGTAACCGCGGTCCAGCAGCATAGCCATGGCGGCCAGCGAACGCCCTGCCTTTTCAAACGCCGATGCGACCTCCACCACAGCGCTGCCGGCCTGCAATGTGGCGAGGCGTTCTTTTGCCGCGACCGTCAGAAGCCGTATCAGCGTGCGGTGATCGTCTGGCTTTCCCGTCAGAAAGGGCGGCAGAAGCCTGGTCCAGTCCGCATCGGGCTCTGCAGAGGGATTTTCGAGCCAGAAGGACAGTTCGACCGTTTGGGCAGGGGAAAGATGCGGCAGATAGCTTTCCCGCAGGTAGTCGGCGCATAGCATTTCATCCGGCAGGCGCGCCAGCGACAGAAAGGCCGGCCATCCCGCATAATCCTCGAGTGCCAGATGCTTCTGTTCGGGCGGAAGGCCGTCCGCCTCATCTGGCCGTAAGGCAAGTTCGTCCGCCCCTATGGTGAGCGAGCCGCGATGCAGGATGTGCCGCGCCATGCCGCTGATCCGCTGGTCTGGCCGGCAGGCGATGACGACGAAACGCACCGACTCCAGAATGGGGGCGGGCATGCGTACCGCCCGTGCAAAGACTGGAACGTCCCAGAGCAGACAGCCATTTGTCACGTCGTCGCCTTGAGGCTGGTGCGTGCGGCATATCTGCGCTCCCAGTTCTTTTGCTAACATCTCCAGCAGCACGCTTTTTCCGGCACCCGCCGGCGCGCGAACAAACACCACGCCAGCGGTTTCACTGGCAATGCGGTGGCAGAGGCGGGGGCGGGGCAGGAGTGTCATCGGGAAAGGGATAGGGTATCCAGATATAAAAACCTATACTCATTCTTCAAAAAACTATACCTTTCGGCAATTGTTCAAACCGACATGTGGTGAAAACTTGTGCTCAGGCAACTGATGCACAAGGAACGTTCCACCGATGCAGCAACATCCGCTGGTCGCGATTTTGAACAGGCTCGGCGCTTTCGTGCTGGTCATGATCGCCCTGTCCATCATGATTTTCGCTTTGGCCCGTGTGGTGCCGGGCGATCCCGCCCGCATGGCGCTGGGGCCTGCGGCAACGCAGGAGCAGGTGGATGCGCTACGTGGCGAGATGGGTCTCGATAAGCCGCTGGCCGTCCAATATCTCGACTATATCGGCAACGCCCTGCACGGTGATCTCGGTTTCTCGCTGGTGTCGCAACGTCCCGTCACCACCGATCTGGCGCAGACCGTTCCGGCCACCGTCGAGCTGGTGCTGGTCTCGGTCATCTTCATGTTCGCCGTCGCCATTCCGCTGGGTGTTATCACCGCGCATTATCGCGACCGGCCGCTCGACCATATCGGCCGCATCCTCTCGCTCACCGGGGTAACGATCCCGAGCTTTCTCTTCGCCATCACGCTGCAATTGCTGGCCGCCCGGTTTCTCTCCGGCTGGCCGATCATCGGCAGGCTTGACCACGGGCTTGGCTGGCAGGGTGGCCCGACGGGCTTCATCCTGATCGACGGCACGTTGGCCGGACGGTTCGATGTGGTGCTGGATGCGCTGAAGCATCTCGCGCTGCCGGCCTTTGCGCTTTCCATGGCCGGCATCGGCCAGATCACCCGCATCACCCGCTCCTCGATGATCGAGAACCAGCGCAAGGACCATGTGCTGACGCTCCAGAGCTTCGGCGTGCCGGAGCGGGTGATCATCTTCCGTTACCTGCTGAAACTCTCCTCAATCGCGCCGCTGACGATCATGGGTCTCGAATTCGCGTCGTTGATCGGCAATGCCTTTGTGATCGAGATGGTCTTCGCCTGGGGTGGGTTTGCCTCCTACGGGCTGAACGCCATCCTGCAGAAAGACCTTAATGCCGTGACCGCCGTGGTGCTGGTGGCCGGCCTGTTCTTCATCGTTGCGAACCTGATCGTGGATGTCCTGATCTCGATCATCGACCCGCGCCTGCGCCGCAAGGAGGCTCGCTGATGGCTGATATGAAAATGCTGGAACCCACCGATCGCGGTTTAAGCGCCGGTTACATGATGTGGTATCGCTTCAGCCGCAATCCGGCAGCCGTCATCGGCTCGCTGATCCTGTTATCGGTGCTGGTGCTGGCGGTCTTTGCGCCCTGGCTCACGCCCTATCCCAAACATATCGGCGCCGTCGTCGATTTCCGCGCCCGCCACATGCCGCCGGATCTGGAACACTGGTTCGGCACTGACAAGGCGGGGCGCGATATCTTTTCCCGCACCATCTTCGGGCTGCGTGTTTCTCTCCTTCTCGTCATCGGCGTGCTCGGCATTTCGGTTCCCGTCGGTACGGTTCTTGGCCTGATCGCCGGCTATTTCGGCGGCTGGACCGAAAAAATCATCAGCGGCCTGACGAATGTGATGCTGGCCATGCCGCCTCTCGTCATGGCGCTGGCGGTCTCCAACCTCCTGGAACCGACGCTGACGAACGCCATGATCGCGATCACGCTGCTATGGTGGACCTGGCACGCGCGGCTGATCTATTCGGTGTCGAAGTCCATCGCCTCTGAAGACTACATCGAAGCCGCGCGTCTTGCCGGCGCCGGGCCGCTGCACATCCTCTTCCGCGAAATCCTGCCCAATTGCGTCTCGGTCATATCCGTCAAGACGACGCTGGATGCGGCTTTCGTCATCCTCTTCGGTGCGACGCTGAGCTTCCTCGGTTTCGGCGTCAAACCGCCGACGCCCGACCTTGGATCGATGGTTGCCGACGGGCGCCAGTTCATGCCGGATTTCTGGTGGGAAGTCCTCTGCCCCGGTGCGGCCGTGCTTTACGTGACGCTGGGTTTCAACCTGCTGGGCGACGGCCTGCGCGACATGTTCGACGTGGAAAGCTAAAACCATGACTGAACCGCTTCTCAAGGTCGAAAACCTCAACGTCACCTTCACCAATTACGGCCGCACCCGGCAGGTGCTGCGCAATGTCGCCTTCACGGTTGCTGCCGGTGAGCGTGTGGCGCTGATCGGCGAAACCGGATCGGGCAAGTCCGTCACCGCCAAGGCGATCATCGGCACCCTGCCGAAGAATGCCGCGATTACTTCCGGCGCCATCATCATCGATGGCCGGGATGTGCTCGCCATGCCGCGCAGGGAGCGTGAGGCGCTGAAGGGCACGGCGTTTTCGTTGATCATGCAGGACCCGCTGTCCTCCTTCAATCCGGTCTTCAAGATCGGCACGCATCTCGACGACGTCATGCGCTTTGCCGACAAGCGCGATGGCATCAATTCGTCGAAGGCTGCGCGTCGCACCCGTATCGCAGCGGTGCTGCGCCGGGTGCAACTTGCCGATACCGAGCGGGTGATGAATGCCTATCCGTCCGAGCTTTCGGGCGGCATGCGTCAGCGCGTGCTGATCGGGCTTGCCCTGCTGCACCAGCCCAAGCTCCTGATCGCCGATGAACCGGGCACGGCGCTGGATGTTACCACGCAGGATGAAATCCTTAACCTCATCAACCAGCTGGTCGCCGAAGAAAACATGGCGCTGTTGATGATTACCCACAATCTCGGCGTCGTGCGCAAGGTGGCGGACCGGGTCGTGGTCATGCACCACGGCGATATTGTCGAGACCGGTCCCTGCACGCAGATCCTGCATGCTCCTGCCGAGGATTATACGCGTTCGCTGCTGGATGCCGTGCCGCCGCTTTATGGCCCGCGCGTCACCGATCTGGCGCAGAGCGAGCGCTCGCCCATCGTCACCATCGAAGGGCTGAACAAGATTTACGGCAGGCGCAACGGTTATCATGCCGTGCGCGATGTGAACCTGACGCTGAAGGAAGGCGAGGTTTTCGGTCTGGCGGGCGAATCCGGTTCCGGCAAGACGTCGGTTGCCCGCATGATCATGGGCCTTTCGCGTCCCACCTCCGGCAATCTCGTCATCGACGCCTCGGCGCCTGAGCGCGGCAAGCGGCTGACGCAGATCGTCTATCAAAATCCAGGCACCTCGCTCAATCCGAAGCGCACGGTGAAACAGACGCTTGCCCTGCCGCTGAAATCCATCGGCATGGATGGGCAGGCGCGGGAAAGCCGGATGCAGGAACTGATGGGGCTGGTGCGGCTGCCGCAATCCTATCTCGGCAAATATCCGCATGAGCTTTCCGGCGGCCAGAAGCAGCGCGTGGCGATTGCCCGTGCGCTCGCGGCAGAACCGAAAATCCTGATCCTCGATGAGCCGACGGCAGCGCTCGATGTTTCCGTGCAGAAGACGGTGATCGACCTTCTGTTGCAGCTTCGCGAGGAGCTTGGCCTGACCTATCTGATGATCTCGCACGACCTGTCGCTGATGCGCAATTTCTGCTCGCGCATCGCCGTCATGCTGCGCGGCGAGATTGTCGAGGAGGGCGTGACGTCGGCGGTCTTCGCCGAGCCGGCCCATCCCTATACCCGCGCCCTGATCGCGGCCATCCCCGTCGTCACCGACGAGGAAGAACGTCTCAAACCCACCGTGACCGAGGAAGAGCGCATGCGCTTCCTCGTAAAAACGACTGATTGATGAAAGAGGAGCCTGACGTGTATCGCGTTGGAATTGACGTCGGCGGCACGAATACCGATGCCGTTGTGTTGCAGGATAAAACGGTTCTGGCGGGAGTGAAGGCCTCCACGACAGAGGATGTGACGTCCGGTGTCATCGAAGCCCTTGAAAAGGTCATCGAGGCGTCGGGCATCGACAGGGCGCGCATCGGCGCCGTGATGATCGGCACCACGCATTTCACCAATGCGGTGATCGAGCGCCGGCATATGGATGAGGTGGCCGCCATCCGTCTCGGCCTGCCGTCCGGCGCCGGCCTGCCGCCCATGGTCGACTGGCCGGATGATCTCCGGGAAATCGTCGGCAACCACGGTTATCAGGTGCGCGGCGGATACGAATTCGACGGTCGTGAGATTTCAGCCCTCGATGAGGATGAGATCGTCCGCATCGCCGCCGATATCCGCGCCAAGGGCCTGAAGGCCGCTGCCGTCACCTGCGTTTTCAGCGGCATCAACGATGCGATGGAACTGCGGACGAAGGAAATCCTGCAGGAGCGTTGCCCCGGCCTGCCGGTTGTCATGTCCAAGGATATCGGCCGTCACGGTCTGCTCGCCCGCGAGAGCGCGGCGATCATGAATGCCAGCCTGTTGTCGCTTGCCGACCGCACCGTCGCCGCTTTCGGCGAGGCGCTGAAGGCGGCGGGCATCACTTGCCCGTTCTACATTACCCAGAACGACGGCACGTTGATGGCGGCGGATGTGGTGCGTGGCTTCCCCGTGCTCACCTTCGCTTCCGGCCCGACGAATTCCATGCGCGGTGCGGCTTTCCTTACTGGTCTCAAGGATGCCGTCGTGGTGGATGTCGGCGGCACCACCTCCGATGTCGGCTCGCTGTCGCATGGCTTTCCGCGTCAGGCTTCCACGACGGTGGATATTGGCGGTGTGCGCACCAATTTCCGCATGCCTGACGTCTTTTCCATCGGTCTCGGTGGTGGTTCGCTGGTGGTCAAGGGCGACCATGGGCTGACCGTCGGCCCGAAATCCGTCGGTTACCGCGTTCGCCGCGATGCACTCTGCTTCGGCGGCTCGACCCTGACGGCAACCGATATCGCCGTTGCCTCCGGCAAGGCGGATGTGGGTGAGAAGGCGCTGGTCTCCAGTCTCGACAAAAAGCTCGTGGATGCGGCGGTCGACAAGATCAACGACATGCTCGAGGCCTGCGTGGAGCGCAGCCGCATCTCGTCGTCACCGGTGCCGGTGATTGCCGTTGGCGGCGGTTCCATCCTGATGCCGGATCGTATCGGTGACCTTGAGGTCATCCGGCCCGAGAATTTCGCGGTGGCCAATGCCGTCGGCGCGGCAATCGCGCAGATCAGCGGCGAGACCGACCGGGTCTTCTCGCTGGTGGACGGACGCACGCGCGAGAGCGCACTGGCAGAAGCAGAAGCCGAGGCGCGCGAGAAGGCGATTGCGGCCGGCGCGGTCGCCGAGACGCTGGAAGTGATTGAGCGCGAGGACATGCCGCTTGCCTACCTGCCCGGTAATGCCACCCGCATTCATGTGAAAGTTGTTGGAGAAATGGGAGCCAACCATGGCTGAGACACGCAAGCTGAAATATGACGAAGCGGCATTGCGGACGCTGACGCGGGAAGATCTCGACGCGCTGGAAATCGGTGCGGGCATTCTCGGCACTGGCGGCGGCGGCAATCCCTATCTCGGCAAGCTTCTGGCGTTGGAAGCCATGAAGGCCGGTTACGAGATGAAGATCCTTGCCACCGATGCCATCGAACCGGATGCGCTCTGCATGTCCATCGGCGGCATCGGCGCACCTGTCGTCGGCGTTGAGCGCATTCGCGAAGGCCGCGAGGGCCTGCGTTGCCTGCGGGCGATGGAGGAGCTGATCCGCACCCCGGTCGATGCCATCGTCTGCGAGGAAATCGGCGGTTCCAATTCCATGAATCCGCTGGTGACAGCGGCGCTCGGCGGCCTGCCGATCCTCGATTGCGACGGCATGGGCCGGGCATTCCCGGAAATGCAGATGACCACCTTCTCCATCTATGGCCACAGTTCCACGCCCTCGGTGATGTGCGATCTGCACGGCAATGCCGTCATTTTCAGCCATGCCGTTTCCGAGGTCTGGCACGAGCGCATGGCGCGCGCCTGCGTCGTTTCGCAGGGCGGCGGCGCGATGTTGGCGACCGCGCCGATGCAGGCGCATTACGTGCACCAGTATGGCATTCCGAAAACCTACACCAAGGCGATTGCCATCGGCGAGGCAGTGATCCGTGCCCGCAAGCAGCAGGAAGACCCGATTGCCGCGGTCTGCGCACTGGAAGGCGGAAGGCGCATCTTCAACGGCAAGATCACCGATCTGAAGCGCCACCTGCGCGGCGGTTTTGCTGTCGGTGATCTCACGCTGTCCGGCTTCGATGATTGCGCGGGCCAGACGGCGGGCGTCGCCATTCAGAACGAATTCCTGCTGTTTTCCCGGGATGGCAAGGTGGAAGTGACGGTTCCCGACCTGATCGTCCTGCTCGATGTCGATACGGGTTATCCGATCACTACCGAAGTGCTGCGTTATGGCCAGCGCGTGGCCGTTATCGCCATCCCCTGCCACGACCTGCTGCGCAGCGCCCGCGCGCTTGAGGTCGTCGGGCCGGCGGCATTTGGCTATCCGGACATTCCTTTCTCACCGCTGCCCGTCCCGGTCAGCAAGGCTGCCTAACCATAAGCGGGGCCAATGCTCCGCAATAAAGAGGAGAACGATAATGAAAATGCCTGTACTTGCTTCCCGTCTCGCCGCGCTGGCGCTCGGCACAGCGCTCGCGTTGCCGCTTTTTTCTTCTGCAGTCCTTGCGGAAGACAAGGTGTCAGTTGCGGTCAACACCATGCAGATATTCAGCTCGCTCGACCCTGCGAAGGTGACCGATTACACCGGCTACATGGCCATCGTGAACATGTATGACGGCCTGACCACGGTGAACGCCAAGGGCGAAATTGTACCGCATCTGGCGAAATCCTGGGATATTTCGCCAGACGGCCTGACCTACACCTTCCACCTGCGCGACGACGCGAAATTTCAGGATGGCACGGCGGTAAAGGCTGCCGATCTTGCCTGGTCGATCCAGCGTCTGCTCGGCATCAACAAGGGCCCGTCGAACCTCATCGTCGGCGTGCTGAAGCCCGAAAACGTCACTGCACCCGACGATGCCACGCTGGTCATGAAGATCGAGCGCCAGTTCTCGCCCTTCATGGCGGCGACGCCGCTGATGATGGCGATGAACAAGACGCTGATCGAAGCCAATGCCAAGCCCGAAGACAAATGGGGTGAGGCCTATGTTGGCGAACATTCCGCCGGTTTCGGCCCCTACAAGCTGGTCAGCTACAACCGCTCGGCCGATATGGTCATTGCCCGCAATGCCGATTATTTCCTCGGCTGGACCAAGGGCAAGCCGATCGATGAAGTGCGCTTCGTGCAGACCAGCGACGACGCCACCGTAAAGGCGCTGGCGGAAAAGGGCGAACTCGGCCTTTCCTCGCACGGACTTGGCAACGACACCTATGAATCCATCGGCCGCATGAAGGGCTACAAGCTGATCCAGACCCGCACCGCCGGCGGTTTTGTCATCAAGCTCAATACCAAGGTCTATCCGACCGACGACGTGCACGTGCGCCGCGCCATTGCCTATGCGACCGACTACAAGACGATCCAGGAAGTGATCTATCCCGGTTTCGACATGAAGGGTCCGCTCTCCGACGCCTTCAAGGATGCGCATAACGGCGATATCCAGCCCGGCGTCTATGATCTGGAAAAGGCCAAGGAAGAACTGGCGAAGTCGAAATATGCCGGCCAGAAGATCACGCTGGTCAACAGCTATGTCGCTTCGCTTGCCTTCGAGGCCGAAGTGGCGCTCCTTTTGCAGTCCAGCCTCGAGCAGATCGGCATCACGCTCGATATCAAGCCCGAGCCGTGGAACCGCATTGTCGAACTGTCCTCCAAGCCGGAAACGACGCCCGCATCGACGCAGGTGAACATCTCGCCGACCTACCCGTCGCCGGATGCGATGTTCTACAACCAGTACCATTCCAAAGCCTCCGGCACCTGGATGTCGATGGAATGGCTGCAGAGCGCGGAAATCGACGGGCTGATCGACAAGGTCCGCGCCACCACCGATGTCAGCGAACAGAACGCCACCTACAAGGAGCTGCAGACGAAGATCGTCGATCTTCAGCCTGACGTCTGGGCGGTTGCACCGAACCGCCGTTATGCGGCGAACAAGTGCCTTCAGGGTTACGAGTTCATTCCCATGCAGAGCTGGGATCTGAATTTCTCCAACTTCCATTGGGACTGCAAGGCGGAGTGATCTCCGCCTGATGAAAACCGGTCTCGCCGCAGGGCGGGGCCGATGAGACTTGGAACTTCAAAGGGAAGGAGCATCGCTTGCGCCGGAAAGGCTGCGGCATGCCCGAGGATGACGCATGATCCAGGAATTTTCCGAAGACGATATCGAACCTCTGGCCACCGGCGCCTGGATTCTGGGAACGGGCGGCGGCGGCAACCCCTATATCTCGACGCTCAACCTGCGCCGTCTTTATGCCGAGGGCAGGCGGGTGAAGGTCATGGATCCCATGGCGCTTGCCGATGACGACATGGTTGCCGTTGTCTCCAAGATGGGGGCGCCGCTTGTTGGTCAGGAGCGGCTGGGGGACCCCGTCCATCTCGCCCGCGCTGTCGAGGTGATGGAGGATTATCTCGGCAAGCCGTTCCGGGCGATCATGAGCGTGGAAATCGGCGGTTCGAATGCGCTGTCGTCCTTCCTTGCCGCCGCCATGCTCGACCGGCCGGTCGTTAATGCCGATGCCATGGGGCGCGCCTATCCCGAAGCGCAGATGACCTCCTTCGCCATCGGCAACCTGCCGATGTTCCCGTTGTCGCTGGTCGATGTGCGCGACAATGAGGTGATCGTCACGCGGGCGGCTTCGTGGAAATGGATGGAGCGCATCTCGCGCAAGGTCTGCACCGAAGTCGGCTCCACCGCCGCCACCTGCAAGGCGCCACGCACCGGCAAGGAAGTGAAGGAATGGGGCATTCACTACACCGTCACCAAGGCGACTGAACTCGGCCGCGCGGTGATGGCGGCGCGTCAACGCCATGATGACCCCGTTCAGGCGGTTCTCGACCATGAGGGCGGCAAGCAGCTGTTCCGCGGCAAGGTGGTGGATGTGGCGCGTGAAACCACCGGCGGTTTCCTGCGCGGCAGCACGACCATTGAAGGCATCGATGCGGATAAAGGCTCGCGACTGGAACTCGCCTTCCAGAACGAATGGGCGGTCGCCTTCCGTGATGGCCAGCCGGTTGCCATGACGCCGGACCTGCTCTGCCTTCTCGACACTATCTCGGGCAGCGCCATCGGCACGGAATCTGTGCGTTATGGCCAGCGCGTCACGGTTGTCGCCCTGCCGGCGCCGGAACTTTTGACGACACCTGCCGGCATCGCCGCCGTCGGCCCGCGCGCCTTCGGTTATGACATTGATTTCAGATCGGTATTCCCATGAAACGCATCGGTATTGACGTTGGCGGCACCAATACGGATGCCGTTCTGATCGATGGAGACACCATCGTCGCCTCCATCAAGGTTCCGACCACGCAGGATGTCCTGTCCGGCGTAAAGGCGGCGCTCGCCCATGTGGCGGGCCATGTCGGCGCGGCGGACCGGCCCATCGACGCGGTGATGATCGGCACAACACATTTCACCAATGCGGTGGTGGAGCGCGCCCGGCTGGAGCGGGTCGCCGCCATCCGCATCGCGCTGCCGACCGGTTCTTCGCTGCCGCCGATGTGCGACTGGCCTGGGGATTTGCACGAGGCCGTCAATCCGCTGATCTTCATGGTTCATGGTGGCCACGAATATGACGGAAGCCCGCTGGTGCCGATGATCCCGGATGAAATCCGTGAGGCGGCAATGAAAATCCGCGATGCGGGCATCACCTCCATCGCCATTTCCGCGACCTTCTCGCCGCTGACGACGGAGTGCGAGGTGCGGGCGGCGGAGATCGTCCGTTCGGTCATTCCCGATGCGCGCATCACGCTTTCCCATACGCTCGGCCGCATCGGGCTTCTGGAGCGGGAAAACGTCGCCCTCCTGAACGCAGCGCTGCAAACGCTCGGCAAGACTACGGTTCAGGCATTTTCAGATGCGCTGCGCGAAGCGGGCGTGAAGGCGCCGTTTTATCTGACCCAGAATGACGGCACCGTGGCACTTGCGGATGTGGCCGCCGCGAACCCCGTGCACAGCTTCGCTTCCGGCCCGACGAACTCGATGCGTGGTGCGGCCTTCCTCACCGGTCTTTCCGATGCCATGGTGGTGGATGTCGGCGGCACCACCTCCGATATCGGCTGCCTTGTCGGCGGCTTTCCGCGCGAGGCGAACAATATCGTCCATATTGGCGGGGTACGCACGCTCTTCCGTATGCCCGACCTTCTGCCTGTCGCCCTTGGCGGCGGCACCATCGTCGATCCGCAGACCGGAAAGATCGGCCCGCGCTCGGTCGGATATCGCATCCTGACGGAAGCCCGCGTGTTCGGCGGCGAGACGCTGACGACATCGGATATCGCCGTGGCCGCAGGCTTGATCGAGATGGGCGACAAGGATCGTGTGAAAGACCTCGACCCGGCATTCGTGCAGGCGACGCTTTCCCGTATCCGCGACATGGTGGCCGACAGTTTCGACCAGATGAAGACGTCTGCGGAAGATGTGCCGCTGGTTGCGGTCGGCGGCGGGGCGTTCCTGATACCGGAGCGGGTTCCGGGCGCATCCGAGGTGTTGCGTGTGGAAAATGCAGGCGTTGCCAATGCGCTGGGTGCAGCCATGGCGCAGGTTTCGGGCGAAGTGGATCAGGTCTTTTCCGGCTTGAGCCGCGACGAGGCCCTTGCGAAAGCAGAAACCGAAGCGCAGAACGCGGCGGTCGCTTCGGGCGCGGAGCGGGCGAGCCTCAAGACGCTTGAGGTGGAGGATATTCCGATCGCCTATCTGCCGGGCGGCGCGCGGCGGGTGCGGGTGCGGGTCATCGGCGATATCGCCTTTCATTGATGGTAAGAGGCCCTGCTTGTGGCGGGGTGACAGTGGAGTGAGGACATGACGAAGATCGCATTGGCCATTCACGGCGGTTGCGGCGTGATGCCGGAACACAGCATGACGCCTGCGGAATGGGAGGCGGCGCGCGACGATCTGGCGGCGGCCTTGCGGGCCGGTTATGGCGTGCTGAAGGCCGGTGGAACCGCGCTTGAAGCGGTTGAGGCGGCGGTCGTCGTCATGGAGGACAGCCCGCATTTCAATGCAGGCCATGGGGCGGCGCTGAACGAGAACGGTATTCACGAACTCGACGCCTCGATCATGGACGGCAAGACGCTGGCGGCGGGCGCAATCAGCGCATCACGCGCCATCCGAAACCCGGTAAAGGCGGCCCGTGCGCTGATGGCGGATGAACGTGCTGTCTATCTCACTGGAGAAGCGGCTGACCAGTTTGCGAAAGAGCAGGGGCTTGCCACCGAACCTCAATCCTATTTCACCACGCAAAAACGTATCGAGGCGCTGGCGGCCATGAAGGTCCATGCCGCCGCTGGAACGGAAGCGACGGAAAACGAAAAGCACGGAACCGTCGGCGCGGTGGCGCTCGATGCGGCCGGGCATCTTGCAGCGGCGACCTCCACGGGCGGCTATACCAACAAGCCAAACGGCCGGGTGGGCGATAGCCCGGTGATCGGGGCTGGCACCTATGCGCGTGATGGAGCCTGCGCCGTTTCCGGCACCGGCAAGGGTGAGTTTTTCATCCGTTATGTCGTCGGCCACGAGATCGCGTCCCGTGTCGCCTATCTCGGGCAGGATCTGGAGACTGCGGCCGGCGATCTCGTCCATAAGGATCTGGCGCCTTACGATATCGGCGCCGGTCTCGTCGCGATAGACGCCGAAGGCGGCATATCCGCACCCTACAATACGCCTGGCATGTTCCGCGGCTGGGTGACGCCCTCCGGAGAGGCGCGTGTTGCCACCCACGACAGGGTCTATGAGGTGGAACTGTAAGCGGCGGCCAGACGGGGCCGCATGACGGTGCTAAAAAAACCGGTGACATCAAGCGTCATCGGCGGCAAAACGTCTGAACCGAAACCGGCTCGTCCTTTCACCCATGGTGCTTGCCTCATGAATATCAAGCAGCTCGAAGTCCTGCGCACGCTTCTTTCCACCGGCTCCACCATCGCCACCGCAAAGGCCATGGGGCTCAGCCAGTCCGGTATCAGCCGGCTTCTGGCGCAGCTTGAGGCGGACCTGTCGCTGACGCTGTTTGCCCGTGACAAGGGACGGTTGATCCCAACGCCCGAGGCCGCACTTCTTGCCCGCGATGCGGAAAATGTGCTGCTTGCCGTTGATCGCATGTCCGGCCACGCCGAGGATTTGCGCAACGGCGCTGCTGGCCCGGAGATCGTCCGCATCGGCCTGCCGAGCAGCATGTGGGAGAATTTCGCGCCCGCCATGCTGATTGACTATGTCAGGGATTTTCCCGGCGTTCGCATCGAGACTTTTTTCGAAACGACGACCGCCATCAACAAGCTTGTCGGCGAGCGGGTGATCGATCTCGGTTTCCTGCGGATGGAAGGCGAGATTGGCCCGGGCATCGATGTCGAGCGTGTCGCGACCGGCAAAAGCGTCTGTGTGGTCCGGGAGGATCATCCCTTGGCCAAACTCGACGAAATTACCGTCAAGGACCTGCGCAATGTTCCGCTCATTTTGATTGGCCGGCAGCGGCCGAACCGCATGGCGCTCGATCAGGTCTTCAAGAAGGCCGGCGTCAAGCCGATGGTCAAGATCGAGACCCACACAAACAGTTCCGCCTGCGCCTATGTGGCGCATGGGCTGGGGGTGACGATCATCAGCAGCTTTTATGCCAACCTCTACCGGCATCTTCCCGTTGTCGCCCGGCCATTCGTTCCGCAGGCGACGCAGGAATTCGGTCTAGCCCGCGCCTCCGGTGCACCGTTGTCCATCGCGGCACAGGCGCTGAGCGATGCCTTGAAGCGGGAAATCCAGCTTTCGCAAAAAATCGACTGAAAACGGGATTTTGGGCGGAAAATCTCATTGTCCTCATCAGGATGAAACGCGCCGCCATTCTGCATAGATATATGACGTTTACGCATAATATTGCGCCTTATTTATCAATCCGTCATAGTCACCAGCAACGAAACCGATAGAGGCGGGATATCATTCCCCGCCATCAATCGTGGGGAACCGATGATAAGATTCATACTGAGCCGTCTTTTGATGGCGCTGCCGACGATCGCATTCGTGTCGATCACGGTTTTCGCGCTCATCCGCTTCATTCCGGGCGATCCGGCTGCCCTGATGCTGGGCGACATGGCGCAACCGGAACAGATCGAAGCCATGAGGACCGAACTCGGCCTCGACAAGTCCATGCCGCAACAATTCGTCATCTGGGCGGGTAATGTGGTGCAGGGCGATTTCGGTCGCTCCATCGTCAATGACGAGGCGGTGCTGCCGCTGGTCGTCTCGCGCTTCCTCGTCAGCGCCGAGATCGTCGTTGTCGCCGTGCTGCTCGCCAGCCTGATTGCGGTTCCTGCGGGCGTGATCGCCGCCTGGAAACAGAACAGCCTGACCGATCTCGCGCTGGTGGGAACGGCGACGCTGCTACTGTCCATTCCGACATTCTGGCTGGGTCTTCTGCTTCTCCTGTTTTTCGGCCTCAAGCTCGGCTGGCTGCCGGTGCTCGGATATGTGTCGATCAGCGACAATCTCGTCGGCGGCATGCTTTATCTCGTCCTGCCCGTCATGACGCTGGTGATCCATGAAATGGGTGTGCTGATCCGCATGGCGCGCGCCTCGACGCTGGAAGTGCTGCGGCTGGATTACATTACCCATGCCCGCGCCAAGGGCCTTTCGGAAAGCGCGGTTCTCTGGCGGCATGCCTTCAAGAACGCCTTTGGTCCCACCTGGACAATGATCGGCCTTATCCTCGGCAATCTTCTCGGCGGTATCGCCGTCATCGAGACGGTCTTCACCATTCCCGGTCTCGGGCGGTTGATGGTCGACAGTATTTTTGCCCGTGACTATCCCGTCATTCAAGGCTGCCTGCTGTTCGTCTCGCTGTCCTATGTGCTGGTCAACCTCTTCGTCGACCTGCTTTATCCCCTCTTCGATCCGCGTGTGGTTGCCGAATGAAAAAGTTCACACTCAACGGGCTTATCGGCGGCTTTCTCATCGCCCTCCTGCTCATCACCGCCGTGACCGGCCTGTTCTGGACACCCTATGATCCGATGAAGCTCGGTTTCGCCTCGCGTCTCGCCGCGCCCGGCCCAAGCCATCTTCTCGGCACCGACGAATTCGGGCGCGATGTTTTGAGCCGCCTGATGGTCGGCGCGCGTGCCAGCGTCTGGATCGGTTTTCTGACGGTCAGCTTCGCGACAATCTTCGGCACGCTGATCGGCCTTGTCAGCGGTTATGCGCGCGGCTGGGTGGATGGCGTCATCATGGCCATCAACAATGCGCTGCTCGCCTTTCCGGGCATTCTTCTGGCGCTCGGCCTGCTCGCGGTTTTCGGTGCCAACCAGTATGGCATCATCTTTGCGCTCGGCATCGCATATACGCCGTCCATGGCCCGCGTTGTGCGTGGCGCAGTGCTTTCTCTGCGTGAGCGGGAATTCATCGAGGCGTCGCTGGTAATGGGCAATGGTGAGATCTACACCATGTTCCGCCACATCCTGCCCAATTGCATCGCGCCGATCACGGTTCTTGCCACGTCCATGTTCGGCTGGGCGATCCTTTCGGAAAGTGCGCTGTCCTTCCTCGGCCTCGGCGTGCCGCCGCCGGCGCCCACCTGGGGCAACATGCTGGCCGCCGGCCGTCCCTTCATCCAGCAGGCCGTGTGGCTCGGGCTTTTCCCCGGTCTCTGCATCGCGCTGACGCTGCTTGGCATCAATCTTCTGGGCGATGCCCTGCGCGACAGGCTTGACCCGCGCATGAGAGGTCTCAAATGACGGACACTACACTTCTCACCGTTCGCGGCCTTTCGCTCGAAGTTGCCAGAACCGGCCATCGGGTGGTCAAGGATGTGTCCTTCGATATTGCCGCGGGCGAAATCTTCGGCATCGTCGGCGAAAGCGGCTCGGGCAAGACGCTCGCAACCCGCGCGCTCATTTCGCTTCTGCCACCGGCCATCGCCGTCACCGGCGGGTCGATCATCTACAAGGGGCAGGATGTCATGTCCCTGCCGGTGAAGGATCTTCGGCGTCTGCGCGGCGCGGAGATCGGCGTCGTGTTTCAGGAGCCGATGACCTCCCTCAACCCATCGATGACGATAGGCCGGCAGCTGGAAGAGGGCTTGATCCTTCACACGAAATTATCCCCGGAAGAACGCCGCGAGAAAATTCTCGACATGCTGCGCCGGGTCGGCATCCGCGATCCCGAAGGTGCGCTGACGGCCTATCCGCACGAGTTTTCCGGCGGCATGCGCCAGCGCATCATGCTGGCCTCGGTCATGCTGCTGAAACCCGCTTTGCTGATCGCCGACGAGCCGACGACGGCGCTTGACGCGGTCATCCAGCGTGATGTCATGGAGCTGATGGTGGAGCTGACGCGAGCGGAAGGCACGGCCGTGCTGCTCATCAGCCACGATCTACCGATGGTGGCGCGTTATACCAGCCGCATCGTGGTGATGGAAAAAGGTGCGATCGTCGAGCAGGGCCGCACCGAAGACCTGCTGGACGCGCCGCAGCATCCCTATACCAAAAAGCTGCTTTCCTCCCTGCCGTTCCGCGGCGAGCCGCGCGCCATCGACACGTCCAAGGCGCCGATGGTTTCGGCCCGCGATATCGTCGTCGATTATGCCGGACGCAAATCCCTGCTGAAGAAAGCCAAGCCCAAGCGGGCGCTGCACGGCGTCAGCATCGATATTCATGAGGGTGAGGTCGTGGCGCTGGTCGGCGGTTCCGGTTCCGGCAAGACCACGCTTGGCCGCACCATTGCCGGGCTCGTGCAGGAGAGCGAAGGGCATATCCGCTTTCAGGGGCGGGAGCGCAACGAGGACTGGAAGGACTATCGCCTGAATTGCCAGATGGTGTTTCAGGATCCCTATTCCTCGCTCGATCCGCGCATGACCATTCTGGCGCTTGTGGAAGAGGCGCTGCGCCTCGTTCCCGGTCTCGATCAGGCCGCCAAGCGCAAGCGGGCGCTTGAAACGCTGGAAGAGGTGGGGTTGGACGCAGATTACGCGACCCGTTACCCGCACGAACTTTCCGGCGGCCAGCGCCAGCGCGTGGCCATTGCCCGCGCCATTGCCCGTCGTCCGCGGTTCTTGATCGCCGACGAGCCGGTCTCGGCGCTCGACGTGACGGTGCGGGCGCAGGTGCTCGATCTCTTTTCCGATCTGCAGAAACGTTACGGTTTTTCCTGCCTGTTCATCAGCCACGATCTCGGTGTGGTGGAGCAGGTGGCGGACCGTGTCGTTGTCATGCAGGACGGTCGCATCATCGAAGAGGGTGACCGCGACACGATTTTCGACAGTCCGAGAGAGGCTTATACGCGCCGGCTGCTCTCGGCCATTCCCGCCCTCGACCAGAATGAAAAGGGCGGCGTGACACTGAAATGGCGTCTGGAAGATGAAGTTTAACAGGAAGATGACAATGACCGTGGCTGCCCAACTGAATGCGATCTGTGATGCACAGCCTTTCGTGACGCGCTTCATGGTGCGCAATCTCCTGACCGGCGAAGAGATCGGGCGGGGAGAAAACGAGGAGACGCCATCGGGCAGCACCCGCAAGACGTCGATCATGATGGCGGTGCTCAAGGCCGCAAGCGAAGGGCGGATCGATCTCGACCAGCCCGTCACCTATGAAAAGCGGCTGGCGGAAGAGGTTGCGAGCGGCATGTTCCGTTATATGACGCCAGGTATCGTCATTTCGCTACGCGATGCCGTCGCCGGCATGATGGTGCTGAGCGACAATGTCTGCACCAAGATGGTGCTGGAACGGCTGACGCTGGAAGAGGTGGACGGCTATTGCAAGGCGCTCGGCATGGCGAATACCCATCATCGTTTCCTCATTCCGCCGCTGGCGCTGGCGGCTGACCATCCGTTGAAAACCGTCACCACCACCTCGGCGGCGGATCAGGTGCTTCTGCTGCAGACCATTCTCGATGCCCAGTCCTCACCGGAGGCGCAGGCAAAGCTCGGTTGCAGCCCGCAATTGTGCGAATGGGCCATGCAGACGCTGAAAAACCAGATTTTGCGGTATGGAATTCGCTCCCGCTTGCCTTTCGAGGCCGTGGTGGCCAGCAAGAGCGGCCGCGGCAAGCGCGGTCGCATGGATGCCGGCATCGTCTACAAAAATGGCGCGCCGTCCTTCATCATCACCACCTATACCGACGAGGTGCCGCAAACCATGCCTGATGGCACGCCGGGCTATACCATAGCGCTCGAAACGATCGGCCGGCTGGCACAGGCCTGCTGGGACGGTTTTTAATCAATCAATATCAACGACAACAAAGAGGGTAGAACAGTGAAAAAACTTCTTCTCGCAGGCGTTGCCCTGCTCGTGACCGCCAATATGGCCGCAGCACGCGATATCACCATCGCGCAAAGTTCGGATCTGCGCAGCAACAATCCGGGGGTGAACCGCGACGGCAATACGGACGGGGTTATCCTGCACATCGTCGAAGGCCTTGTCGGTTATAACAATGCCGGCGAGGTGAAGCCGCTGCTCGCCGAGAGTGTCGAGGTTGCGCCTGACGGCCTGACCTATACCTTCAAGCTGCGCAAGGACGTGAAATTTCACAATGGCAAGCCACTCACCGCAGAGGATGTCGTCTGGAACTGGACACGTTACCTGAAGCCGGAAACCAAATGGGCGTGCCTCAACGATTTCGCGGAAGGCGGGGCAGCGCATGTCACCGGTGTCAAGGCCAGCGATGCATCCACGGTCGAGATCACCCTTGAAAAACCCTCCGCCGTTTTCCTCGGCCTCATGTCGCGGCCGGAATGCGGTTATACCGGCATGATCTCGCCGGAATCGGTTGCTGCCGATGGCAACTTCGTCAAGCCGATCGGCACTGGGCCGTTCCAGTGGGACGAGTGGAAGAAGGGCGAATATATCCGCCTCGCCAAATTTGCCGATTATGTTTCGCCGGCAAATGACGGCAAGCCGGATGGCATGGTCGGCTCCAAGCGGCCGCTGGCCGACGGCATCAAGTTCATGGTCATTCCCGATGCCTCGACCGTGAAGGCCGGGCTTGAATCCGGCGTGCTCGATACGGCCGAGATTTCTCCCGATCTCATTCCTGAGTTCAAGACCAACGACAAGATGCAGCTCATCGTTGCCCGCAACAACGGCAAGAACCTGTTCTACATCCAGACCCGCGACAAGGTTCTGAGCAATCCCGGCGTGCGCCGCGCCATGGCGATGGCGCTCGATCTCGATGAACTGGTCGCCGCCGCATCCAACGGCACGGGTGAGGCGAACGGTTCGATGGTCTCACAGGACTCGGTTTATTATGACGAGGCCCAGAAAAAGCGCCCGGCCTATGATGTCGAGGCTGCGAAGAAGGAGCTGGAGGCCGCCGGTTACAAGGGCGAGCCGATCTCCATCATCGCCAACAAGCGCGGCAACGTGCCGAGCTTCCCGGCTGCCGTCATGGCGCAGGCCATGATGCAGCAGGCGGGTCTCAATGTGCAGATCGAGGTGCTGGACTATGCCACGCAGGTGGACCGTCGCCGCTCCGGCAATTATCAGGTGATCTCGCAGTCGGTCGCCCCGCGTCTGGACCCGGCGCTGATGTATGCCTTCTATGTCGGCAACAAGGACAAGAACGCCTCGCTGATGTGGGACGATCCGAAAGCGATCGAGCTGATGAAGGCGGCCTATGTCGAGGCCGACCAGACGAAGCGCCAGAAGATTTTCGACGAGTTTCACGAACTGATGCTGAAGGAAATGCCGGGCATCTTCCTTTACGACATGGTCGATGTCTGGGGCGCGACGAAGAAGTTGAAGGGCCAGCCGGTCTGGCAGTCGAACGCCCGCCTCTGGGAAGTCTCGGTCGACAACTGATCCACTATCGCCCGCGCCGAAGGCGGACCCCGGCGCGGGCTTTCCATCATAGAGCGTAAGGATTTGGCGGTGCCTCCGCCGAAGTGCTTGCGCGTGCCCGCAAAGGGCGGAAATGCGAGGACAAGCCATGAACCGTGATGCCGTGATGTCGATTGCCGCCGAAGTCGAGGCCATGAAGCCTGATTTCACCACCTTGAGCGACAGCATCTGGGATTTTGCCGAGCTGAAATTCGAAGAGCAGCAATCCGCCGGCGTTCTGGCAAAAGCGCTTGAGGAAAACGGCTTTGCGGTTCGCCGCGGCGTGGCAGGCATGGACACGGCCTTCATCGGCGAATTCGGCAGCGGCAAGCCGGTCATCGCTTTCCTCGGTGAATTCGATGCGCTGGCCGGCATGAGCCAGCTGGCCGATGTGGCACAGGTGCAGCCGCGCGAGGCGGGCGCCACAGGCCATGGCTGCGGTCACAACCTGCTCGGCGTCGGCTCGCTGATGGCCGCCATTGCGCTGGCCCGGCATCTGAAAGCCAACAATCTGCCCGGCACGGTGCGTTATTACGGTTGCCCCGGCGAGGAGGGCGGTTCCGGCAAGACCTTCATGGTGCGCGCCGGCCTGTTCGACGATGTCGATGCGGCTCTGACCTGGCATCCGGCACCCTTCAACGGCGTGCGTTCCACCAACAATCTGGCCGTGCTGGAATATTTTTATCGTTTCAAGGGTGTTGCGGCCCATGCCTCCAATGCCGCCCATCTCGGCCGCTCGGCGCTCGATGCCGTTGAACTCATGAATGTCGGCGTCAACTTCCTGCGCGAACACATGCCGCAGGATTGCCGGGTGCATTATGCAATCACCGACACCGGCGGCAAGGCGGCGAATGTGGTGCAGGCGAAGGCGGAAGTCCTCTATCTGATCCGCGCGCCGGAAATGCGCCAGGCGCTCGACCTCGCAGCAAGGGTGGACAAGGTCGCGCGCGGCGCGGCGATGATGACCGAAACCGAGGTGGAGATCGTCTTCGATACCGCCTCCACCAACCTTCTGCCCAACATAACGCTGGAAACGGCGATGCATGAAAACATGGTGACGCTTGGGCCCATCGCCTTTGATGAGGCGGATATCGACTTCGCCAAACGCATACAGGATACGTTTACCGAAGAAGCGATCAAAAGCAGCATCCGGCTCTACCAGATAAAGGGTGACGTCTTTTCCAACCGGAAGGTCGATGGTTCGACGCCCCTGCATCTCGGCCTGCGTGATTTCGAGGGCGAGTCGCATTTTCGGGCGGGTTCCACCGATGTCGGCGACGTCAGCTGGATCACGCCGACGGCGCAGTGCTGGACGCCGGCCTGGGCGATCGGGACCAATCCGCATACCTGGCAGGTGGTGGCACAGGGCAAAAGCCCCGCCGCCCACAAGGCCATGGCGCATGCCGCCAAGACGCTGGCATCGACCGGTCTTTCGTTGATGACCTCGCCTGAACTGCTTGCCAGCGCTAAAAGGGAATGGCGGGAAAAGACGGAAGGCGGCGACTATGTCTGCCCCATTCCTGCGGATGTGATGCCCGGCTCGCACGGGTAGGCCGCGCTTGCGGCGACGTCCGTCTCGGCGGCGAAGCGCCCGATATTGACGGCAGACCTTGCACCACGCTCGACATCATCCTCTGGCTCGTTCCGAGCATCCATAATTTCAACGGCTTATGGATCCCCGCCTCAAGGGCGGGGATGACACGGGAAAGATTTGGCACGCCTTTCGGCATCCGGTCTCAGTACCCGGTTCTCCTTAAAACTCCCGTCATCACCGCCTTGTGTGCCGCTTCGCTGTCAGACCGCGAAGAAAACATTGACGTTCGAACCAAAAATGGAATAAATATATCGAACGGCAGAAAATCGGTTTCATTATTCCGTTTTCTGGATGAGGTAGCGGCGGGCTTTCGGGTCCGCTTCCGGCTGGGAGAGGTGGCGCCGGACACCATGGAGGAGAAAAACAATGAAGAAGCTTATCATCAGTGCGGCCATGTCTGTGCTTCTGGGCACGGCAGCTCATGCGGAGACCGTCGGTGTTTCGATGGCCCTGTTCGACGACAACTTCCTGACCGTGCTGCGCAACGGCATGCAGGACTATTCCAAGGAACTGAAGGGCGTTACCCTGCAGGTTGAAGACGCTCAGAACGACGTTGCCAAGCAGCAGAGCCAGATCCAGAATTTCATCGCTTCCAAGGTCGATGCGATCATCGTCAACCCGGTTGATACGGATGCGACGGCGGCCATGTCGAAACTTGCCGCTGAAGCCAAGATTCCGCTGGTCTACGTCAACCGTCAGCCGGTAAACGTCGATACCCTGCCGGATGGACAGGCATTCGTCGCCTCTGACGAGACCGTGGCCGGCACGCTTGAAGCAAAAGAAGTCTGCCGCCTTCTCGGTGGCAAGGGCAAGGCCGTCATCATGATGGGCGAGCTTTCGAACCAGGCGGCACGCATGCGCACACAGTCTGCAAAGGATGTTTTGCAGACCGACGAATGCAAGGGCATTTCGGTTGTTGAAGAGCAGACCGCCAACTGGCAGCGCACGCAGGGTTCCGACCTTGTCACCAACTGGCTCTCCAGCGGTATCGAATTCAACGCCGTTATCGCCAACAATGATGAAATGGCGATCGGCGCGGTTCAGGCGCTGAAAGCCGCCGGCAAGGACATGAAGGACTATGTCGTTGCCGGTGTTGACGCCACCCAGGACGCTCTTGCTGCCATGCAGGCGGGCGATCTCGACGTGACTGTTTTCCAGGATGCTGCCGGCCAGGGCAAGGGCGCTCTCGACGCAGCGCTGAAGCTCGTCAAGGGCGACAAGGTCGACAAGAAGGTCTACATTCCCTTCCAGCTCGTCACGCCTGAGAACGTCAAGGGTTACGTGGCCAAGAACTGACGATCCCGTTTCGGCATCTGTGCTCGATTGAAATAACATCGGGAGCAGGTGCCGGACCCGGACGCCAACGGAAGGCCCAGCCTGCGGGCTGATGTGGAAAATATAATTTCAGTGAATTCAAAGTGTTACAGCGCCCATGCCTGTCTTTGTTGACACGGCGCTGTAAGCCTCCCCGGAGGAAGGCCGCGATTTCGCAGGCCCATTTTCCGGTCATTTTTGTCTATTGTGGAGGGTGAGATGGTCGTCAGTCCATCGACAATGGCCGCGGTGCGCGCCAGCGGCGTCGTGCCGAATGCAGAATTTCTTCTGGCAGCGGACGGTATACGCAAGGAATTTCCCGGTGTCGTGGCGCTTGATGATGTGTCGTTCCACCTCAAGCGCGGCACCGTGCATGCGCTGATGGGCGAGAACGGCGCCGGCAAATCGACGCTGATGAAGATTCTCGCTGGTATCTACCAGCCGGACATTGGTGAAATCCGCCTGAAAGGTGCTCCGATACGCCTCGATTCCCCACTCGATGCGCTCGAAAACGGCATTGCCATGATCCATCAGGAACTCAACCTGATGGCCTATATGACGGTGGCCGAAAACATCTGGATCCGCCGCGAGCCGAAAAACCGGTTTGGTTTCATCGACCATGGTGAAATGTATCGCCGCACGGAGACGCTGCTTGAAAGGCTCGGCATCGACCTAGACCCGGAAACACGCGTCGGCGAGCTGTCGGTCGCGAGCCGTCAGATGGTCGAGATCGCCAAGGCAGTTTCTTACGATTCCGACGTTCTGATCATGGACGAGCCGACATCGGCGCTGACCGAGCGCGAGGTCGAGCATCTTTTCCGAATTATCCGCGACCTCAGGGAACGTGGTATCGGCATCGTCTACATCACCCACAAGATGAACGAGCTGTTCGAGATCGCCGACGAATTCTCCGTTTTCCGCGACGGCAAATATATCGGCACACACGCGTCCACCGATGTGACGCGTGACGACATCATCCGCATGATGGTGGGCCGCGAAATCACGCAGATGTTCCCGAAGGAAGAGGTTCCGATCGGCGATGTGGTGCTGTCGGTCAAGAACCTGACGCTTGATGGTGTTTTCCATGATGTGTCGTTCGATGTCCGCGCCGGCGAAATTCTGGGTGTTGCTGGTCTTGTCGGCTCGGGACGCTCCAATGTTGCCGAGACGGTGTTCGGCGTCACGCCTGCCTCCTCTGGTACCGTTGCAATCGACGGTAAACAGGTTGCGATCGACAGCCCGACAGAGGCCATCCGCCACCGCATGGCGTTCCTGACCGAGGACCGCAAGGATACGGGATGTCTGCTGATCCTCAACATTCTGGAGAACATGCAGATCGCCGTCCTGCAGGACAAATATGTCGCCAATGGCTTCGTGCAGGAAAGCGCCCTTTCGGATGCCTGCGAAGAGATGTGCCGCAAGCTGCGGGTCAAGACGCCGCATCTATACGAGCGTATCGAAAACCTGTCCGGCGGTAACCAGCAGAAGGTGCTGATCGGTCGCTGGATGCTGACCAAGCCGCGCATCCTCATTCTGGATGAGCCGACGCGCGGCATCGATGTCGGGGCCAAGGCGGAGATTCACAAGCTGGTTTGCGAGATGGCGCGCCAAGGCGTCGCCGTCATCATGATTTCCTCCGAAATGCCGGAGGTTCTGGGTATGAGCGACCGTGTCATGGTCATGCATGAGGGTCGAGTGACGGGTTTCCTTGACAGAAGTGAAGCCACGCAGGTGAAGGTGATGGATCTCGCATCGCGGTGAGGCGCGCCGGGATTTCTCGAGGAGGAATGATTATGAATACGAACGCCACCGCCAACGCAGAGTTGGATGCAAAATCCGGACGCAAGCCGCACAGGCGCATACCGCCGGAAGCCAATATCTTTTTCGTGCTGATCGGCATCGCGCTGGTCTATGAAATACTCGGCTGGATTTTCATCGGCCAGAGCTTCCTGATGAACCAGCAGCGACTGACGATCATGATCCTGCAGGTGTCAGTGATCGGCATCATCGCCGTGGGCGTGACGCAGGTCATCATTACCGGCGGCATCGACCTGTCCTCCGGTTCGGTTGTCGGCCTGACGGCGATGCTGTCTGCCAGCGTGGCGCAATCTTCCACCTGGCCGCGGGCGCTTTACCCTGGCCTCACCGACCTGCCATTCTTCATACCGCTCGCTGTCGGCATATTGGCCGGGGCTTTGGCCGGGTTCATCAACGGGCAGCTGATTGCGCGCACGAAAATCCCGCCCTTCATCGCAACACTCGGCATGATGGTGACGGCGCGTGGTCTTTCCAAGTGGTACACGAAGGGCCAGCCGATTTCCGGCCTGACCGATGGCTTCAACTTCATCGGCACGGGCATCTGGCCGGTCGTCGTTTTCCTCGTCGTTGCCACCATCTTCCACATCGCGCTGCGTTACACGCGTTATGGCAAGTTCACCTATGCGATCGGCGCTAACCAGCAGGCGGCACGTGTTTCCGGTATCAATATCGAGGCGCATCTGATCAAGGTCTATGCCATTGCCGGCATGCTGGCTGGTCTTGCCGGTGTCGTCACCGCCGCCCGTGCACAGACGGCGCAGGCCGGCATGGGCGTGATGTATGAACTCGACGCCATCGCCGCAGCCGTCATCGGCGGCACGTCGCTTGCCGGCGGCGCTGGCCGCATCACCGGAACGGTCATCGGCACCATCATTCTCGGCGTCATGACATCAGGCTTCACGTTCCTCAGGGTCGATGCCTATTACCAGGAGATCGTCAAAGGCCTGATCATCGTGGCTGCCGTCGTCGCCGACGTTTACCGACAGAAGAAACGCGCAAAGCGCTAAGCACTCCTCCTCCCGGACTTGGGGCAAGCTTTCAGGCTTGCCCCTTTTTTATGCGCTGGCCTCGGATACGCGATTTGCGTTGGAGGGCAGGGGGCGATTTTTAGGTCTTGCTGTTTCGGTATTCGTGAACAGCCTTGCCGAAGGCCTCGAACAAGGCGCGCGATGGCGCATCCGTCTCGGCCCAATATTCCGGATGCCATTGCACGCCGACCGCAAAGCCCTTGGCGTCGATGACGGAAACGGCTTCGATGGTACCGTCGGCCGCCGTAGCTTCGACCTGCAGGCGCGGCGCTGTCTCGGCAATTGCCTGCCGGTGCAGCGAATTGATCTGGATTTCGCCCGACATGCCGAGGTGCTGCGCAATGCAGGAGCCTTCACGCACCTGCACCGGCTGGCGAATGGCAAAGGCCACGTCACGGTCGTCATGTTCGGGTTTGCGGTGATCCCAGACGCCGGGCTGCTCCTGAATTTCCGAAGCAAGCGTGCCGCCGAGCGCAACGTTTAATTCCTGAATGCCGCGACAGATGGCCAGCATCGGAATGCCGCGTTCGATGGCGCGGCGAATGAGCGGCAGGCTGGTCGCGTCGCGGGCGGGATCGAAGGGGCCGTCGCTTTCCCGTGCCTCTTTGCCGTAAAGGGCAGGGTGAACATTGGTTGCCGAGCCGGAGACGAGCAGGCCGTCTACCCGGTCCAGAATGGCGTCGACCTCGTTACCGTCCTCGAAAGCCGGAACGATGAAGGACATGACGCCGGCAACCTTCAACGCTGCGGAAAGATACTGGTTCTGCGCGGCGTGCCAGTCGGCTCCGGCGAAATGCCTTATGTCGGCGGGAACGGCAATGATGGGTTTTGGCATGGTGGCTCCGGGACGAATCTCCGAAATTTGTGCGACTGCAGGTGAGCCAAGTCAAGCAGGTGTTTTGCGTTTTGCCGGTAATGGATGCGCCTAAAGTATAAGGCGTCGCGAGGATATTTCAGTTGCAAATAAAATACGAAGGAGACTTTCCGAAAAGGCCGGTTTTCCGCGATTAATTCTCGTCGCGGGCGCTTGTCAGTCAGGCGGTAACCGTGCTTACTTTGCTGTGATGCCTGAACAGCAAGAGGGGAATTCAAAGCTGCGGGCAGCGTTCATATCTGGGAGGATATAGATGGATCGCCGTTCCTTTATGAAAAAAGGTGCGCTTGCGGGAGCCGCGACGGCTCTGGCCGCGCCTGCCATTGCACAGCAGAATACCAAGATCACCTGGCGTCTGACGTCGTCGTTTCCGAAATCGCTCGACACCATCTATGGCGGTGCCGAGGATATTGCCAAGCACGTTGCCGCCGCAACCGATGGCAATTTTACCATCCAGCCCTTTGCCGCGGGCGAAATCGTGCCCGGCCTGCAGGCGGCCGATGCCGTGTCATCAGGCACGGTGGAAATGTGCCACACCTGTTCCTATTATTACGTCGGCAAGGATCCGACCTTTGCCATCGGCACGGCGATACCCTTCGGTCTTAACGCCCGCCTGACCAATTCCTGGTTTTATGAAGGCAATGGCAACAAGCTGCTCAACGAATTTTACGCCAAGCACAATCTCTACGGCATGATCTCCGGTAATACCGGCGCGCAGATGGGTGGCTGGTTCCGCAAGGAAATCAACACCGTCGAAGATTTCAAGGGCGTGAAGATGCGCATTGCCGGCCTTGCCGGCAAGGTGGTGGAAAAGCTTGGCGTCGTGCCGCAGCAGATCGCCGGCGGCGACATCTATCCGGCACTGGAAAAAGGCACCATCGACGCTGCCGAATGGGTTGGTCCCTATGACGACCACAAGCTCGGTTTCTACAAGGTTGCGAAATATTATTATTATCCGGCCTTCTGGGAAGGCGGCCCGGTCATCCATTCCTTCGTCAATCTGGACAAATGGAACAGCCTGCCGAAGAACTACCAGACGGTGTTGCAGGATGCCTGCGCCTTCGCCAACACCAGCATGATGGCGAAATATGACGCCAAAAACCCGACGGCGGTGCGGCAACTGGTGGCTGAAGGGGCTGTTCTGCGGCCGTTCAGCCAGGAAATCCTTGAAGCTTGCTACAAGGCTGCGCTGGAAGTCTATGCCAATATCTCGGCATCCAACCCCGACTTCAAAAAGATTTACGAGGACCAGGTGGCCTTCAAGCGAGAGGGCTATCTGTGGATGCAGCTTGCGGAATATACGTTTGATACATTCATGATGATTCAGCAGCGCAACGGAAAGCTCTGATCTTTCGGTAAAGGCGGACCGGCAGAAAGCCCCGGGGACTTCGGTCTCCGGGGCTTTTTGTTTTTTAGCAGGAATTGCGGCCTCGTTGGCCTGTCACCAGGCATTGTTCAATTTGCGGCATCCGCGTGCCTGATGCCCTGGATGGGCAATGGGTCGGCGCAGCGTTTCGCGGATCGCTCTCGATCACCGCCGCGCTGCGCCGGCCGTGCTTTTATGGCCCGATCTTGGGTGGCTGGCTAAGGTCGGGTTGGGTCGGCGCGGGCTGCTGAGGTTGCGGTTCGCCCAAATTGAGCGGTGGCAAACCGAGTGCCGGTGGTGCCGCCGGAGCCTGGTTCTCCTGGCCGGATGGGGCTGGAGCCGGCCCGCCGAGGTTGAGCGGCGGCAGACCCATGGATGGCTGTTGCTGAGCACCGCCGCCGAGCGGAGGCAATGACAGGCCGTTGCTTCCCGGCCCGCCGGGTATCTCGATCTTGATGGTGCTGGGATCAACGCTGGTGTGGCCACTCTTGTACGTCAGGACCAAACCGGGGAATGCGATGACGACCAGGATCATCACAAACTGGATGACGATGTAGGGGAATACACCCTTGTATATTTCCGTTGTTTTCACGCCGGGCATTTTTTTGCCCGTTACCTTGTCCACCCAGGTGGAGTTGGGCGCGATTGAGCGCAGGAAGAAAAGCGAAAAGCCGAAGGGCGGGGTCAGGAACGAGGTTTGCAGGTTGATGCCGAGAATGATGCCGAACCAGACGAGATCGATCCCGAGCTTGTCGGCTACCGGGGCGAGCAACGGCACCATGATGAAGGCGATTTCAAAGAAGTCGAGAAAGCAGCCCAGAATGAAAATGATGATCGTGACAACGATCAGGAAGCCGTATTCCCCACCGGGCAGGGCAAGCAGCAATTCCTCAATCCAGACATTGCCGTTGATGCCATAGAAGGTCAGGCCGAAAACGCGGGCGCCGATGAGGATCATCATGACGAAGGCGGAAAGCTTCGTCGTTGCATCCAGCGCATTCTTGACGATCGCAAGGGAAAGTCTGCCTTTGGCGAGCGCGAGGATAAGCGCGCCGGTTGCGCCCATCGCGCCGCCTTCGGTCGGCGTGGCAATGCCGAGGAAGATGGTGCCGAGGACCAGGAATATGAGTGCCAGTGGCGGCACCAGAACGATGATGACCTGTTCGGCGAGACGAGAAATGACCTTCTTGCTGGCGGCGCTATTAAAAATAGCAACGAGATAAACCGCAAATACGGCGAAGGCGAGCGCCGTGACGAGCCGCCATTCCGGGCTTGTTATGCCGCTGAAGAGCACATGCATGCCGAGGAAATAAAGCGCCACTGAAAGTGCGATCATCACCAGCAGCGAAGTAACGCCGTTTCCGAGAGTGCGGGCTTCCTTTGGAAGCGCGGGCACGAGCGCTGGTTTGAAAATTGAAATGGCGAAGATGTAGGCGCAATAGGTCGCGACGATCAAAAGCGCGGGGTAGAGTGCGCCGACATACATGTCACCGACCGAACGGCCGAGCTGGTCCGCCATGACGATCAGGACGAGAGACGGCGGGACGATCTGGGCCAGTGTTCCGGAGGCGGCGATCGTGCCCGCGACGAGCGGACGGTTATAGCCGTAACGCATCATGATCGGCAGCGAGATAAGGCCCATCGCCATGACGGAAGCCGCCACGACGCCGGTGGTGGCGCCGAGCAACGCGCCAACGAGAATGACCGCATAGGCGAGGCCGCCACGGATCGGACCGAAAAGCTGGCCTATCGTATCGAGAAGATCCTCCGCCATGCGGGAACGCTCGAGAATGATGCCCATGAAGGTGAAAAATGGGATCGACAACAGGGTATCATTATACATGATCCCGTAGATGCGTTCCGGATGAGATTGCAATAATGGCCAGAAGAGGCGGATTTCCGGAGAAATCCACGATAGCTCCACGCCCAGAGCGAAATAGATGAGGCCGCCGGCGGCCAGGGTGAAGGCAACGGGATAACCGAGCAACAGCATCAGCATCACGCTGCTGAACATGACCAGCGGCAGGTTGTGCGCAATCAAGTCTATCATGTCAGTTCCCTGCCGTGCCGTGGGTTTCTGTTTCGGAATCGGACAGCACCGTTTCGCGGGGATCATCAATATATCCCGCAATCACTGCATATCGCTTGATGATTTCCGAAAACGCCTGAAGCAGAAGCAGAGCAAAGCCCAGCAGGACAACAAGTTTTGCGGGCCAGATGATCAGCCCGCCGGCGTTGGACGACATTTCTCCGGATTTGAAGGAGACCCAGAACCACGGCCATGCCAGATAGGTCATCAATCCGGCAAATGGGACGAGGAAAATGATGTGAAGCACGAAATCGACGATGTCGCGCGTGCGCTTCGACCATGTGGACGACAGGATATCGATCCTTACATGTTCGTTTTTCAGAAGCGCGTAAGCCGCCGCCAGCATGAAAACGGTGCCGTAGAGATACCATTGCACCTCGAGCCATGCGTTTGACGACATGTCGAACATCTTGCGCACGACGGCATTGGTGGCGCTGATCAGGACGGCTGCCAGCAACAACCAGGACACAGACTGACCGATAACCGTGGTGACCGTATCAACGGCCCGGCTGATTCCCAAAAAAATTTTCACTTTCCCCTCCTCAGGACCAGATACAAGGTCCGGACCGCGGCTTTTTTTAGTGGCGGTTTATTGAACTTGCCGCCAAGCAAGTTCGTTTTTTGTTGTTTGCAGGTGCTTATTGAACCGCTTTTCAAAAAGCAACTCAGAACGGTATGGTCATCCTCCGAGAACCCCGTATGGCAAGCACTTGCAATGATTTATCGTGCACTGATTTTGCCTTGGGCGCTACAGCATGGCCCTTCTGCTGCGGATTAAAATTCGTTTTTCCACGGATGTCGGAACCAACCGCGCGGGTTGATGATCCATTGCACTTTTCAGCGACTTCATGTTACCTCTGGCTCCGGAGAATCCGGCGTATGCCCGTGATCGCGGGCAGGCCAAGTTCCCTCGCGGTACGGGAATGTCGGATGGAGCAAAAGGGGAAGCGGAATGAGCGAACACCACACAGGCCCGGTCGAAGTTGGTGCCGAGATGAATTACGCCGAGCATGAAAAGACCTATAACGGTTTTCTGGCTTTGACGAAATACGGCACCATGCTTCTGTGCGTGCTGATGCTGGCCATGGTCGCTGGTTTCTTCGCGTCCGCAGGTTTTCTTGGCGGCCTTATCGTGTTTCTCGTGCTTTCTGCCGCAGGCTTTATTCTGCTGCGCTGAACGATCTCCTTCGCGAGCGGTTTCCCGGCGCGGAAACCCGGTGACACCGGACATCGGAAAGGCGAGCCATGAAACGCCTGATATCCTGCCTGATCCTGTTTGCGGCGCTTTCACAGCCCGTTCTGTCGCGGGATCTTTTGCCGTCTGAGCAGGACAGGCTGCATACGCAGATTGAACGGTTCAGCGCCGCCTTGAACGGACAGGATTTCGAAACCGTCGGCAAGACGGTACCGCCCAAAATCTTCGAATTTATCGCAAGCGATGCGGGCGTGACCGTCGAGCAATTGCGCAGCGCCTTGACGACGCAGATGCAGATGGCGCTCGCGGCGGTCAAGATAACCGAATTCACCATGGATAAAGGCGCGATCAGCGTTGAGCAAACGCCTGATGGAACGCCCTATGCGCTCATTCCGACAAAGACGGTGATGGAAACCGGCGGGCAGACGATCGAGGCAAAATCCCATACACTGGCCTTGATGGACGGCACGGACTGGTATCTGCTGCGTGTGAGCGATCAGCAGCAGGTCACGATCCTGCGAAAAGTCTATCCGTCCTTCGCCACGGTGGAATTCCCTGACGATTCCATGCAGCCGGTGAAATAACCCGCATATTGCTGTCAGTGCAGCTTTGGGGCGGGCTCCTCGTTCTTCGCTTACGAAAAACGCCCCGGTCGGAAAGGATCGACCGAAATCGTGGTCTCTTCGCCGTTCGCCAGCTGGGTCACGAGGCGGGCAGTGGCAGCTGATTGCGTCAGTCCCAGATGGCCATGGCCGAAGGCGTAGATGACGGAGGGTGTGGTACGCGCGGTGCTGATGACGGGAAGACAGTCCGGCATTGACGGGCGGAAACCCATCCATTGCGTTCCGCCTTCCATCTTGAGACCCGGCAGGAAGCGCCCCGCCTTTTTCAGCATCGCTTCCGACCGTTTGAAGTTCGGCTCCAGCTCCAGCCCACCGAGCTCGACCGCGCCGCCGATGCGGATGCCTGAAGAAAGCGGTGTCACGACAAAGCCGTGATCGTTGAAATAGAGCTGGCGCGTCAGGTTGAAGGCGCTTGCGGGCAGGGTGGTGTTGTAACCGCGCTCGGTTTCCAGCGGCACGATATTGCCAAGCGTCGCGGCAAGTTTCTTCGACCAGGCGCCGCAGGCGACTACCACCCTGTCGGCATCGATCTTGTCGCCATTTTCCAGGGTGACGATCGTGCTTTCACCAACGGCGTCGATGCGTTCCGCCTCACCCTTGCGCAGGCTTGCGCCGCGGGCAATCACCAGATCGAAAATGGCGCGGGTGAAATCAAAGGGGTCGGAGACCTGCAGGCCATCAGGGGAGAACATGGCATGGCGGAACTGCGGGGCAAGGCCCGGCTGCAGTTCGTCTATTTCATTACGGCCGACACGCTCAAAGGAGAAACCCGCGCGTTGCTTCTCATCCCAGTCCCTTGCCGCGGCATTCAAGCTTGCTTCGCTGTCATAGAGATCGAGTGTACCGGTTTTTGAAACGAAGGATGAAAGCTCCGGCATGGCGGCGACATGCGCCATTTCATTGGCGGCCAGCCGGTTGATCTCGCTGAGTACCCTCAGCCCATGACGAAAGTTGCGCTCGGCGCTGGCACGCCAGAAACGCCAGAGCCAGGGGGCAATCTTTGCGGCATAGGCTGGTGGCACGCTGAGCGGGCCGAGCGGATCGAAAAGCCAGCGTGGTGCTTTCTTCATGATGCCAGGTGAGGGTATGGGGATGATTTCCGGAAAGGCCAGGATGCCGGCATTGCCGGAACTTGCGCCGCGGGCAACTTCGCCGCGTTCCAGAAGAACAACCTCACGTCCGGCATTTTGCAGGTAAAGCGCCGCCATGGAACCGATAATGCCGGTGCCGATCACTAGCACGTCGCATTTCAGGGTTTTGGTCATTAGCGCTCCTGCAACACAAATCTTTCAAGCCCGCCATAACAATGAATGCGGTTTCAATGAAAGGCCGCATTGCGCCGCAGCCGCAGAAATATCAGCACTGTGGCAAATAAGCGGTCCACATCTGAGGAGATGCCACATGCTGGAGGGTTGGGGCCTCTCGGTTTTTTGTCAGCAAATTCGGTCTTTGAGACGATGGTTATAACTCATCATTAATCGCTATTTAACGGTGTCCCGCTAGTTTGCCTGCGGGCAGACCGATCGGTTTCATCTCTTGTTTATTCAGGGTTGAGGAGGTCCGCAAACTGGTCATTGTTGGGGGTTCGAAAGCATGTCTCACTTTTCTAAATTTGGTTTGGATGCATCTGCAGTGCTGGAAGCCCTGAACCGCTCACAGGCCATCATCGAGTTTGATCTGACCGGCAAGGTTCTCAAAGCGAACGATAATTTCTGCAAGGCCATCGGCTATAGCCAAAACGAGATCGTCGGGCTCCATCACCGCACGTTCCTTTCCGCCGAAGATGCGGCGTCTGCGTCGTACAAGGCTTTCTGGGAAAAACTGTCGCGCGGCGAGCACGACAAGGGGCAATATCGCCGGCGCGCGAAAAGCGGCGCGGATATCTGGATCGAAGCCTCCTACAATCCGGTCTTCCGTTTCGGCAAACCCTACAAGGTCGTCAAGATTGCGACCGACATTACGGCCATCAAGCGCCAGAGCGCCGATGACAACGGCAAGCTCGCGGCACTCTCCCGTGCCCAGGCCATGATCGAGTTTTCGCCGGATGGAACGATCCTCAGCGCCAACGAAAATTTCCTCGAAGCGATGGGATATCAGGCGCAGGAGATCATCGGCAAGAACCACTCCATGTTCTGCGAACCTTCTTATGCCAGGTCGACGGAATACCGCACCTTCTGGGAAGAACTGCGAACCGGCCGTTTCTCCACCGGCCAGTTCATGCGGCTTGGCAAGGATGGCAAACGCATCTTCATCCAGGCATCGTATAATCCAATCCTCGATGATCGGGGGCAGGTCTTCAAGGTTGCCAAATTCGCCTTTGACGTGTCGGACCGGGTGCATGCCGTGGAAGAGCTCGGCGCGGCGCTGGAGCGACTTTCCCAATGCAACATCCGCGTCACGCTGGACAAGCCGTTCGTCGGCGAGTTCGAGGGGCTGCGGCGGGACTTCAACAAGTCCATCGCGGAATTCCAGAAGACGCTGGAGAATGTTCTCGGCCAGACCGGTGACCTGACCCGCAGCAGCCAGGAAGTGAGTGAAGCCTCCGTCAATCTTGCCGAGCGCTCCCGCGAGCAGGCGGTGGCGCTGGAAGAGACCTCGGCAGCGCTTGAAGAGATAACCGCGACGGTTCGCTCGTCCACCGAGAACATGAAAGAGACACGCAAACTCGTGCAGAGCGCGCGGACATCCACGGTAGCCTCCACGGAAGTGGTCGAGCGGACGGTGGATGCGATGCAGCGCATCGAGACGGCATCGCGCGAAATCAGCCAGATCATCGGTGTTATCGACGAGATTGCTTTCCAGACCAACCTTCTGGCGCTGAATGCCGGCGTTGAGGCGGCGCGGGCGGGTGATGCCGGCAAGGGCTTTGCCGTCGTGGCGCAGGAAGTGCGCGAACTTGCGCAGCGTTCCGCCAATGCCGCCAAGGAAATCAAGGCGCTCATCAACAATTCCGGCAGCGAGGTTCTCGAAGGCGTCAGGCTGGTCGGCGAGACCGGCGAGGCGCTGAAGCAGATCGACGCGCTGGTCAGACACATCGACGGCAATGTCGAGATGATTTCAAAGGCGGCCGACGAACAGGCCGTTGGCATCAGCGAAATCAACAAGGCGGTCAACCGGCTCGACCGGATGACGCAGGAAAATGCGGCGATGAGCGCGCGCACCACCGCAATCAGCGCCACGCTGGCTCAGGGTGCCGATGTGCTTGCGCAGCTTGTCAGCCTGTTCAAACTGAACCGCCGTAACGTTCAGCGTGAAGACGGATCGTCCGTCCGGTCGGAATTTTCAAATGCCGGCCGGCGCGATCAACAGGCGGGGCGCGCTGCGGCGTGACAGGGCGGGGCATCTGCCCGCCCTGACTTGTCTATGAGATTTGGTGATGCGGATGCCTCTGGTCAAAGGCGTCCGCGCGCCGTTATGCCCGCAATGCCGGACGGTCGATGCCGAGATGGTCGCGCAGCGTCGTACCCTCGTAATCCCTGCGGAACAGGCCGCGCTCCTGCAAAAGCGGCACGACTTCGCGGTTGAACTCTTCCAGCCCGCCGGGGAAGAAGGGCGGCATGACGTTGAAGCCATCGGCGGCGCCATTTTCAAACCATTGCTGCATTCGGTCGGCCACGTCTTTCGCTGTGCCCATGACAATGTGGTGGCCGCGGCCGGCGGCGACACGCAGCGCGAGTTCGCGGATCGTCAGATTCTCCCGACGCGCCAGCTCGGTCAGCAGTTCGGCGCGGCTGCGCAGCTGGTCGGAGATCGGCAAATCCGGCAACGGGCCGTCGAGATCGTATTCAGTAAGGCTGTGGCCGATGCGTTCCTCAAGCAGTGGCATGGCGTTCTTGATGTCCGTCCAGCGGTTCAGTTCCTTCAGCTTTTCACCGGCCTCTTCGAAGCTTCTGCCGATGATCGGCATGAAGCCCGGCATCACGGCCACACTTGCCGGATCGCGGCCGAATTTCTCCACGCGGGCTTTAAGGCTCGTATAAAAGGCCTGTGCTTCGGAAATCGCCTGCTGGGCGGTGAAGACGATATCGGCGGTGCGGGCGGCGAGATCCTGTCCCGGGCCGGAAGAGCCGGCCTGAATGAGCACAGGGTGCCCCTGCGGCGAGCGCGGAATATTGAGCGGTCCCTTGACCGTGAAATATTTGCCTTCGTGATTGAGGATATGGACCTTTTCCGGATCGACGTAACGGCCTGCCTGCTTGTCCTTGACGAAGGCGTCGTCATCCCAGCTGTCCCACAGGCCACGAACGACATTCACATATTCCTCCGCCACCGCATAACGCTCGTCATGCTCAGGGTGGTCCTTGGAGAAGTTTGCCGCCGTGCGGGCATAAGAGGTGGTGACGATGTTCCAAGCCGCGCGACCGTGGCTGAGATGGTCGATGGAAGCGAAGGCGCGGGCGGTGTGATAGGGCTCGCCATAGGTGGTGGAGGCGGTGGCGGCCAGCCCGATCCTGTCGGTCACCATGGCAAGTGCGGCAAGCAGGGTCAGCGGCTCGAAGCGCGCGATCATCGACGGATGGGCGTCGACGCCGCTGGTCAGGCCGTCGGCGAGGAAAACCATGTCGAACTTCGCCGCCTCGGCCATTTTGGTAACACGGGTGAGCAGATCGAAATTCTCGCTGCCAGCTTCCGCATCGGGGTGACGCCAGCCGGAAACGTGGTGCCCCGCGCCCTGCAGGAAAAGGCCGAGATGCATTTGTCTTTTGCGGGTCGTAGTCATGGGGTCATGCCTTCATGTCGGTCGAGTTATATTTCAGTTGCCAGAAGCGTTTCGAGCTTCCTGAGATCGGCTGCGGTTTTCATGGATCGCACCAGTGCCGGAATTTCGGCGAATTTCTTATTGCCGCCGGTGGCATCGGCGAATTTCTCCGTTGGATCGTCGATGCCGGGCAGGCCGTCGATGCGGCGTGACAGCAACGTGCCGTCTTTCTTTGTCACATCGATTACCACGAAACGGGTGGTCGGATCGGGGGACAGGCGACGGGCTGTTTCATCATGCCGGCGCGAGACTTTTGCCGAAAGTGTAAGCAGGTCGGCGCGTGCCGGGCGCTCGTCGAAATGGCCAATCCCGAGTGCTCCATCCGCAAGCGCTGCGGCGAAAACATATTCGGCGCTGAAGCGCGCATCGATGCCGGTCGTGGGCGTGGCGGGGCCGACGAGGGCCGCATCGCCGCCCGGCGGGAAGGTGATGATAACAGTTGCGATTTCGTCCGGCGTCAGATCATGCGCGCTGCGCAGTGCCAGCGCACCGACAGCGACGGGGTGGGCGGCGGTGCAGCAGGGAAAGGCCTTGAGCGTCAAGCCGGGCGAGACGATCTGCCAGGGTGCGCCCCAGCCGGAGAGAACGCGTTTCGGCTGTTCGGCGCCGAAGGCGAAGGCGGAATAAAAGCCGATGGGGTTTTCCAGAAAATCCGGCGCGCCCTGAAACCCTGATCGCGCCAGCCGCGCGGCGGTGAGGCCGGCGCGGGTGGCGAGCCCGGCATGCAGCGGCTTGGCATCGAACCCGAATTGCATACGCAGCCCGGCCGATTGCGTGGCGGCGAGGCCAAGTGCGACGGCTGTGGTCTGTGGATCGAATTTCAGAAGATGGGCGATGGCTGCCGCGGCACCGATTGGACCGAGCGTCGCGGTTGCGTGAAAGCCATTTTCGTAATGTTTGGTGCCGAGCGACAGGCCAATCCGCGCCATCGTCTCCAGCCCGACAATATAGGCGGCGATGAAGGCATCCGCCGTCGAATTTTCCTCGACAGCAGCGGCCAGAAGTGCGGGAATGATGGCGACGGTGGGGTGACCGCGCACGCTGCCATGCACATCATCATAATCAAGCACATGGCCAGCATGGCCGTTGATGAGGGCGGCGGTAAAGATATCGGTGCGCAGATCGTGTCCGATGATACCTGCCGTGCCTGAGGTGCCCGAGGTAAAACTGTCGATCAGGATTTTGGTGCTTCTGTCGGCAGCGCCGCCCAGCACGCAGGCGAAAAAATCGATCAGCGCCGTGCGGGCAATCGTCACGGCCTCATCGTCGCGCAGCGGATCGGAAGCGGCGATGGCTTCGGCCAGATGAAGGGTGAGTTTTTCCTCGGCGGCCATGGCGTCAGATCCCTTCGCCATCATTGAGCCGTGCCGCCTGTCCTCCCAGACCCTTGACGAAGGCGTTGATGCGCGGATTGGTCGACTTGTAGAAGATATGATCCGGCGCGCCCTGGTCAACGATCAGGCCATTTTCAGTGAAAACGATATTGTCGCTGATTTCCTCGGCAAAACGCATTTCGTGCGTGACGAGAATGCTGGTCATGCCGTCATTGACGAGATCGCGGATGACGGCGAGCACTTCGCCCACGGTTTCCGGATCGAGTGCGGAAGTAACCTCATCGAACAGCACCAGTTCCGGCCGCATGGCCAATGCTCGGGCAATGGCCACGCGCTGCTGCTGGCCGCCGGAAAGCTGGCCGGGATAGGCGTCGACTTTCTGGGAGAGGCGTACTTTTTCCAGCAGTTCACGGGCGTGGCGTTCTGCTTCCGCCTTCGGCGTGCCGAGGATTTTGATCGGCGCGATGGTGATGTTTTCCATGACAGTCAGATGCGGGAAGAGGTTGAACTGCTGGAAGACGATGCCGATGCGCTTGCGCAGCGCTATGCGCTCGGCCTCGGTCTTCAACAGGTCTACGCGGGTGCCGCCGACGGTGATCTTGCCGGATTGCGGAATGAGCAGGCCGTTGATGCAGCGCAGGATCGTGGATTTGCCGGAGCCGGAAGGGCCGATGATGGAGACGGCGTCGCCCTTGTTCACGGTAAGATCGATGCCCTTCAGAACCTGATTGTCACCGAAGGACAGGTGTATGCCTTCCAGTTCTACCAGAGCTTTTGCGTTGGTTTGTGGTGCGGGTGCGGACATGGCTTGTTCCAATCAGCGGGAAGCGAAGCGCCGCTCGAGGCGCTGCGTGAAACGGGAGACGGGATAGCAGAACAGGAAGAACGCCATCAGAACGGTGAGATAAACGACGACGGTGAAGTCATTGCGCTGCACGGCGGTGCTGGCATCTGTCGCGGCATGCAGAAGCTCATGTACGCCAACCAGCGATGCAAGCGCCGTGCCCATGGTGATGGAGGCATAAAGGTTCATCCATGGCGGCAGCGAACGTTTCACGCATTGCGGCAGGATGATCCAGCGCAGCGTCTGATTGCGCGAAAAACCAAGGCCCTGCGCGGCCTCCCATTGCGCTGTCGGAATGGACTGGATGGCGCCGCGGGTAATTTCGGCGATATGGGCGCTGGCCGGAATGGCAAGCCCGACCACGGCCTTGATCCAGTCCGGAAACGGAATGTAGTTGCCGAAGGCGACGATCTCGAAGGGGAAGATGTAGGTCGCCGCAAAGATCAGCACCAGATGCGGGGCGTTGCGGAAAACCTGCACATAGGTGAGCGCCGGCGCCCGCACCAGACGATAGGGCGCAAGCTCCATGATGCCGAGCAGGACGCCGATGAAGGTGCCGATGGCGATCGCCAGAATGCTGATCAGCACATTCATGGCAAAACCCTTGGCCAGATAGGGCAGCCATTGCAGCAGCACCTGGCCGAGCGAGGGATCGAGAACCAGCCATGACACGACGGCAATCAGCACGCCGAGCAGCAGAATGGTGCCGAAGGGCAGCTTTTTTGCCGCCCGCGTTTGAGAAACCACCGCGCTCATTGACCGAACCCCGGAACCGCAAGGCGTCGTTCAAGCCAGAGACCGGCCCTTGCGACGGTGAAATTGATGACGCTGAAGAAAAGGAGGATGACGAGCATCAGCTCGACCACATTGTCGCGCTGCGTCCAGATCAGGATCGAGGCATAGGTGATTTCACCGACCGCAATCGCCGAGCCGACGGTTGTGAGCTTCACCAGATTGACGAGGTTGTTGATGATGGAGGGCAGCGCCGTGCGGATCGCCAGCGGAAACTCCACGTAACGCAGAACCTCGAAGGAGCTGAAGCCGATCGCACGTGCCGCCTCGATGGTGGTGGCTGGAACCGCCTCGATGCCGCCGCGCAAGGCCTCCGCATGGAAGGCGGCGATATGCAGGCCGGTAATGGCGACGACCCAGAAGAAGGGCGTCAGCGGGTTGTTCTGCGCGCCGCCCAGCACGTTGGAAATCAGCATGTTGAGCACGAGGAAACCGCACATCAGCTGCACCAGCGTCGGCGTGTTGCGCGTCAGTTCCACATAGGCGCGCACCGGGCCGGCGAGCCAGACTTTGCCTGACGTCAGCATGGCCGCGAAAATGAAGCCGAAGATGAGGCTGAGCGGCAAGGTAACGGCGACGAGGATGAGCGTCATCTTCATGCCATCAAGCCAGATCTGAACCTCGTAACCGCTGTTCAGAAAATCATAGTTGAGGCCGAGATGCGCGGCGAGTTCAATGAAGCGCGCTGTAAATGAATCCTGCATCGGAAATCCATGCTGTTATCGCGGAACCGCTGGGTGGGCGGCGCCAGAATGGCCTGCCTTGTTATAAAGCAGAAAAGAACGGCAGGCGAAACCGGCCGTTCCTGATGGTCATGGGAAACCATTCCGCCTGTTCGGCATCATCCTCACCCTTCGGTGAGGACAGGCATGGAACGGAGAGACCCTGCGCCTAGCTTATTGCGCGGCGGAAAGCTTCTTCTGCTGCTCTTCCATGTAGCCGATACTTGGCAGGCGGTTTGCCTTGGCGAATTCGATCATCTTGCCGGAAGCGTGCAGCTCCTTGACGATCTTGTCCAGAGCGGCCTGCGTGTCAGCCTCACCCTTGCGTAGCCAGATCACGGAATCGGAAGGGATGAGGTCGGTGGGGATAAGGATGCCGTAATCCTTCCACTCGTCGGCGCGGTCCTGCAGCATCAGGCTCAGCGTGCCGTTGACGTGAACGGAAACATCACAATTGCCGCCCTTCAGCGCCAGCAGCGATTCCGGCTGGCTCGGCAGGGCCTTGACCTGTGCACCATATTGCTCGATCAGCGGCTGGGTGTAGTTCGAGCCTTGCGAAACGCAGGCGATCTTGCCCTTCAGGTCTGACCAGTCCTTGATGCCACTGTCCTTGCGGCCGATGGCGGCGCCGCCCTGGCGGTCATAGGGGGTGGGCACATAATCGAGAGTTTTGGCGCGTTCTTCGGTGTATTGCATGTTGGCGATGAGAATATCGACCTTGCCCTGCTGCAGGAACTGCACGCGGTTGGGCGGGGTCACGGTTTCGGTGACCAGCTCAACGCCGAGGCCGGCGGCCAGCGCCTTGGCGACATCGATATTGAGGCCTTTCTGTTCCTGCGTCTTCGGATCGATAAAACCGAAAGGCGCGCCAGAGAGGATGACACCGACGGTGAGCTTGCCGCGACCCTTGATACGGTCAAGCGTTGCATCCGCATGAGCGGCAGAGGCCATCGAAGCGATGACGACGGTTCCGGCGATGAGTTTTGCAGCAAATCTGGAAAAAGAGAGGGCCATGGGTATTTCCTTTTGATTGTGGATGGAAACTACATGAGGCACCCGCCAAGAGCGAGAATTGGCATTGCGCAAAAAAAACTATGAATAAAATCGTGTTCCAATAAAGCCTTGAGCGCGAAAAAATATCCTAATAATTTTAAATCGTAGAATCCTGTTCTTTCCGCCCGTTGCTGTTTGCCTATCCGTCAGGGGCGGGAGAGTAATCCGGATGTTGCTGAGGACCGGATGGCCACATGCGGAGCGAGCGCGTGCCGCTTGTTTCTTCTCCCCGTCGGGGAGAAGGTCGCGGCAGCGGGATGAGGGGGCAAGGGTCGTGAGGTACGGCAACGTTGCCCCCTCATCCGACCCTTCGGGCCACCTTCTCCCCGGCGGGGAGAAGAAACAAGTGGCAACGTTTCGCGCCGTCGTCACCGCCCGGCATTATAGGCTGCAATCGCCGCCATGTTGACGATATCGCTGTCCTTCGCACCCATCGAGGTGATCTGCACCGATTTGTCGAGACCGACCAGAAGCGGGCCGATGACGGTTGCGCCGCCCAGTTCCTGCAGCATCTTGGTGGAAATGGAGGCGGAATGGATGGCGGGCATGACCAGCACGTTGGCCGGGCCGGAAAGCCGGGCGAAGGGATACTGGCTCTGCATGCGATGATGGTTGAGCGCCACATCGGCAGACATTTCTCCGTCGACCTCGAAGTTGACATTGCGCCGGTCGAGGATTTTCACCGCCTCGCGCACCTTGTCGGACCGTTCGCCGGTCGGCTGGCCGAAGGTGGAATAGGCAAGCATCGCCACACGCGGTTCGTAACCGAAACGGCGGGCGAGGCCGGCCGCCTCTTCGGCGATATCGGCAAGGTCTTCGGCGGACGGCATGTCATGCACGGCGGTATCGGCGACGAAGACGGTGCGGTTGCGCGAAACGACCAGCGAAACGCCGATGACGCGGTGGCCGGGCTTGGTGTTGATACAGCGGCGGATATCTTCCAGCGCCGTGGAATAGTTACGGGTAACGCCGGTTACCACGGCATCCGCATCGCCCATCGCCACCATGCAGGCGGCAAAGTGGTTACGGTCATTATGGATCAGGCGCTGCACGTCGCGCAGCAGGAAGCCGCCGCGCTGCAGCCGCGCATAGAGATAATCGACATAGGCATCGACGCGGCTGGAGAGGCGGGCATTGGTTATCTCGATATTTGCGCGGTCGAGATCGATGCCGGCACGTTCCGCATTGGCCTTGATGATATCGTCGCGGCCGAGGAGGATGGCGGTGCCAAGACCTTGAGCGGTAAACGAAATTGCCGCACGCATGACCTGTTCTTCTTCCGCTTCGGCAAAAACGACACGCTTCGGCGAGCGGCGCACGCGCTCGTAGAGACGCTGCGTCGTCGAAGCCATCGGGTCGCGACGGGCGGATAGCTCGCGGGCATAGGCGTCGAGGTCAGGCAGTTCGCGCTGGGCGACGCCGGTTTCGATGGCTGCTTTCGCCACGGCCACCGGAATGGCCGAGATCAGACGCGGATCGAAGGGAACGGGAATGATATATTGCGGCCCGAAACGCGGGCGATTGCCCTGATAGGCGGCTGCGACGTCATCAGGCACGTCCTCACGGGCAAGATCGGCCAGCGCCTGCGCGGCGGCGATCTTCATCGCATCATTGATCTGCCGGGCACGCACATCGAGCGCGCCGCGGAAGATATAAGGGAAGCCGAGGACGTTGTTGACCTGGTTCGGATAATCCGAGCGCCCGGTCGCCATGATGGCGTCGTCGCGGATGCGCGAGACTTCTTCCGGCGTGATTTCCGGGTCCGGATTGGCCATGGCGAAGATGATCGGCTTCGGCGCCATGGAGCGGATCATCTCTTCGCTGAAAGCGCCCTTCTGGGAGAGGCCGAATACAACATCCGCACCCTTCATGGCTTCCGCCAGCGTGCGGTTGTTGGTTTTCACCGCATGGGCGGATTTCCACTGGTTCATGCCTTCGGTGCGGCCCTGATAGATCACGCCCTTGGTATCGCAAAGCGTGATGTTTTCGGGGTTGAAGCCCATGGCCTTGATGAGGTCCATACAGGCGATTGCCGCAGCGCCCGCGCCGTTACAGACCAGCTTCGTCGTCTTGAAGTCGCGGCCCGTCAGTTCGATGGCGTTGATGAGGCCGGCGGCGGCGATGATGGCGGTGCCGTGCTGGTCGTCATGGAATACGGGAATGTCCATCAGCTCGCGCAGGCGGCTTTCGATGATAAAACATTCCGGCGCCTTGATGTCTTCCAGATTGATGCCGCCGAAGGAGGGGCCGAGGTAGCGCACGCAATTGATGAATTCATCGGCATCTTCGGTATCGACCTCGAGATCGATGGAATCGACATCGGCGAAGCGCTTGAACAGAACCGATTTGCCTTCCATGACCGGCTTGGAGGCGAGCGCGCCGAGATTGCCGAGACCGAGGATCGCGGTGCCGTTGGAGATGACCGCCACCATGTTGCCGCGCGTCGTATAATCGTAAGCACTTGCCGGATTTTCGGCGATGGCTTTCACCGGTACAGCCACGCCAGGCGAATAGGCGAGCGACAGATCCCGCTGCGTTGCCATCGGCTTGGTCGGGGTGATTTCCAGTTTCCCCGGTCTGCCTTGCGCGTGGAAATCCAGGGCTTCCTGATCCGTAACCGATGTTCTGGTGCTGGCGGGTTTTGGCGTGTCGGACATGGGCTGTGTGCGCTTTCCTGTCGTTATCAGTATAAAAATATTCGTTGTTGTTATGGTATTTTTTGCACGCCTGCCAAGCGTTGAATGTTGTTCAGTGCAGCAAATTTAAGCGTGATGAAATTTGCGGCCGATTCAATCGATTAAGTCAATATTCTTCACCCGGCGCGGGGTCGGCAGGTTCGATCCATCATCATTCAGGCTGCAGATGCGGCCTTCGATACTCCGCGATATTTGGTGCCGGCGCGGATGGAACCTCACAAGCCACCTCGCGTTAGCGGAAGGAGCCCGCAGGCAATCCACATGCCCTTCAGCTGCCCCCGCCATCCGTTCACCAAGCTTTCACAGGGCGAATTTATGAGCTTGTGCTTGTCTGCCCGTGAACCGATGATGGCAGCATTGGCAAAAATGTATATTGTCCGGCGCGCCGGGAAATTTTTTAGAGTTGGAAAGGTTTTATTGTGAAGGAACATTCTCGAAAGATCACGCCGGTTCTTCTTGCAGGCGGCGCGGGCTCTCGGCTCTGGCCTGTTTCGCGCGACCAGTTGCCCAAGCAGTTCCAGCCGCTGGTCGGCAATCTTTCGACCTATCAGCAGACACTGATGCGGGTGGGCGACAAGGGGCTTTACGCTGAGCCGCTTGTCATCACCAACGAGGATTTTCGTTTTTTCGCCCGCCGTCAGGCAGAAGAGATCGATCTGCCGGCAACGGTGGTGCTTGAACCTGCCCGCCGCGACAGCGCCGCCGCGATGGCCGCTGCCGCCGTGCTGGCGGAGCGCCGCGAGCCCGGATGTCTGGTACTGGCGCTTGCCGCCGACCACGTGGTGCTGGATGCCGACAAGTTTTCCGATGCCGTGAAACTTGGCGCCAAGGCCGCCGATCAGGGCAATATCGTCGTCTTCGGTCTGGTGCCGACCGAGCCGCGTACCTCCTACGGTTATATCAAGCCGGGTGAGGCGATCGACGGCGAGGCCGATCTCAGCACCGTCGATGCCTTTGTCGAAAAGCCGGATGTAAAGACGGCGATTTCCTATCTGGAAAAAGGTTATCTGTGGAACTCCGGCAACTTCCTGTTCCGCTCCGACGTGATGATCGCCGAACTCAAGGCCTTCGCGCCGGAAATTCTGGCGGCGGTGACGCAGGCGGTCGAGCAATATGAAAGCGATCTAGGTTTCGTGCGCCTGCATCAGGCAAGCTTTGAGGCCTCGCCGAAAAACTCCATCGATTATGCGGTTATTGAAAAAACCAAGCGCATGGCGGTGGTGCATGGCCATTTCCGTTGGTCGGATATCGGCAGCTGGGATGCGATCTGGGAGATTGCCGACAAGCACGGCAATGACAATGCGCTCGAGGGCGATGGCGTGTTCATCGATTCCGAGGGCTGCCTCATTCACTCCACGCAATTGCTGACGACGGTGGTGGGCGCCAAGGATCTGGTGGTGGTGGCCACCAAGGATGCGGTTCTGGTGGTGCCGAAAAACCGGGTGCAGGATGTGAAGGGTCTGGTGGAGACGCTGAAGGACGGCGACCATGCGCCTCAGACGCAGGCGCACAAGCGCGTTTATCGCCCCTGGGGTTATATCGAACACATGTATGTGGATAAGCGTTACCGGGTTGGCCACATCACGGTCGATCCCGGCCACCGCATCTCGTTCCAGAAACATTATCACCGCTCGGAACACTGGATCGTCGTCAAGGGAACGGCGACGGTGACGATTGGCGAAGAGACGAAGCTGCTGACGGAAAACGAGTCGGTTTATATCCCGATCGGCCAGCCGCACCGGCTGGCCAATGAGGGGCAGATCCCGCTAGAACTGGTCGAAATCCAGACCGGGGCCTATATCGGCGAGGATGATGTCATCCGCATCGAGGATGACTATAAAAGGCAGTAGGTTGCCGTCGAGGCCGAAGCGGCGCCTTAAAAGAGAATACGGGCAATCGCCCTTATTGCACTGATCGGTCTACCGGCCGGTCAGTTGAGGATTTATACCCGTGGTAGCGCCGCCTTCGTGTCGCGGCATATCCTTTTCCGCTTCAGAATTCCAGACAATATACGGGCCTTGCAGCTCTTCGAAACGCCTCGGAAGAGCGCTGGCGAGATTCGTATATTAAGGCGGTTGCCTAATCAAAAATCTTCGCATACGTTCCAACTGCAACGTTTCAGTGAGGGAGGAGACTCATGCGAATGCGTGTTATTTCTGCGGCCTTTTTGGCCAGTGTTATGATTCCAGCGGGTATTGCAGGGGCCACCGATCTTGAGGTGACTCATTGGTGGACATCGGGCGGCGAAGCCGCAGCGGTGGCCGAGCTTGCCAAGGCTTTCGATGCCACCGGTAATAAATGGGTGGATGGCGCGATTGCCGGTTCGGGCGGCACCGCCCGTCCGATCATGATCAGCCGCATCACCGGCGGCGACCCGATGGGCGCAACCCAGTTCAACCATGGTCGGCAGGCGGAAGAGCTGGTGCAGGCCGGCCTGATGCGCGACCTGTCGGACGTTGCCGAAAAGGGCAAGTGGAAAGAGGTCATCAAGCCGGCAAGTCTGCTCGACAGCTGCACCATCGACGGCAAGATCTATTGCGCACCGGTCAATATCCATTCCTGGCAATGGCTGTGGCTTTCCAACGAAGCTTTCAAGAAGGCGGGCGTCGAGGTTCCGAAGAACTGGACGGAATTCGTTGCAGCCGCACCGGCGCTGAAAAAGGCCGGCATCCAGCCGCTGGCGCTCGGTGGTCAGGCATGGCAGGCGAACGGCCTGTTCGACACGTTGACGCTTTCGATCGGCGGCAAAGACCTCTATCAGAAGGTCTATGGCGACAAGGATGCCGAGGCGGCAGCCGGGCCAGAGATGGCGAAGATTTTCGCAGCGGCCGTCGAGGCCCGTGATATGGCCAAGGGCACCAATGTTCAGGACTGGAACCAGGCCACCAACATGGTCATAACAGGCAAGGCTGGCGGCCAGATCATGGGCGACTGGGCGCAGGGCGAATTCCAGCTTGCAAACCAGAAAGCGGGTACGGATTACTCCTGCCTGCCGGGTCTCGGCCTCAATGACTATATCACCACCGGCGGCGACGCCTTTTATTTCCCGGTCCTGAAAGACGAGGCGAAAACCAAGGCGCAGGACGTGTTGGCCGAAACCATCGTCGATCCGAAAACGCAGGTCGCCTTCAACCTGAAGAAGGGCTCGCTGCCGATCCGTGGCGACGTCGATCTCAACGCCGCCAATGACTGCATGAAGAAGGGTCTGGCAATTCTGGCCAAGGGCAATGCGCTCACCAGCACCGACCAGCTGATTTCCGCCGATACGCAGAAACAGAAGGAAGACCTGATGGCGGAATTCTTCGCCGGCTCGATGTCGGCGGCAGATGGCCAGAAGCGCTTTGCGGACCTTATCGGTTCAGCTGACTGATTGTGATCTCTCCGGGTTGGGGAGCGGTTCGCCGCTCCCCGCTCCGACGTCCGGTCCGTGCAATAATCACCAGTGCGGGCAGGGGTTTCATGCGGTAGGGCTTTTGCCTGACCGTTGACTGTAACGTTACAGGAGGAGGTAACATGGCAGGTCAAACGCGCTCCAGGCGTCCCAATCAGCTTTTTCGCAATCTCAATTCCAAGATTGCCTCCATTCCCATGATCTTGACCGCCATGGTGATCTTCCTCGGCGGTACGGTCTGGACGGTGATTTATTCCTTCACCAATTCCAAGCTTCTGCCGCGGGCAAGCTTCATCGGTTTTGACCAGTATGAGCGACTGTGGGCAGCACCACGCTGGATTGTTTCCATCCAGAATCTGGCGATCTACGGCGTTCTGTCATTGATCTTCAGCCTCGTCATCGGCTTCGTGCTGGCGGCACTGATGGACCAGAAAATCCGGTTCGAAAACACCTTCCGCACCATATTCCTTTATCCCTTTGCGCTGTCCTTCATCGTTACCGGCCTTGTCTGGCAATGGTTGCTGAACCCGGAATTCGGCATCCAGTCCGTGGTCCGTTCGCTCGGCTGGGAAAGCTTTACCTTCGATCCGCTCTATAATTCGCAGATCGTCATCTACGGCATCCTGATTGCAGCGCTCTGGCAGGGCACGGGGCTGGTCATGTGCCTCATGCTGGCCGGTCTTCGCGGCATAGACGAGGATATCTGGAAAGCGACGCGTGTTGACGGCATCCCGATGTGGAAGACGTATATCCTCATCATCATTCCGATGATGCGACCGGTGTTCATCACCACCCTCGTCATCATCGCCAGCGGCATCGTCAAGGTCTACGATCTTGTCGTGGCGCAGACCAGCGGCGGGCCGGGCATCGCGTCTGAGGTGCCCGCGAAATATGTCTATGACTACATGTTTCAGGCGCAGAACCTGGGGCAGGGCTTTGCCGCCTCGACCATGATGCTTCTGACTGTCGCGATCATCGTCATTCCATGGGCCTACCTCGAATTCGGAGGCAAGAAGCGTGGCTAATATCAGCACACTAAACACGGTCGTGGCCGCCACCGATGCGGTTGCCAAAGACCTTTCCGGCCCGCGCGGCAGGAAGCCGAGGAAAACCTTTTCCCGCCGCAACATCATTCTTTACGGCACGTTGTTCGTCGCCGCCGCCTATTATCTGCTGCCGCTTTACGTGATGGTCGTCACCTCGCTGAAGGGCATGCCGGAAATCCGTCTCGGCAACATCTTTGCGCCGCCGGTGGAAATCACCTTTGAGCCCTGGGTGAAAGCTTGGGCGAATGCCTGCACGGGCTTGAACTGCGACGGGCTTTCACGCGGCTTCTGGAACTCGGTGCGCATTCTCGTGCCTTCCGTCGTCATTTCGATCGTTGTCGCTTCCGTCAGCGGCTACGCCATGGCCAACTGGAAGTTTAGGGGATCGGAGCTGTTTTTCTCGATCCTCATCATCGGCGCTTTCATCCCCTATCAGGTGATGATCTATCCGATCGTCATCGTGCTGCGGGAAATGGGCGTTTATGGCACGCTGACCGGCCTCGTCATCGTGCACACCATCTTCGGCATGCCGATCCTGACGCTATTGTTCCGCAACTATTTCGCCTCTCTGCCGGAGGAGCTGTTCAAGGCGGCGCGCATCGATGGCGCCAATTTCTGGCAGATCTATTTCCGCATCATGCTGCCCATGTCGCTGCCGATCTTCGTTGTGGCGATGATCCTGCAGGTGACCGGCATCTGGAATGACTTCCTGTTCGGCGTGGTGTTCACGCGGCCGGAATATTACCCGATGACGGTGCAGCTCAATAATATCGTCAACTCCGTGCAGGGCGTGAAGGAATATAACGTCAACATGGCCGCAACCCTTCTGACGGGTGCCGTGCCGCTGATCGTTTATTTCGTCTCCGGCAGGCTATTCGTGCGCGGCATTGCCGCAGGCGCAGTAAAAGGTTGAGCTATATGAACAAAAGCGTTTCCATCCGCGATCTTTCCCTGTCCTTCGGTGCCGTTACCGTGCTGAAAGACCTCAATCTCGATATTTACGACGGCGAATTCCTCGTGCTGCTCGGCTCTTCCGGCTGCGGCAAGTCGACCCTTCTCAACTGCATTGCGGGCCTTCTGGAACCGACCGATGGGCAGATATTCATCAAGGACCGCAACGTCACCTGGGAAGAGCCGAAGGATCGCGGTATCGGCATGGTGTTCCAGTCCTATGCGCTTTATCCGCAGATGACGGTGGAGAAGAACCTGTCATTCGGCCTACAGGTCGCGAAGGTGCCGAAGGAGGAAATCGAGCGGCGTGTGAAACGGGCGGCCGGCATCCTGCAGATCGAACCGCTGCTGAAGCGCAAGCCGGCCGAGCTTTCCGGCGGACAGCGCCAGCGCGTGGCGATCGGACGGGCGCTGGTGCGCGATGTGGATGTGTTCCTGTTTGACGAGCCGCTCTCGAACCTCGACGCCAAGCTGCGCTCGGAACTGCGTGTCGAAATCAAGCGGCTGCACCAGTCGCTGAAGAACACCATGATCTATGTGACGCATGACCAGATCGAGGCGCTGACGCTGGCGGACCGCATCGCCATCATGAAAAGCGGCGTCATCCAGCAGCTCGCCGATCCCGTTACCATTTACAACAAGCCGAAGAACCTCTTCGTCGCCGGCTTCATCGGTTCACCCTCGATGAACTTCCTGCGCGGCGAGCTGATCGAGAAGGACGGCAAGGTCGTCTTCACCACCAATGGCGTCACCTTCTCGCTGGACGGATATCAGCCGGAGGCGCCGCTTGCAGCCGGCCGCGCCGTGGTTCTCGGCGTGCGCCCCGAACATGTGCGGGTCGATGCCGATATCGTCGCCGGTGAGGTGCATGAGGCGATCGTCGATATCGAGGAGCCGATGGGCGCCGACAATCTGATCTGGCTGAAACATGCCGGCCATACGATGTCCGTGCGTGTCGGCGGCCACAGGCGGTTTTCGCCGGGCACCAAGGTTCGCCTCGGTCTCGACCTGACCATGGCCTCGTTGTTCGACGCCGAGAGCGAGGATCGGCTTTAGAGGCTCGATAATTCCCCCACACACAATCCCAAGACCCCACATCTCTATGGAGGAGACAATGACAGAACTCGGTTTTCAGCTTTATAGCGCCCGCAATTTCCAGCCTTTTTCCAATATTTTGAAGAAGCTCTCGGCGGCGGGTTACAAACAGGTAGAAGGTTACGGCGCCATGTATGCGTCGCTGGATGATGCCGGCTTGAAGGCTCTGCGCGCCGAACTCGACGCCAACGGTCTTTCCATGCCAACAGGCCATTTTGGCCTTGACCTTCTGGAAGGCGATCCGAAAAAGGCGCTCAATATTGCCAAGGTTCTGGGCGTGGAGGCGATCTATTGCCCTTACCTTATGCCCGACCAGCGCCCGGCGGATGCCGCAGGCTGGTTCGCCTTCGGCAAGCGGCTGCAGGAAGCCGGCAAACCCTTCGTCGATGCCGGGCTTACCTTCGGCTGGCACAACCACGACTTCGAGTTCAAGGCGCTTGCCGATGGTTCCACCCCGCAGGAGCAGATTCTTGCCGGCGGACCGGACCTGAAATGGGAAGCGGATATCGCCTGGATTATCAGGGGCAATGCCGATCCGCTCGCCTGGATCGAAAGCTATGGCAAGCGCATCACCGCCGTGCATGTGAAGGATATCGCACCATCAGGGGAAAATGCGGATGAAGACGGTTGGGCGGATGTCGGCCATGGCACGGTTGACTGGAAGGTCCTTGTCGCCGCGCTGAAGGCGAAATCCGCCACGAAACATTTCGTGGTTGAGCACGACAATCCGAAAGATATCGACCGGCTGATCACCCGCTCGATCGCATCCTTCAAAACCTACTGAGTTTCAATTTTCGGAGTTTTCATCATGGCCAGGGATCTTGGCGTCGGCATCATCGGATGCGGCAATATCTCGTCTGCTTATTTCTCGCTGGCGCCGCTCTTCAAGGGCATCAAGGTGCTCGCCTGCGCTGACCTCAACCGCAATGCGGCGGAGCTGAGGGCGGAAGAATTCGGTGTCGTCGCGCAGTCCATCGAGGAACTGCTCGCCAACCCCGAAATCGATGTGGTGGTGAACCTCACCATTCCCGCCGCGCATTTTCCGGTGTCGAAGGCAGCCCTCGAGGCGGGCAAGCACGTTTATTCGGAAAAGCCGCTGGTACTTTCGCTGGAAGAAGGCGAGGAATTGCGGCGCATCGCCCGCGAAAAGAAGCTTTCCGTCGGCTGCGCACCGGATACCTTCCTCGGCGGTGCGCATCAGCTTGCCCGGCAATATATCGATGACGGCAAGGTCGGGCGCATCACGTCAGGCACCTGCCACGTGATGAGCCCCGGCATGGAAATGTGGCACCCCAATCCGGGCTTCTTCTTCCTGAAGGGCGGCGGGCCGATCCTCGATCTCGGTCCCTATTACGTCGCCAACCTCATCAACCTCATCGGCCCGGTCCAACGCGTCGGCGCGCTGACCTCCATGGCAAACCCCACCCGTACGGTGACCAGCCAGCCGCTGAATGGTGAGATCATTCCGGTCGAAACGCCAACCAACATCCACGCGCTTCTGGAATTCGTGAACGGAGCGACGATCACGCTTTCAGCCAGCTGGGATGTGTGGTCGCATCGCCACGCCAATATGGAGCTTTACGGCACGGAAGGCTCGATCTACGTGCCGGACCCGAACTTCTTTGGCGGCGTGGTCGAAGCCAGTAGTCGCGACAAGAACATCCAGCCGCTGGAAGACTGGGCGCATCCCTTCGGCATTGCCAATCAGGAAAGCCCGAACGGCCCGCGCGCCAATTACCGCACCGCCGGCCTTGCCGATATGGCGATTGCCATCCTTGAAGGCCGAGATGCCCGCTGCTCGCTCGATCGCTCGCTGCATGGCATCGACGTGATGACCTCGATCCTGAAGTCCGGCGAGGAAGGCCGCTTCATCGAGATGACGACGACCTGCACCCAGCCGGCGGCTTTGGGCATCGAGGAGGCGCAGGCGCTGCTACGCTGAGGCCTTTATGATCTTGAAAGCGGCGAAGGCGACTTCGCCGCTTTCGGACTTTCCGCAAAGCCCTTCACAAATCCCGCATTTTGCTTTAAAGCCGCCCCCTGTAATCCGGTCGCAGCCCACCCGGTCAAAACAAGGGATCCAAAATTATGAAAACCATCGTCATCTGCTCCGGCGGATTGGACTCCGTTTCGCTTGCGCATAAAATCGCGGCGGAACACGAACTTCTCGCTCTCGTCTCCTTCGACTATGGCCAGCGCCACAGGAAGGAGCTGGATTTTGCCGCCGATTGTGCGAAACGGCTCGGCGTGCCGCATCATGTCATCGACATCAGAACCATCGGCGCGCATCTCACCGGTTCGGCGTTGACGGACGACATTGCGGTGCCGGATGGGCATTATGCGGAAGAGACCATGCGCTCCACCGTGGTGCCGAACCGCAACGCCATCATGCTCACCATCGCTTTTGGGTTGGCTGCCGCGCAGCAGGCGGATGCTGTTGCGATTGCCGTGCATGGCGGCGATCACTTCATCTACCCCGATTGCCGGCCGGGCTTCATCGACAGCTTCAATGCCATGCAGGCGCATGCGCTGGAAGGTTATGCCGATGTCGCCCTGTTTGCGCCCTATGTCGCGGTTTCCAAAGCGGCAATCGTTACCGATGCGGTGAAATACGGCACGCCGTTTGGCGAAACATGGTCCTGTTACAAGGGTGGTCTCACCCATTGCGGTCGTTGCGGCACCTGCGTGGAGCGGCGCGAGGCCTTTCATCTGGCCGGTGTTACCGATCCGACCGATTATGAGGATCCGGACTTCTGGGTAGCGGCCACCCATGCCTTTGCGGCACAGGAGGTGCGCTGATGTTCCGCATTACCAAGGAATTTCACTTCTCCGCCTCGCATCAGCTAAAAAGCCTGCCGTCCGATCACCAGTGCAACCGTCTGCACGGCCATAATTACATCGTTGAGGTCGAATTATCGGGCGAAGCCCTGAACGAGCACGGTTTCGTGCGCGACTATCACGAGCTTTCGCCGCTAAAGCGTTATATCGACGATCATTTTGACCATCGCCACCTGAACGACGTTATCGGCCATGATCGGGTGACGGCGGAATGCCTGGCGAAGCATTTCTATGACTGGTGCAAGGATCGCTTGCCGGAAACCAGCGCCGTGCGGGTCAGCGAAACTGCCAAGACCTGGGCGGAATACCGGCCATGACGGCGGCTGCACAAAAGATTGCAGCGAAGGAAACCACGATCCGCATTAGCGAAATCTTCGGACCGACCATTCAGGGCGAAGGTCTTCTGATCGGTCTGCCGACAGTCTTCGTGCGTACCGGTGGCTGCGATTACCGCTGTTCCTGGTGCGATACGCTGCATGCGGTCGACAGCGATTACCGCGACACGTGGAAACCGATGCCGGTCGAGGCGATCTGGCAGGAGGTACGGCGGCTTTCCGGCGGCGTGCCGCTGACGGTGTCACTGTCAGGCGGTAATCCCGCCATCCAGCCGCTGGGGTCGCTGATCGCAAAAGGGCAGGGCGAGGGGTATCGTTTCGCGCTGGAAACGCAGGGCAGTATCGCCAAGGACTGGTTTGCCGATCTCGACCATCTGGTTCTGAGCCCAAAGCCGCCATCAAGCGGCATGGAAACGGACTGGCAGGCCTTCGAAGACTGTCTTGCCGCCGCAGACGACGGACCGCAGGTGGCGCTGAAGATCGTGGTGTTCGACGATGCGGATTATGCCTATGCCAAGGCGGCATCCGCGCGTTTCCCGCATCTGCCGGTTTATCTTCAGCCCGGCAACCATACCCCGCCGCCGCCGGATGATGACGATGCGCGCGTGGATATCGATGGGGTGATGGACCGGATGTTGTGGCTGGTAAACAAGGTCAGCGAAGACCGCTGGTTTTCGGCGCGGGTGCTGCCGCAGCTGCATGTGCTGTTGTGGGGGAATAAGCGCGGCGTGTAGATTGTGCGGGAGTGAAATTCCACGCCGTAGTCCGCGTCTTTAAGAAAGCGCATAGCGGATTGAGTGAGCGGGTGCCACTTGCTTCTTCTCCCCGCCGGGGAGAAGGTCGCGGCAGCGGGATGAGGGGGTAACGTCAGCGATATTCGGGGAGCTTGCCCCCTCATCCGACCCTTCGGGCCACCTTCTCCCCCTTGGGGAGAAGAAACATGCGGCAACGTTTTGCCGCATATTGTTCTTTCACATCAAGCCGAAACGGCCAGCTCGCGCCTCTCCCGATCCGCGATGATCGACAGATCGAGCACCTTTTGCAGATTGGCGGCATGACGGAAATCCGGGTCGGCGGGGCCGCCTTCCATGACGGCCTTGGCGAATTTTTCGTAATTCGTTGCCACGGGGTCGACATCGATCGTCTTCCAGATCGCCTTTTCCACATCCTCGCCGATGCAGGCGCGCAGGCTGGAATAGTCAGGCGTGTGGGTGACTTCCAGCGCGCCCTTGTCGCCGTGGATGCGCAGGCGAAGTTCGTTCAAGTGCCCCGTCGCCCAGCGGCTGGCATGGATGACGCCCATGGCGCCGTTTTCCAGTTCTGCGGTCATGGTGAAGCTGTCATTGGCGTCGAGGTCGTAGACGCCAATCTTGTTGCCTTCATATTTGTCGAAGGTTTTCAGCCGCGTGAAGATGCGCTCCACATCGCTGCCCGCGCCATAGGACGCGAAGTCGAGAATGTGGATGCCGACATCACCAAGCACGCCGTTCGAGCCATGCTTGGTGGAAAGCCGCCACAACCACTTGCTCTCCGTCATCCAGTCGCCCCAGGCCTTGGAAACGAGCCAGCTCTGGAGATAGGAGGCTTCCAGATGCCGCACCTTGCCGATCTTGCCGGCCAGTACCATCTCGCGCGCCGCCTGCAAGGGGGCGACGTTGCGGTAGGTGAGGTTGACCATGGCGACGAGGCCGGCCTTTTCAGCGGCATCGGCCATTTCGGCGGCCTTGGCGTAGTTTTCCGCCAGCGGCTTTTCGCAGAAGACATGCTTGCCGGCCGCGAGCAGCTTCAGGCTGGTCGGATGGTGGATCGCGTCCGGCGTGACATTGGCTGCCGCATCGAATTCACCCCAGGCAATGGCGTCATCCAGCGAGGTGAAGGAGAGCGGGATGTTGTGGCGGAGCGCAAAGCCCCGCACCACCACATCGTCCACATCCACCGCTGCGACGAGTTCGACGCCGGGGATCTGCGAGAAATAAGTGGCATGGTTATTGGCCATGCCGCCGGTTCCGAGAATGAGAAGTCTCATGGCTTGTTACCTGTAACCTGCTTCGCCTGCCTTGTGCAGCTTGGGGCCGCGTTCCTCGATCGGCTCCAGAGCCTTGTCGACGGGAACATTGGGGGCGTCGTGAATGCTTTTCAGTGCGCCAACCGGATTATAGGCCCATTTCACCGAATTGCTGATGACCTTCTGGACATTGGCATCGTGATAGGTGGGATAGGTCTCGTGGCCGGGGCGGAAGTAGAAGATGTTGCCTGCGCCACGACGCCAGGTGAGGCCGGAACGGAAGACTTCACCGCCCTGGAACCAGGAGATGAACACCGTTTCCAGAGGCTCCGGCACGGAGAACTGTTCGCCATACATTTCTTCGTTTTCCAGCTCGAAATGCTCGGGCAGGCCGGCTGCAATCGGATGGCGCGGATTGATGGTCCACAGGCGCTCGCGTTCGCCCGCCTCACGCCATTTCAGCGCGCAAGGCGTGCCCATCAGGCGCTTGAACGGCTTGGAGAAGTGGCCGGAATGCAGGACGATGAGGCCCATGCCTTCCCAGACGCGCTTGGCGACACGCTCGACGATTTCATCCTGCACCGCGCCATGATCCTTGTGGCCCCACCAGACCAGAACATCGGTCTTGTCGAGGCGCTCCTGCGAAAGCCCGTGTTCCGGCTCCTGCAGCGTGGCGGTGGTGGCGTTGATCTCGGGGTTCTGGTTCAGCGCGTCGGCAATGGTGTTGTGCATGCCGTTTGGATAGATCGAACGCACCGTCTCATTGATGTGTTCGTGGATATTTTCGCCCCATACAACGGTGTTGATGGTCATTTTCATGCTCCTCGGTGAAAGCCGGGACCTTGGGTGATCCCGGCGAAAGTGGAAATTTCAGGCAGCACCCCGGGCGGGGTTGCGGGCAAGCGCCCGGCCTTCGGCGTCGAAACGGTGGATCTGCGCCGCATCCGGCACGATGGCGATACGTTCGCCAGCCGTGCGGTTGGTGACGCCCTCTTCGCGAACGACGACGGGTTCACCCGCGCCGATCTCGACATAGATATAGCTGTCCGATCCCAGCATTTCCGAATGCACGATTTCGCCGCTCCAGCCGCTGCCATCTGTGGCGATGGTAATGTGTTCGGGGCGGATGCCAATGGTTTTTGCGCCTTCGGATTCGGCATATTTGCCGGACAGGAAGTTCATCTTCGGCGAGCCGATGAAGCCGGCGACGAAGGTGTTGACAGGGCTTTCGTAAAGCTCCAGCGGCGTGCCGATCTGCTCGACCCGACCGTCGCGCAACACACATATGCGGTCGGCGAGCGTCATCGCCTCCACCTGGTCGTGGGTGACGTAAATCATCGTCGTGTCATGCATCGAGCGGTGCAGCCTGGCGATTTCCAGACGCGTGGCGACGCGCAATGCCGCATCGAGGTTGGAAAGCGGCTCGTCGAACAGGAATACCTTGGGATCGCGCACGATGGCGCGGCCGATGGCGACACGCTGGCGCTGGCCGCCGGAAAGCTGCTTCGGCAGGCGCTCCAGATAGGGCGTGAGCTGCAGCATCTCGGCTGCTGCCTCCACGCGCTTCTTGCGCTGTTCCTTGTCCGCGCCCGAGAGTTTCATGCCAAAGGCCATGTTTTCGAACACGGTCATATGCGGATAAAGCGCATAGGACTGGAAGACCATGGCGACGCCACGCTTGGCGGGCGGCAGGCGGTTCACCGTCTCGTTGTCGAAGGAAAGCGTACCACTGGAAATTTCCTCCAGCCCACAGATGAGGCGCAAAAGCGTGGACTTGCCGCAGCCGGAAGGGCCGACGAAAACCATGAACTCGCCGGAGCGGATATCCATGTCGATGCCCTTGATGACATCGAAGGCGCCGAAGGATTTGCGAAGATCGCGCAGTTGAATGGTGGTCATGAATTTTCTCCTAGCCTTTGACGCCGCCGGCGGTGAGGCCGGAGATGATGCGTCGCTGGAAGATCAGAACGAGGACGACGAGCGGGGCGGTGACGATGACCGACGCGGCCATGATCGTTCCCCACGGGATTTCGAACTGCGAGCCGCCCGACAGGAGCGCGATGGCGACGGGCACCGTGCGCTGCTCGTTCGATGAGGTGAAGGTGAGCGCGAAAAGGAATTCGTTCCACGCTGCGATGAAGGCGAGAAGCCCTGTCGTGACGAGTGCGGGCCACATTAACGGCATGAACACCTGGGTGATGATGACCCATGGCGTCGCGCCATCGACAATCGCTGCTTCCTCGATCTCGATCGGCAGGTCACGCATGAAGGTTGTCAGCACCCAGACCGTGAAGGGCAGGGTGAAGATCATGTAGGAAAAGATCAGCGCCAGCGGCGTGTTGAAGATGCCCGCCCAGCGGATCAGTTCAAACAGGCCGGCGAGAACGGCGATCTGCGGGAACATCGAAACCGACAGGATGGTGAGCAGCAGCAGCGAGCGGCCACGAAAGCGGACGCGGGCCAAGGCATAGGATGCCGTTACCGCAAGGAACAGCGACAATATGACGACGGAAGATGCAACGAACAGCGAATTGCCGAGATTGCGCAGGAACGTGCCGTTGCCGATGACGAAGCTGTAATTGGTCAGCGAAAAGTCACGCGGCCAATAATTGACCTGGAACAGCGCCGAGCCGGATTTCAGGCTCGTCAGGATCGCATAATAAAACGGGAATACCGAAATCACCATGATGATGGCGACCAGCGCATAAAAGGCGGTGGTTTTCAGGATGCTGGGCAGGGTCATCGCGCGGCTCCATCGGTGTTGACGCGCCCAAGCCACATGTAAATCACGGTGATCGAGGCGATGATGAGGAACAGCATGGTGGAGGCGGCAGCACCGTAGGAGAACTTGTCGAAATCGAACAGGTTCTCACGAGCCAGCACCGACATGGTGCGGGTCTGGGCATTATTCGGTGTCAGGATGTAGATGAGGTCGAAGACGCGCATCGCATCCAGCATGCGGAAGATGACGGCGACCATGAGCGCGGGTCGGATCATCGGCAGGGTGACGCGGAAGAACACCTTGACCGGATGAATGCCATCCACCTTGGCTGCCTCATACATATCCTTCGGCACCATTTGCAGGCCGGCGAGAATGAGCAGCGCCATGAAGGGCGTGGTCTTCCAGATATCGACGATCAAGACGGCGACCATCGCGGTTTCCGGATTGGCGGTCCAGGCGATCTTGCTGGAGATCAGCCCGAGATTGAGGAACAGGTCGTTCAATATGCCGAACTGGTCGTTCAGCATCCATGCCCACATCTGCGCAGAAACGATGGTGGGAATGGCCCAGGGCACGAGAATGGCGGCGCGCACGAGGCCGCGTCCCTTGAATTCGGCATTCAGCACCAGCGCGACGATGAGGCCGAGTACCGTTTCGAGGCTGACAGAGACGACGGTGAATTTTAGCGTGTTGAGAACTGCGCCCCACCATGCGGGATCGGCAAGCAGGCCGCGATAGATGGTGCGGCCGCTGCTGAGCGTGATCCATGTCAGGTAATTCTTGAGGCCGACGAATTGCGCACCTTCGAGATTGGTGAGCGAGGCGTCGGTGAGGCTGAACCAGACGGTGCGCACGAGCGGCCAGCCTGCCACCAGCGCCAGCACCAGAAATGTGGGGGCAAGAAACAGCCAGGCGGATTTCAGTCGTTCCGACTGCAGGTCGGAGCCGGTGCTGGATGCCGCGACCGGCCTTTGAAGGGCGATGTCGTTCATGGGGATATCTCGCGGTTGGGGCGCGGAAAACGATCAGACGAGACCGCCTCCCGCGCGGGCCGGATTACCAGCCGTTGCCTTTGAGATCGGTCAGTTCAACCTCGAGAAGTTCGAGATTTTCCGCCGCCGTACCGTTACCGGAGAGCGTGTTGTGCACGGCGCCCCAGAACTTGGCCGAAACCTCGTTGTATTTTACCTTGGCCGAGGCGGATGGACGCGGAACGGCGGTCTGGAAGATCGGCTTCCATGTCGGCATGAACGGCTGGGCGGCCGCGACATCCTTGTCGTCGTAAAGCGAGGCGATCGTCGGCATGTTGGAAAGCTGGATCGCGCGCAGCTTCTGGGTGTCCTTCGATGCCAGGAATTTCACGAGCTGGATGGCCGCTTCCTGATCGTCGGAATATTTCGAAACGGCGAGGTTCCAGCCGCCGAGTGTCGAGGCAGGGGCTTCACCTTCTGCACCGGCCGGAAGCGGGGTGACGCCGAACTTGTCTTTAATGGCGCTGTCGGCGCCGTTACCGAGCGCATAGGCATAGGGCCAGTTGCGCATGAAGACGGAGTTGCCGGTCTGCCAGACGCCGCGCGCTTCCTCTTCCTTATAAGCAAGCACGCCCTGCGGCGCGATGGTGCCGACCCAGCCCTTGGCTGTTTCGATAGCGGCTGCAGCCTTCTCGTTGTTGATCGAGATATCGCCGTTGCTTTCGACGATATGGCCACCGCCGGCGGAGGCGATCCATTCCAGCGCGTTGCAGGTCAGGCCTTCATAGGCGCTGCCCTGGAAAACGAAACCCCAGAGGTCCTTCTGTCCGCCCTCGCGTTCCTTGTCCTGGATTTCCTTGGCGGTCTCGCTCAGTTCCTTCCAGGTTTTCGGCGGCTGCTTGCCGTATTTTTCCAGAAGGTCCTTGCGGTAAAACAGTGCCGGCGCGTCGGTGAACATCGGCATGGCGACGAGCTTGCCGTCAACTGTCTGCGAGGCGACGATGGAGGGGAAATGATCGCCGATGACATCCTTGGTCGCTGCGGTCAGATCCACGAATTGCTCGGCCAGCTGCGGCGCCCAGATCACGTCGGTCTGGTAGACGTCGACATCCTTGTTGCCGGCGGCAAGCCAAAGCCGGTACTGGCTGAACTGCTCGCTTGATGATGACGGCATGGTGACGAGATTGACCTTGTGGCCGGTTTCTTTCTCGAAGGCGGCGATGCGTTCGCGGAAGAACGCGACGTTCTTGCCGGTCGAATTGGCGGCGATGGAAAGTTCAGCTGCCTGCGCGGAAACAGCGGCAGAAAACACCACTCCGCACAGGAACAAAGTCTTCATGGAAATATTCATTGTCAAACTCCTCCGTTGACGCTCCCGATTATCCTCAAAATTGAAAGCGCTTTTGACTGACGGAAAGCTCGCAAAAGCTAGACAATCTGTCAATACTCTTTCTAATTGAGCGAAAATTGGGGGTTTTCGTCTGGAATTTTTCGGCTTTGCCTTTCAGAAAATCCAACTGTAAGGTTTCAGTTGAAAAAAAATTGAAATCGTTTTCAATTTTTGTCGGCTTGAAAAATCCGCAGCGGCAACGCATGCAGGGGCAAATTGGCAAAAAATATGAAGCTCAAGGAATTCGCAGAGAAGGTCGGGCTGTCGCCCACCACCGTCAGCCGGGCGCTTGGCGGCTATCCCGAGGTGCGCGAGGAAACGCGGCAGCGGGTGATGGAGGCTGCGCTGAAATACGGCTACCGGCCCAATGCCAACGCGGTCAGGCTGGCAACCGGCAGGGCGGGTGCCATCGGTGTCGTCATGGGTCGTTCAGGCGGCGGGCATTTCTTCTCGGAATTCATGGGTGGAATGGCGACCCGGCTGGAAGGGGAAGAGACCGACATCCTCGTCAGCGTGACTGTCGACAATGACCTTGACGAGGAACTGGCGATTTTCAGCAGGCTTGCGTCGAGCGGACGGGTGGATGGTATCATCGTGCATTCACCGCGCCCGGAGGATGAGCGCATTGCGCTGCTCAACCGGCTGGGTGTGCCGTTCATCGTGCATGGCCGCTCGAAGACACCCTTCGAACATGCCTGGCTCGATATCGACAATCATGACGTGACCTATCGTCCGACGATCCATTTTCTGGAGCGTGGACACAGGCGGATTGCTCTCATCAACGGTCCGGTCGGCCGTACTTTCGTGCAGGATCGGGAACAGGGTTTTCGCGATGCGCTGGCGACCCATGGCATCACGCCGGATCCGCGTTTCATGATCAGCGAGCATTTCAGCGAGGAGACGGCTTTTCGCTTCGCCCGCTCGCTTCTGGAGCAGACACCGCGCCCGACGGCCTTCGTTGCGGGTGCGATGATGACAGCGCAAGGTGTGTATCGCGCGGCGACCCAGTTGGGTCTGACGATCGGCAAGGACGTCTCCGTCATCGCCCATGATGATGTGTTTCCCTATCTCACCCCGGGAAGCATGATGCCGCCGCTTTCCACCACCCGCTCCCCCATGCGCATGGCCGGCATGCGGGTGACGGACCTGCTTCTGCAGATCATCGGCGGCAGGCCGGTGCGCGAAGTGCAGGAATTGTGGCCCGTGGAGCTGATCCTGCGGGAGTCGGTGGGACCTGCCTGAGCTTGTCGGCATAGCTCACTGATTCCACTCCATTTTGTGAACGTCAGTTGATAGCGTTCGCCTTTCGTCATCTATACGGCGGCGACATCTCATGTATAATCGAAGCAGTCGTGTTCGTTATGGAACAGGACTTGGGCCGGCGCGTTGAGGGGACGTGTCGAAGGAGGACGACGGATGTTTGAATTTTTAAAACCGCAACAGCAGCCTGTGATTGATGATGTGGAAGCGACCGGCACCTACGCGGACGCGCTGCTCAATGTTCCAAGCCCGGAACTGACCCGTTCGACCGCCCGTGAGCATGGCCATGAGGCCCACTCCCGCGATTATTGCGAAAACCGCGATGTTTCCCGTAGCGCGCTCGGTTTTGCCTGAGCCGTCAAAAAAAGCTTCTTCAAAAAACGGAACGGACGGCCGGTCCCGGCGTTTTCCCTGTACAACCGCGGGGCGGCGCAACCGGACCGGAGGGACCTGATCGGCATATGACCGATGGGCGAATTTGTGCGTTGCGCCGCCTGAATGGCGACGGCGCAGGCGCGTTGTCCCGATAGATGAAATAGCAATCTGTTTCGGATCGCGCATTTATATCAGGAGGCCGCGATGTCGACCGTTCCCGTCGAACCCTATCCCGAACCACCAATGCCGGTGCCGCCGCAGCCGGATATTCCGCCGGTGGAAGAGCCGGAACCCGACAGGCTGCCGGATGAAATTCCGACCCCCAATCCCGACGAAAACGATCAGCCGCCGAAAGTCCTCTAGATGGCTTTATTGTCGGAGTTTTCGAACTTCTTGCTGATGAACACCGAGCCTGCAAGCCCGAAGCGCCACGGATAATCCACCGCGCGGCTGATGCCGATGCGCCTGCCGCTGGTAACCGCTGCGGCTTCCTTCGGCAAACGCAGAAAAAACGGAGGGGCGTCGAGCGGCATGCCGTCCATGTCGCCGGTAATGGCCATGGCCTGACAAAGCCTGCCGGGGCCGGAACACAGAAGTTTTGGCTTGTCCGTTCCCCGCCGCAGTTTCATCATGTCCAGGCCGGTCAGCGGTTCGATCGCCCGCAGAAGCACGGCAGAGCCGGGCGCACACACGAAATTTGCGCACCAGTGAATACCATAGGACCGGTAGACATAAAGATGGCCGGCCGGGCCGAACATCGCCCTGTTGCGTGGGGTCTGCCCGTTGAAGGCGTGGGATGCCGGGTCGTCCGGATGGTAGGCTTCGGTTTCCACGATGATGCCACCGGCATTGCCGACGCGAAATTCCGCACCGATGAGCGCGCGGGCCACATCCAGCGCGTCACGCTTGAAGAAATTCGCCTGCATTTCCGGGCTAAAGGCCTGATTCATCTGGAACCCCTTCCGCTCTGCCGTCGTTGTGAATTCAGGTTTCAGTGTTACCGCATCGGCTGGATAAGCCGATACTTTTCAAATCGGAGGGCATGTCATGCAACTTTCCACGACCTATGTAAAACGCAATAACGGCGTCATATCCGTCGAGTTCGTCGGCAGCGACGGCGACCAGGTCTCCGTCCGCCTCGCCGACGGACTGGAAGGGATCGATGATGCAGAGGCCATCAAGCGCGCCAGTGCGGTGATGGTTCAGTTGACAGCTTTCGGCACCCGCCACGGCGCTGATGCGTCGTCGCAGTTTTCCGCGCTTGGAACGGCGCAGGGTGATGTTCCGCATGGTCAGGCAAGCGCCCGCACCGCGAAGGATCGCGATATTCTGGAAGAGGAATTGGACGAGGGACTGGAAGACAGCTTTCCAGCCAGCGATCCGGTTTCGGCCACGGTCACCTCGATAGCCTCGAGAAAAGGCGGGGTGTGACATTGGCTCATCGCAAAGTTGCTCTCGTCACCGGCGCAGGTTCCGGCATCGGACGTGCCGCCGCCCTTCATCTGGCTGCGGCAGGTTTTTCGGTTGGCTTGCTCGGCCGCACCGAATCCGAACTGCAGGCCGTGGCCGAGGAGATAAAGACCGCATCCGGCTCTTCCAAAGTTCTTCTCGCCGATGTTTCGGACGAGGCGGCCATGCGACACGCGGTCGCAGCGCTCGTGGAGGATTTCGGTCGCCTCGATGTCGTGGTGGCGAACGCTGGCGTCAACGGTGTCTGGGCGCCCATCGATGAGTTGAAGCCTTCCGAGTGGGACGATACGATCCGCATCAACCTGCGCGGCACCTATCTCACCGTGCATGCCAGCGTACCGCATCTGAAGGCGGCCGGTGGCGGCTCCATCGTGATCGTCTCCTCGATCAACGGCACCCGCACCTTTACCTCCCCCGGTGCTACCGCCTATTCCGTGACCAAGGCGGGGCAGCTTGCCATGGCCCAGCAACTGGCGCTGGAGCTTGGGCGTCACCGCATCCGCGTGAATGCCGTGTGTCCGGGCGAGATTGAAACGGCAATTGACGAAAACACCGATATACGCGGACGCGAAAAGACCGAGGTGCCGGTTCGTTTTCCGGCTGGCGATATTCCCGTGACCGGCGGCGTGGCGGGGTCGAGCGACGATGTCGCCGCGCTGATCGGTTTTCTGGCATCGGACGCATCGCGCCATATTACCGGCACACCGGTATGGATCGATGGCGGGCAGGGGCTGCTTCGATAAGTGTATCCGTCTGCCCCGCTCCTCACGGGCTTGTGTCCCTATGATTAACGAAAGGGTAACGTCTGTTCACGAGACTTTGTCCATGTGCGAGGTTGCCGCGTTATGGCCACCTTCGCTAGTTAAGCGTCTGCCGGAAAGGCGGGCAAATCAGGCGGGCAGAACGATCCATGGACATGAAGGCATTGCTGGATTTCGCGGTTGCGGGGTTACGGCTGAAGGTGATGGCGGGGGTAAGAGTAGCTGCGGTCGTCGCGATCGGCGGCGGTCTTGCCGCGTGCACCTCCATGGGTCTCGATAGCGTCAAGAAGGACCCGCCGAAGCTGTCGTCCAAGATGATGGCGCAGATGTCTGCCAAGAGCATGCGACCGGAAAGCCCGGTCCTCGTTCGTATTTTCAAGCAGGAAAGCGAGCTTGAGGTCTGGAAGATCGACAAGACCGGAAGCTATGCGCTGCTGAAGACCTATCCCATGTGCCGCTGGTCCGGAAAGCTCGGGCCGAAGATGAAGACCGGTGACCGGCAGGCGCCGGAAGGTTTTTATCACGTCTCGGCCGGCATGCTGAATCCGAATTCGCAATATTACGTCTCCTTCAATCTCGGTTATCCCAACCGGCTGGAATCGGCGCTCGGTTACACCGGCGAAGCGCTGATGGTGCATGGCGCCTGTTCGTCGTCCGGCTGTTACGCCATGACCGACCAACAGGTGGGCGAGATTTACGCCGTCGTGGCGCGTGCGCTGCAGGGCGGGCAGGATCGTTTTCAGGTACAGGCCTATCCCTTCCGCATGAGCGCACGAAACATGGTGGCGCATCGCGACGATCCCAACATGCCCTTCTGGCGTACGCTCAAGGAAGGCTACGACTATTTCGAGGTGACGCGCCGCCAGCCCAAGGTCTCCGTTTGCGGCCGGCGATATGTCTTCAACAGCGAATTCGCCGAAGGCGAGCCTGCTGATCCTCTGGCGGCCTGCCCGCCAGCCACCAATCAGCCGGACCCGGCGGTGGCGTCGAAACTGGCCGAGGAACAACAAAAAATTGCCGCCGCGATGAACGAGGGAACTTCCGTACCTCTCAGCGCGTATGTAGACGGCGGCATGCATCCGAGCTTCCGTGCCATTCTGAAGTCCAGCGGCGCCAAGTCCATGGCATCGCAGGTTTCCGGCACGAAGTACCCTATCAGCCGCCCCGATGCGGCGCTGGCAGACCCCTTTGCCAGTGTGAGATGACGTAAATGAGGTTTTTCAATTGAACGAGACGACAACGACCCGGCGGGGTTTCCTGCTTGGAGCAGGTGGATTGGCGCTTGCCGGCCTTGCCGGCTGCAACACCACGGCGCGTGAAGCCGCACGGCCGGCCGCCCCCGCAGAAGATCCGATGTATGCGCTGATGTACGGCCCCAAGCCGGACGAACAGTTTCCGCTGCCGGAAATTCCCTATAAGCGGATTCCGCGCCAGTTCCTGCGGCAGATGGTGGCCAATCCCACGGGCGAGCGTCCCGGCGTCATCGTCGTCGATACGGCCAACCATTTCCTTTACCTCACCTATGAGAACGGTCAGGCCATGCGTTATGGCGTCGGCCTCGGCCGCGCCGGTTTCGAATGGGCCGGCCGCGGCGTCATCCAGTACAAGCGCCAATGGCCGCGCTGGACACCGCCCGATGAAATGATCGCCCGTCAGCCGGAGCTGGAGCCCTATAGCAGCCGCAATGGCGGTATGGAGCCGGGCCTCAAGAACCCGCTCGGCGCGCGTGCACTCTATATTTTCAAGGACGGCAAGGACACGATCTACCGCCTGCACGGTTCGCCCGAATGGTGGACCATCGGCAAGTCGGTATCGTCAGGCTGCGTGCGCCTCATCAACCAGGATATCGTCGATCTCTATAATCGCGTGCCGGATGGCACGCCGATCGTGGTGACGGCGCTCGGCCCGGCGCAGCAGGGCGTGCCGATCGGCCAGGAAGGTGTGCCCGTTGCCCAATATGGCAATGGCGTTGTCGGCGACGGCCTGTCGCAGCCGGTTCAGACTTACTGATAGACAAGAATTTCCAGCCGCTGAAATCAGCGGCTGGAAACAATGGACGGATGGCAGCGCAATGCTTCCGCCTCAGGCCACGCGACGGATAATGTCTTGGTCACCAACATCTTCCATATCCAGACGGAAACGTGAAACCAGCGCGCGCAGCTTTGCCGTTTCCGCGGCAAGCGTGGCCGAAGCTGCGGTGGATTGCTCCACCATGGCCGCATTCTGCTGGGTGGCGTGATCCATGGAGTTTACGGCCGCGTTGATTTCGGCGAGCCCCGTCGATTGTTCGGCGGCTGATGTCGCAATCGCCGTCATGTGCTGGTCGATGCCGGCGATGCGTTCGCCGATATCCTTCAGCGCCGTACCGGTATCGAGAACCAGCTTCACGCCGCTTTCCACTTCTGCCGATGATTGGCGGATATGGTCACGGATTTCGCTTGCGGCCTTTGCGGAACGCTGGGCAAGATCACGCACTTCCTGCGCCACCACGGCAAAACCTTTACCGGCCTCACCGGCGCGGGCGGCCTCCACCCCGGCATTCAGCGCCAGAAGATTGGTCTGGAAGGCAATTTCGTCGATGACGCCGATGATGCCGGTAATCTGCCGCGATGATGTCTCGATGCGGCGCATCGCCTCTTCGGCGTGGCTGACCACCTCGACCGATTTCAGGGCGCTGTGGTTGGCGTCGGTGGCGGCAAGCCGCGCTTCTGAAGTGCGTTTGTTGGCGTTTGAAACATTGGCCGTGATTTCCTCGAGCGCTGCGGCGGTCTGTTCGAGGGAGGCTGCCTGATTTTCCGTGCGGCGGGAAAGGTCAGATGCGCCGGCGGCAATCTCGCGGCTGCTGCCGTCTATCGTGCCGATGCCATCGGAAATCGCAAACAATGTTTCGGCCAGCTGCCGGACAGAACTGTTGAAATCATGCCGCAGGGCTTCAAATTGCGGGGCGAAGGCCTGATCGAGCTGGAACGCCAGATCACCCGAAGCCAGTCGCTTCAGACCGGCTGCGAGGCCGGATGTGGCGATGCGCAGCCGTTCGGAAGCGTCCTCCTCGGCCTGCTGGCGCGCTGCTTCCTGATCGGCTTGCGCCTGCCGGCGGGCTGCCGCCGCCTGTTCTTCAAGTACTTGATTGGCGATTGCCGCCTGTCGGAATATTTCGACCGCGCCGGACATGGAGCCGATCTCATCCTTGCGATCGATGCTGGAGGGTGGCTGAGACGTATCGCCGCCCGCCAATGTTTCCATGTTCTTTGACAATTGCAGGATGGGGTGGATAACCGATCTGCGGGTGAGAAGGAAAAGCCCGACGGAGAAGATTGCCGCCAGAACCAGCAGGACCTTCAAGGCAAGGTTGATCGTCGCCTTGGTCTTTTCGCTTTCGGCCGAGGCGGCATCGGACAGGGCCTCGATCTGGTCGCCGGCCACTTCCATCGCTTTTTCCAGCGCCGAGAATTGCCGCATGAACTCGGGCATCAGCTTGATCGCCTCTTCCGGGCGGGAACCCGCAAGGCCGACAACCGCATTGGCCGCTTCCATATAAGCGAGCAGTGGTTTTTCGACGCCATCAATCACGGCCTTGACGTTTGTGCCTGCTGACAGGGACCTGTTGGCCTCGATCATTTCGCGGAAGCTGGCTTCATGTTCGCCAAGGTCAGCCTCAACCGCCTTAAGGTCGAGGCCCATGCTGGCATTGGTGGAAAGAATGGCGGCAAGTACGTCGGAGCGCAATGCATCATGCATCATGTCCGCTTGCATGTGGTTGCGCAGCACTTCGGCCGAAAGTGCGACATATTCACTGTTACGGTTTAGCGTTTCCGTTGCCCACATGCCAACGCCCGTGGCGGCGCCGGTGATGGAAAAGATCGCAATGCTTGCCAATATTATCTTTTTCTGAATCGACGCCATGGAGACGTTCCCGCGCTGTTGGTTATACTGCGGAAAAATAATAGAACATGCTTAATAAATGATCTATGTGCGGGCTGATTTTGATAAAAGCGAAAAAAGGCTGCAATTTGTATTGCAGCCTTTCCTATATTAGAAATTTATACTTTTAATTTGCGCGTTTCAGCGCGTCACCGAGGATCGAGACGATGTCGTCGAAATGGGATTTTTCGGCAATCAGCGGCGGCGAGAGGGCGATGATGTCGCCGGTGACGCGGACAAGCAGGCCGCGCTCGAAGCAATCCACAAAGATATCATAGGCGCGCGCGCCGATGGCGCCGTCGCGCGATTGCAGCTCGATGCCGGCGATGAGGCCGATAGTGCGGATGTCGATAACGTTCGGCAGGCCCTTCAGCGAATGGATGGCGTCGTGCCAGATATCCTGCAATTCGGATGCGCGGGTGAAAAGATCTTCATCGCGATAGATATCGAGCGCGGCAATGCCGGCGGCGCAGGCGACGGGATGGCCCGAATAGGTATAACCGTGGAACAGCTCGATCTGGCTTTCCGGGCCATGCATCAGCGCATCATGCACCTTGCGGCTGGTGAAGACCGCGCCCATGGGGATCGCGCCATTGGTCAGCCCCTTGGCGGTGGTGACGATATCAGGCGTAACACCGAAATAGTTGCTTGCGAAGGATGAGCCCATGCGACCGAAACCGGTGATGACTTCATCAAAGATCAGCAGAATGCCGTGCTTGTCGCAGATGGCACGCAGGCGGTCCAGGTAACCCTTTGGCGGCACCAGCACGCCGGTGGAGCCGGCCACCGGCTCGACGATGCAGGCAGCGATGGTTTCCGCGCCATGCAGGGCGACCAGCCGCTCCAGATCGTCGGCAAGTTCTGCGCCGTGCTCGGGCTGGCCCTTCACGAAGCTGTTCCTTGCAGGATCATGAGTATGACGCAGATGGTCGGCGGGTATCTGCGGGAAAACCCGGCGGTTGTTGACGAGGCCGCCGACGGAGATGCCGCCGAAACCGACGCCGTGATAACCGCGCTCACGGCCGATCAGGCGGCTGCGGGTGCCCTGGCCGATGGCGCGCTGATAGGCGATGGCGATCTTAAGGGCCGTATCGACCGATTCCGAGCCGGAGCCGGTGTAGAAAACGCGATCAAGCTTTGCACCTTCAGGGCCGGGGGCGATTTCCGCCAGCCGCTCGGCGAATTCGAAGGCGACGGGATGGCCCATCTGAAAGGAGGGCGCGTAATCCATGGTCGAAAGCTGGTGCTTGACGGCGGAGGCGATCTGTTGGCGGCCGTGGCCGAGATTGACGCACCACAGGCCAGCCGTGCCATCGAGAACCTGGCGGCCGTCATTGCTGGTGTAATACATGCCCTCGGCGCTCGTCAGCAGGCGGGGATTGGCCTTGAACTGCCGGTTGGCGGTAAATGGCATCCAGTAGCTGTCGAGTGAGGTGGAATTGGATCGGCTGGGGTTGTCCATCATGGTTCTCCTGTTCGTTGCCGATGATTGAAAGCTATTTTTCAGAGCGAACAAGCCCTTTTCTCTCTGTGGCCAAGTCATTGAAAATGCTGTAGGCGAAATGCAGTGTTTTCGATATTTCGAACAACGGTAACGGGGGCGGCAGCATGTCGGTGGATATAGGCGGGCGTTTGCGCCATTTGCGGCTGCGTCACAACATTTCCCAGCGTGAACTGGCAAGGCGCGCCGGTGTGACCAATTCAACGATTTCGCTGATCGAGAGCAATACCTCCAACCCGTCCGTCGGAGCGCTGAAGCGTATTCTGGACGGTATACCGATCGGCCTCGCCGAATTCTTCGCCTTCGAGCCGGAGACAAACCGCAAGGCCTTCTATCGGGCGGATGAGTTGGTCGAAATCGGCAAGGGGCCGATCTCCTTCCGGCAGGTGGGCGACAACGTCTTCGGCCGCAGTCTGCAAATCCTGAAGGAATGTTACCAGCCGGGTGCCGATACCGGCAAGGTGCCGTTGGTGCATGATGGCGAGGAGGGGGGCATCATCCTCTCCGGGCGTCTGGAAGTGACGGTTGATGAGGAGCGGCGGGTGCTGGGGCCGGGCGATGCCTATTATTTCGAGAGCCGCAGGCCGCATCGCTTCCGCTGCGTCGGTCCCGTGCCCTGCGAAGTCATCAGCGCCTGTACGCCGCCCACCTTCTGATTCCACAGCGTTCTGCTTGATGTGAGGGTCGCAGAGCACTCTGCTTATCGCAAGCGGAGCCGAATCCCGGCCGGGGCTCGAATATTTTGAAGATATTCTGCGGCTCCAGCGCAGTTTTTTGCCATTGTTTTGCCGCTTTTGCGCCGCTCTTGCAATTTTTCCATCGCTTTTTCTTGGCCAAGGCCGAGTGTCGGGTAAAAAAATCCCGGCTAATATGTCAAATTTTATATGCATTGCCGCAATCTTGCTGCGGCGCAAAAAAATTTAATAGTCTGTTACACGCATGGCTGTTCTTGGCGTTCCTGTGTCATCCGATTAAGCCATAAGAAACATATAAGAAAAGACTGTAGGCGGTCGAAAATACAATACATGCCAGGAGGCCACCCATGCTCTACGCACATGGCCGTAAGCGCATTTGTTTCTTTTTTATGCAACGCTTAATATTGCCCGGAGGTTGATCGACCGCCGCCGCAAGAAATCGCATAGACGGTCATGGGCAATGTGCCTTACAAAAAATCCATTAGCATCAAATTCCGAACACAGACTTGTTATCTCCTTTAGACGGAAAGACGCGCCTTCGGGCACCGACCAATCGCAAAACATAAATGGAGTTCTCTCTATGAAGTCCGCGACCCAATCGGCTGAACAGACACTCAGTTCCGAAGATTTCGATGTCAGTTTCCCTATCGGGGGCATCGCAAAACGCAGCTTCGATATGGCATCGGCTGCACTTGCGCTGCTCATCTTCAGCCCGATTTTCCTGCTGATCGCCGCTCTGGTGAAATTTTCCGATCCCGGTCCGATCTTTTATGGTCACCGGCGTGTGGGACATAATGGCCGCTATTTCCATTGCCTGAAATTCAGGACGATGGCGATGAACGGTGACGAGATGTTGCGGCAATATCTTGCCGCCAACCCGGAAGCCGCCGAGGAATGGCGCGCGACCCGCAAGCTCAAGAACGATCCGCGTGTCACCGCCGTCGGCGCCGTGCTACGCAAGCTTAGCCTTGATGAACTGCCGCAGCTCCTCAACATCATCCGTGGTGAAATGAGCGTGGTTGGCCCGCGCCCCGTCGTTGACGAGGAGCTGAGCTATTATGAAAGCGCTGCCGCTTATTATCTCAGCACCCGTCCGGGCCTGACCGGCCTGTGGCAGATCAGCGGCCGTAACGACGTATCCTACAAGACCCGCGTGGCTTTCGACACGCAATATGTGCAGAACTGGTCGATGCGGCAGGATGTCTTCATCATTGTCAAGACCATTCCCGCCGTGTGCCTGTCGCGCGGCAGCTACTGAAATCAATATTGAGTTCGGCTTTATCGATTTTCGTTTCGACACGCACCCGACCGGGATCCCAAGTCCGGTCTTCGGGTGCGTCATTGGTGCTAACAATAGCGGCCGCTTCTGCGGCGCTGCGCAGCCGGGCTTGCCCGGTTGCCTATCGTCTGATCGCCTGCATGGCGATCAGCAAACAGGGAGTCTCCCGATGAACGGCCTTTTTGCCACCCCCCGCCGTCCGCTTGCCGCCCTCGTGCTTGCCGCTTCCGTCGCCCTGGCCGCACCGCTCTCCGCAATGGCGGCAGAGGGTGGGCAATATAAGCTCGGCACCGCCGACAAGCTGCGCATCCGTGTTGCCGAATGGCAGCCGGCCGATGGCAGCATCCGCAACTGGGACGTCATCAATGGCGATTATTCCGTCGGCCCATCCGGCGCGCTGTCCTTGCCATTTATCGGCCAGCTGGATGTTTCGGGGAAAACGCCTTCGGAAGTCGGTGAGGCGATCGGCGCCCAGCTTCAGAGCAAATTCGCACTTCGCAACCTTCCCTCGGCTTCCGTCGAAATCGCCCAGTTCCGGCCGATCTTTCTCAGCGGCGACGTGCAGACGCCGGGCGAATATCCCTATGCCGCCAATCTCACGGTGCTGAAGGCCGTCAGCCTTGCCGGCGGCCTGCGTCGCTCCGACGCCGGCCAGCGTTTTGCCCGCGACTTCATCAATGCGCGCGGCGATGCCGCCGTCTACGACAATCAGCGGGCAAGGCTGCTGGCGCGCCAGGCGCGGTTGATTGCCGAGGTCAAGGGCGATCAGGCCATCGCCAAGACGCCTGAAATGGAAAAGATCAGCGAGATCGATACGCTTCTCGCCAGCGAAAGCGCGCTGATGAAATCCCGCACCGAGCGTTATACGCTTCAGCTGAAGGCGTTGACGGATCTGCATGCCCTTTTGCAGAGTGAAGTCGAATCGCTGAATAAAAAATCGGAAACACAGAACCGCCAGCTCCAGCTCGCCAACGAAGACCGCGACCGCGTCAACCGGCTGAATGAACAGGGGCTTGCGCTATCGCAGCGGCGTATCTCGGCGGAAGAGCGCGCGGCGGAGGTGGAATCCACCCTTCTTGATATCGATACGCAGTCTCTGCGCGCCAAGCAGGACATCAACAAGGCGACCCAGGACGAGATCAACCTGCGCAACGACTGGGTGGCGCAGCGTTCCAAGGAATTGCAGGACACCGAAGCGGAACTCGACAAGCTCAATCTGCAGCTGACCACCAGCCGTGAATTGATGTCGGAGGCGCTGGCGCAATCGGCCGAAGCGATCCGCTTCGATCCATCGGGCAAATCCGCGACCATCACCTATCTCGTGGTGCGTGAGGAAAATGGCAAGCCGAAGGAAGTGAAGGTGGAAGAAAACACCCTGCTTCAGCCCGGCGACGTCATCAAGGTTTCGTCCGAAATCCTGATGCAGTGAGGTTTGCATGCGGATTGCCAAATCGGCGCTGATCGATCCCGAACGCAATGAAATCTTCGGAATGGCGGCTATTGCGCTGTCATTCTTCGTGTTCGCCTATTCGTCGCGTTTCGGGCAAATCTCGGTTCTGGCCTATTATGGCATGTGGCTGCCGCTGGTGGTGGTCAATTACCGGCAGGTGCTCGGCAATTATCCGCGTTATCTGTGGATCTTCGCCTTCGGCATCCTGACTGTGCTGTCCAGCTTCTGGTCGGAGGCCGCGTCGGTAACCATGCGCGCCTCCATCCAATATATGACGCATATTGTCTGCGCCCTGATCGCCATGCGCGTCATCTCGATCCGCACGCTGACGCGCGGCGCGCTGATCGGCATCGCCGTGGTTCTGCTCTATTCGCTGCTGTTCGGCATCTATCTCTTCGATGCGCTGGACGGCACCTATAGTTTCGTCGGCGCCTTCTCATCGAAGAACCAGCTCGGTTTTTATGCCTCGCTCGGCGTCATTTTTGCCGCGGCCTCCGTGCTGGTCCTGAAACAGAGAGGCATCTGGCTGCCGATTGCCGGTGTTACCGGGCTCTTATCGGCCTATAGCCTCATCGCATCGCAATCGGCCACATCCACCATCACCACGGCGGCCGTGGTTGCGCTCATCATCGGCTTCATCCCGATCGGCATGCTGTCTCCCGCCAATCGCAAGATGACATTTTTCGTGCTTGGCGGCCTTGGTGCGCTGCTTGCGGTCGCCTCCCTGCAATTCGGCCTGCTCGATGCCATTCTCGGGGTTTTCGGCAAGGATTCGACGCTTACCGGCCGCACCTATCTCTGGCAGCAGGGCATAGAGGCGGCAAAACAGACGCCGATCCTCGGTGTCGGTTATCAGGGGTTCTGGGTGGCGGGTTTTGCCGATGCCGAACGGCTTTGGAACGACTTCTTCATTACCGGCCGCACCGGCTTCCATTTCCATAATACCTATATCGAGACGGTGGTAGAGAACGGCATCGTCGGAATGGTGCTGCTCGGCATGGTGCTTTACGGCACGCTGCTCGGACATCTGCGCTCGGTGCTGATGCGCAAGAGCGATCCGCAGGGCGTTATTCTCTTTGCGATCTGCGCGCTGTTCGTGGTGCGCTCCTTCGTGGAGATCGATATCATCTTCCCCTACCAGATCGGCTCGTTCCTGCTTTATTTCGCTGCGGGCAAACTGTGCCTGCCAGTGAAAGCGGCGCAGAATGGTGAAACTCACCCGGCGATCGGTATGCGGTTGCAGACGAGAGCCTAGAGGTAATCCGCTGAGACATGTGGGCTGGCGTGGATGAATTTCCACATGTCCTTGCTGACATCGACGATATCGGCAATCGACTTTTCCAGATGCTCGATTTCCTTCTCGTCCATGCGTTCGACCTTGCCGTAACGAACCTTGCTGTCGTCCTCCACCAGCCGCATCAGCTGGGTGCTGGCGATTTCGCCCTTTTCGTCGAAGGAATAGATGCAATGATTGTATTTGTTGCGCGTCCGCGCTTCTTTCTTCAGCCGCGCCATGATGGAGAGAATGGTCTTGCGGTCCTGTGTCGGCGTTGAGGGGAGTTTCGCCAGACGCTCGATGAGGTCCATGCGCGCCCGTGTGGTATTGAGCGTCAGAAACACGACGATCGCCGCTTCCTTCTCCACTTTCAGAAGATGGACGATCAGATAGATCATCAGGCTTTCGGTGTTGGTCCATACATAATTCAGCCTGCCGACCAGCAGCAACACATCCGACATCACCGCCATGCTGCTTCTCCCGTCCCGGCGAAATATATTCGGATATTATATGCTGAGCGCTGCGGAAAAGACAGTATAGGTTACTGATATTTCTTCATCTTTCCTTGAAGGCGCGGGACATGCTGTCGGAGATCGGCTTGGTCAGATATTCGAAGAACGTGCGCTCCGAGGTCTGGATCAGAACGTCGGCCGGCATGCCGGGCACGGGGTGGAAATTATGGACCTTGGCGATCTCGTCGTCGGAAACCTGCACGCGCACGATATAGACGTCCTTGACCTGAAGGCCGGCATTTTCCTCGATGCTGTCGGCCGAAACGTAAAAGACCTTGCCGTTCAGGACCGGCGTGGTGCGGCGGTTGAGCGCCGACAGGCGGATCGCGGCGGTCTGGCCCTCATGCAGCTGGTCGATCGAAGTTCTGAGCACCTGTGCTTCTAGGATCAGGGGAACATGGGCGGGCAGGATTTCCATGATCGGCTTGCCTGTCGTGATGACGCCGCCGGGGGTATGATAATAGGCTCGCACCACGGTACCGTTGACGGGGGAGCGGATGACGGTGCGTTCCAGCACTTCGGCGGCGCCGCGCACCTGTTCCCGGACACTGTCGAGATCGGATTCCGCTGTTTCCAGCGCGTCGAGCGCCGCCTGCTTGTTGGCGTTGACGGCGATGACCGCTTCCTGCTTGAACTTGGCGATTTCCGCCTCACTCTGGTTCATTTCGCCGGTCAGACGGGCGATATCGCCCATGGCGTCGGCAATCGCGCGTTCCAGTGCCAGCATATCGGTCTTGCGGATGACGCCGTCCTTGGCGAGCCGTTCCTTGGAATCGCGTTCCTGCGTCAGAAGGGCGAGTTGCCGGTCGAAGGACTGTTTTTGCCCGTTATAACCCGTATAGCGGAATTCCAGAGAGCGGATGTTCTTTTCGATCAGGTTCAACTGCTCGTCGAGCTTGACGATTTTGCTGTGGAACACGATGTTCTGGCTCTGGATGATGGAGTTGATGTCAGGATCGCCGGCTTCCTTCATGACGATTTCCGGCACCTTGAAGCTTTTTTCGCCCTGCGCTTCGGCGCGCAGGCGCGTCACGATGGTTTCAAGGCGAAGACGCCGCAGCTGCAACATGCGCTCATTGGCAAGCGCCGTCGTCTTGTCGAGCGTCAGCAGGACGTCGCCTTCCTTGACCGTATCGCCCTCGCTGACCATCATTTCCTTGATAATGCCGCCTTCCAGATGCTGGACGATCTTGTTGTTGCCGGTGGCGACAAAGCTGCCCTGGGCGATGATGGCGGAGGAGAGCGGTGCGGTGCCGGCCCAATATCCGAAGCCGCCGAATGAGGCGAGCAGCACGGCAAGGCCGATGGAACTATGCAGGCGGATGGAGCGCGGCACCTCGCTGTACCATTCCAGCTGGCCCTGTGGTTTGATTTCGGCAATAGCGTTTTTCTTCTTGAACATGACGATCCTCAACCCTCGATCTGCGGGGACTGGTTGGCCGGACGGCCATTGCCGGAAAGCGCTTTCAGCACCTCGATCCTTTCACCGAACATGGCGAGCGATCCGTCCTTCAGCACCATGATCTTGTCGACACATTGCAAAAGTGCGGGGCGCTGGGTGATGGTGACGGTGGTGATGCCCTGTTTCTTGGCGTGCAGCAGCGCCTTGGCCAGCGCCTGTTCTCCTTGTGTATCGAGGTTGGAGTTGGGTTCGTCCAGCACCACGAATTTGGGATCACCAAAGAATGCGCGGGCAAGCGCGATGCGCTGTTTCTGGCCGCCGGACAGCGGCGCACCATCGGCGGCGACCACGGTTTCATAACCCTGCGGGAAACCGGCGATCAGCTCATGCACATCGGCGAGCACCGCCGCCTCGTAAATCTGCCGATCGTCGATGTCGTCGCGCATGCGGCAGATATTGGCCTTGATGGTACCGGGGAAAAGCTGCACGTCCTGCGGCAGATAACCGATGCTTTCACCGAATTGCCGCTGGTCCCAGTTGCGCAGGTCCATGAGATCGAGGCGCACATTGCCCGAGGTGGGCAGGATGGAGCCGACCAGCATCTTGCCGAGCGTCGTCTTGCCGGAGCCGGAATTGCCGATGATGGCGAGTGATTCCCCCTTTTTCAGCGAAAAGGAAATGCCGTTCAAAATCACCTTCTTTTGCGGCGGCGGTACGAAGAGAATGCGCTCCACATCGAGACGCCCCTCCGGATTGGGCAGGCGCAGGCGCGGGAAATTCAGCGGAGAGCTGATGAGAAGCTGCTTGATGCGGCCATAGGAGGCAGCGGATTTGTTGAACTGGTGCCAGCCTTCGATCGCGCCTTCGATGGGCGCCAGCGCACGGCCGGAAATGATGGAGGCCGCGATCACCATGCCGCCGGTCAGTTCGCCGGAAAGCGACAGATGCGCACCCCAGCCCAGAAGCGCCACCTGGGTGATCATGCGGGCGGCCTTGGAGACGCCGGAGAACATGATGTTGCGATCCTGCGCCGCCACATGCGACTTCAGCGATCCGGCCGTTTCACGGCCCCACATCTTCACCGCCTCGGGTATCATGGCGAGCGCATTGATGATCTGCGAATTGCGCGACATGGAATCGAGGTGGAAATTGGCGCGGCTGAGATAACCGGAGGCTTCGGAAAACTGCCTTGCGGTGAAACGTTGGTTCAGCCAGGCGATGATGAACAGCACCGCGCAGCAGACCATGATGATGATGCCGAGATGCGGATGGACGAGATAGACCACCACGATGAAGAGCGGCATCAGCGGTGCATCGAGGAAAGCGATGAGCGTTCCCGACGTCAGGAAGGATCGCAGCTGCTGCAGGTCCTGCAGGATCTGGTAGTCCTTGCCGTTGCCATGCAGGGATGCGCGGGCGGCGGCCGAAAGGATCGGCGCGCCAAGCTGCACCTCAAGCTCGACAGCGGTGCGCATCAGGATAAAGCGACGGATGGCGTCCATGAAAGCCTGCAGCAGAACCGCGCCAAGCACGGCCACCGTCAGCATGACAAGCGTATCCATCGAGCGGCTGGTCAGCACCCGGTCGGAAATCTGGAACAGATAAAGCGGGATGGCGAGCAGCAGGATATTGATGGCGATGGTGAACAGCATCACCACCACCATGTTGCGGCGAACGGCAGCGATGCCCTTGGCAAGACTTGCGGCGAAATTGATCGGCTCGCTGCGCTTGTGGAAGCCGCTCTGGCTTCCGCCGCCGCCACCTCCGCCTCCTCCGCCGCCATTGTCCGTCGGCTCCTTGCCGCCACCACCCGTCACTGGCCGGCGTTCGTTTTCGCGGATCGGACCGTCATTATTGTCGATGGTTTTGACGAAAGGCAGGTCTGTATTGTCAATCTTGGCCTGCGGTTGCGTTGGGGAGGCTGGCTGCCGGTCCGGCTGTGGTGCCGGCCTCACCGGGGGAACGTCCCGCAATTGTTCGGGATGTCCTGTTTTCGCAAGCGGTTCGGATGGAGTTTGCGGGGGTGTTGGCTGGGTGGGGGATGCAATGGTTTTTGCTGCCTGTTCCGCTCCGGATAATTGGCGCAGATTTTCGACGGCTTCGTTGATGGCTGAAATACAGGCGTCCGTCAGTTTGCTGTCTTCCGCTTCCTGATCCAGCGGCAAGTCCAGCGAGCGTCCGTCGGCAATCGTTTTCCTTGAGATATGATCCATTTTATATCGGTCCCCGGTGATCTTGCGGTGTTTGCGGGTTCGGCTATTGCGGGGCGTGTTTGCCGCCCCGCTCGCCGGACGTTACGCAACGACCGTCTGCATGACGTCGGATGGGTGGGCATTGGACCATGAGAGGTCGTGGCCGCCATTGATGACGCCGTCGGATTCGTTCTGGATGGTGGCGGGATCGTCGTGAAGAAAGGCGATGACCTCGTTTGCCAGCTGGCCGTGCTGCGTCGGCTGCGACGTGTCGTTTTCGATGATGCCGCCCTGTATCAGGATGGCATCGGAATAAACGCCGCCCGCGACATAGGTGGTCGAGCCGAAGCTGTCGTAATCGACGATCTGTGCGATATTGACGACGGCGTTGCTGCCGGTATCGATATGGATCGTGGCATTGTCGTTGTTTTCGAGGACTTTGGCGGCGGCCTGGGTCACGTCGTCGGAATCGCCGAGCACGCTCACCTGTTTGATGATGCTGACATCATAAAGGTTGCCGGTGATGTAAAGGACGTTCAGCCCCTGATAGCCGGCGAAGTTGGCGTCGTGGGCAAGCGCATCCGGCATGTTGGGATCGCGTTCGTTGATCGCGTTCACCGTCTGGTGCATATAGTCCGGCATGGTCTCGAAACGGTCATTGCTGCCGACATTGTGAATGCTGGCATCGTTCCAGAGCAGGTTATTGCCAGATTGAATGGTGGCGCCACCAGGTGCATCGGGATTGGCGCGGGCCCAGTCATTGTCGTAAAGCACGGCAATCTGGCTGATGAGGTTCATGTCCAGCACATTGCCGCCGACGATGATCAGATCGTACTGCATGCCGATGCCGAGGAAATTGGCGATGTTGAGCGCGGCATTGCCGCCCGTCAAAAGGCTGACACTCGCACCCGAGGTGGTGACGGTCATCGTGTCATTGTCGCTGATGAACTGGTATTGTTCGATCCAGTGGACGAAGGACACATCCCCTTCCAGCACGCTGACGCGCCAGGCGGTGGGGAATATCGGCGGCTCGCCGCTCTCATGGCTGTCAGCTGCGGCATTTTCAGCGCCCGGATAGACACTGCGCTGAAAGCTGGCGATGTTGTAAGCGGCCGTTGCCGCCTGATCCTCCGAGTGCGTGAAGACGGAAGAAATCTCGTCCCGGTCGCTGTAGATATAGGCTTGGGTGATGGCGTCGATCTGGTGATAATCGCCCATGACGGCGGTGACAGAGGTCATGACGCCGGTATTGACCAGCGTGGCGATGTTGGCGACGACATTGGCGCCTGCTGCGATATCGAGACTGTTGCCGGCCGGGCTATCCTCATGCAGGGAAACGTCGCTTTTTTCCGGTGCCTCGGCGGGTTTGGCAATGCCGCGGTCCGGCATGAAGTCATCGAGCGTCGGCTTGTCGTAGGCCACCGCGCCATTGATATAAAGACCGTTGATATCATTGCCGGCCAGAACGAAATCCTGGTCCGCACCGGTGCCAAGCGAGGTAACGTCATTGTCGCGGGCGTGTTCGATATAGTCGTGCGCGGATTTGGCGAGCGCCTGCAAGGCGTCGTAGCTGTCGGTGCGCTGGAAGGTGGAAAAGGGCGTGAAGACGGCGGCTTCGTTGTAAAACTCGACGGTGCGCGCGGTCACGAAGGTCGTGTCGCGCGCCACATTCGGGCCGTCCGTCATGTTCAGATAGTCATCGTCCTGGAGAATATTGACCTGCGTAAGATGGCCGGCTACCGAGCCGGGACCGGTATGAACCACCAGTTCGCGCTCATCAAAGGAAAGGCGGCCGGGAAAACGGAAATGCGCGCCGGAAATATCGACCGGGATGGCATTTGCAAGCTGCTGCATGTCGTATTCGACAGCGCGGGCGAAATGCGGCCGTATGTAGTCGAAATCGTAATAGCCGGAGCGATATTTGACGCCGGGATCGTAATCCTCGAGCGGGACGTCGTAGTTTTTGTCGAGCAGCCTTGCCGCCTCATCCTCCGGTAACCGGTCAGGATCGGAATGCGCAGGGCCTTCGCTATAGTTGCTTCTCAGACGCGCTTCCTCGACCACCGTGTCGAACATGCCGATGAAATGCGCGATCATGTCGGAAATCTTGTCGATATGCATTGGAGGTCCCTCCCTGATCATCGCGGCAGAGCCTGAGGCTGCGCACGGCACCCGTCTCAGAGGCGGCGCTTCGTTTGCGCAGACTGGTCCTTCAACCGCGAACTGCACCGGCGGGTGCCGGTGCAGCTCTTTTCGTCAAGAGGTGGGTATCAGGAGTGATCCTCACCGACATCAGACACATGCGAGTTACCGCCTGTGATCGTGACGTCAACGGCATTGGAGAGCATGTTGGCGCCCTGCACGAGTTCCAGATGGAAGCCGGAATTTGCAAGGATTGCCGATGCATCCGCAGTGCTGGTGCCTGCTGCGTCGTCGCCGGCCTTGAGGTCCCATCCCTTGCCGTCCATGCCTTCCGCGCCATAGGCGTCGCCGGCATTGGCGCTCAGGTGGTTTTCCGCACCGCCATTCTGCATCTTGATGTCGTAGGCCTGATCCTGATCCGCCAGGTGGTTGGCCTGCACCATGCTGAAGCCGGTGTCATTGCCGTCGCCGTTAAGCGAGCTGTTGAGGATGTTGTCGACATCGAGCGTGAAGGAGAAGTCGTCACCCAGGTTGAAGGTGAGGTCCCCGCCGGCGATGCCGAGATTGCCGACATCCTTGACGCCGGTGATGTTACCGAAGTCGTCATCCGACTTGTAGTAGCTGTCCGCGGAGTTGAAGCTGTCGGAGGTCGTCGTGGTCTTGGTGGAGGTGTCGTTGTCGGAATAGTTGGACGTTTTGGTGTCCGTATCCGTGATCGTCTTCACATTGGTATCATTGTCGCTATACGACTTGCTTTCGTAGCTCCAGTCGTAATCGACCTTGATATCGGTGTTGGTTTCGGTGCTGGTCTTGGTGGTCGTGTCGTTATCGCTATAGGACTTGCTGTCATAGCTCCAGTCATAGTCGTTGTCGCGATTGTCGCCGTTATTGGCGGAAACATCGACCTTGGCGTCAACATCCACATTGGTGCTGTTGTCGCTGTTGTCGTTGTTGCGGTTTTCACCGTTTGCGGTGCCGACATTGCTGTCTTCCACCTTGGCGTCATTGGTCGAGGTGTTGGCGAAACCGTCGGCAAGCGCGCCGATCTTGGTGATGTCGTCGCCGGCCGGCTGTGGATTGTAACCCATTTCGATTTCCTCCGAAAAAGCTCGGAGCAGCTTTCGAAATCCCTCTCATCTCAAACGGGATTTTTTCGCGCTTGCTCCGTGTTGCACAAAGATTGATGTTTGCAGATGCACTCGGTACGTCTCATCTGCGGTTCGGCATCGGCCCGTGACCGGGCTCTTTTCGTTCAGCCCTTGTGCGCTACTCGATAAAAAGGCGCACAAATCCGTTCCTCGCTCCAAAGGGGAGCGCGGTGGCTTTCGTCTTTTCGTTTGCATGTTTTCTTGAAAAGGAACCGGCTTTAGCAAACACACGTCAAAGGCCGGACTTGTCTTTCAATCAGCCGCCGTTCAGCGACGGTCAGACTGTGCCGCAGAAAAATCGCGCTTCCTAGATATCAATTCGGGTTAGCCATATCGGCACCTTTACCCCCGAATATATATGTGAGAGGGCGAATGCAGGCGCGCTTCCACCTCTGCCGCCGTAAAAAAACAGTAGCTTCGGCTACAGGAAGCGGCTTTTCGAAAAACATGGTTTATTTCGGAGGGAAGGGGCTTTTATCCCGAAACGGAACATCCGTGAGGCTCGTTCGGCAGGTAGGTATGCAAAGAGATCTCAACTAAAAGTTATATTTTCTCGGATTGCAAAACCGGAACGGACGCTTTTCCAACGCCTTTGTTCCCCGGGCGATTTCAAAGTGAATGATTCTTTATCACCGTAATCAATTTTGTATGCCTAATGTAAAAAATAACCCGTATGGGCCATTTATTTACACAGCTTTTCGTATTAGCCTCCTTAATTAACGGGTAATTAATGATAGTTGACATGGCTTCAGGGTCAAAATGCCCCTTGGGTTTTCAAGGGTAGCCTGACGAACGACATATCGCACAACCAAAAGAATGTAATGCGTAAGCGCTTTAGGGAGGCGTCAATGTTCATGGGAACTTCAGATTATGCGGCAAAACAAAAAAACGCCGTTTCACCTATAAATGGAACTTTATTGATCATAGCGGATCCGGACCTGTTTTCCGAGTGCCTCGTGGAGGCGCTGGGCAAAAAGTTCCCCACATTCGCCGTGGTGAGCGTTACTTCGTCGGCGACTATCAATGACGACTACGGCGCCAATGTCCGGCTGGTGCTGCCATATCGCATGTCGGGCGAGCGGCTTCATAATGTTCTTGCGGCAATCCGCGAGAAGCACCCGGATGCGCCGATCGCACTGGTGGTCGAAACCATCGACAGGTTTGAGGAACCGCTGAAGCAGCTGGTGGGAATGCGCGTCATCGATGGCGTGTTGCCGCTCAATCTGCGGCTTGACGTGTTCATGGCGGCGGTCGACCTTTTGATGAAGGGCGGAGAACATTTTCCCGCGGCTCTTCTCGGTAAGCTCACTCCCTATTCCCAGGCCGTCAGCGGCAAGAGCGTTCAGAACAACGCCGTGATCGCCAACCGCGCCGACGCCCTTGCAGTAAACAGGGGCGAAATGGCGGCGCTGACGACGCGTGAGGTGCAAATCCTCGACCTGCTTTGCAAGGGTACGCAAAACAAGATCATCGCTGACAGGCTGCATCTGTCCGAGAACACAGTGAAGGTTCACGTTCGCAACATCTATAAGAAGATGAACGTGCGCAACCGAACGGAGGCGGCGTCGCGCTTCTTCAACAAGGGCGACGACGCTACCTTCTCCGGCTGGAAGAACTGAGGGTCAGGCAGGCCGAGGCCGCCCGGGCGCCAGTTTCCGCCGATGTTACTGCCTGAGACTTATGGTCTCAGGAAGCAGCGGGACTTCTGGCCAAATCCGCTCGGCGAGCAAATATAGGGAGAAGAACCGGAATAGGAATGTCGCGATATCGAAGGTGTCTCGGACGACGCGTCGGCAACAAGCGTCACAGCTGCATTGCCTGTCTTGTCGTAGCCGTAGGAGGCCTTGGTTGGAGCAACCCGCGTCTTCATTGTCGTCGCATCCGCGGATGCGGTCTTGATGAAAGCAGCGTCTTCGACCACGGCGCATGAGGCCGTCGCGAAAGTGAGTGCTGCAAGGGCTGCGGCAACGAGCGCAAAATGATTGCGTCTGGCTGCTTTGCCACTCTTGGAATAAGGCATTTCATTCATCGTGTATGTCCCCTGAAATCGACTGTCTGTCGCATCTTGCCGGGCGGTTTTGTCCCGGTGGACCGAGCCTTACAAAACCAGGATAGTCCCGACTGGTTGAGCGAAGCTTGCGCTAATGCTCAATAAGAAAGGCATAATGGAGGCGTAGTTAAAAAGTATTAAATCGAGGGCTATTTTTAGTAATTCAGGGTAATCAATTGTAATATTTCGATAAAATGAAGTTGACCTGTTTTTCGCCGCGCCTATCATAAAAGTTGAAAACTATCGAATCGAAATATTAAAACCTCCAGAAGAAATAAAAACCGGAGGATGATATTCAAGATACCGCACAATCGGGAGTTTGATCCAGTTCAAGGTGAATCAGCCGGGCTGATTCCTCATGGGGAGGAGTGTGTAATGCGTAATTTCGTTCCCAACGAGCATGATAATGGCGTCACAATCTACTCGGAATGGCGTCCTGGCCAGCGCGTTCTCGTCAATGGCGGCGCTGGTTTCCTTGGTTCCCATCTTTGCGAACGTCTGCTGGCCTGCGGCCACGAAGTGGTCTGTCTCGACGATCTCTCGACCGGACGGACGGCGAATGTGGAGCATTTACGGGACAATAAGCGGTTCTTGCTGGTCGAGCACGACGTGCGCAAACCCTATGACATCGACGTCTCGCTGATCTTCAACTTCGCTTCGCCGGCCTCGCCGCCGGATTACCAGCGCGATCCCGTCGGCACTTTGCTCACCAATGTGCTTGGCGCCGTCAATGTGCTGGAGGTCGCGCGCCGATGCGGTGCAACCGTAGTGCAGTCCTCGACGTCGGAAGTCTATGGCGATCCGCACGTCAATCCGCAGCCTGAGAGCTATTTTGGCAATGTAAATACAATCGGGCCGCGAGCTTGTTACGATGAGGGAAAAAGAAGCGCCGAAACGCTGTTTTTCGATTATCACCGCTTTTATGGCGTCGATATCAAGGTGGGGCGAATCTTCAACACCTATGGGCCGCGCATGCGACCCGATGATGGACGCGTGGTTTCCAATTTCATCGTCCAGGCGCTGAAGGGAACCGACATCACCATTTATGGCGATGGCAGCCAGACGCGCTCCTTCTGCTATGTCGATGACCTGATCGATGGTTTCCTGCGTTTTTCGGCCAAGCCGAAGGATTGCACGGGACCGATCAATCTCGGCAATCCGAGCGAAATTCCGGTGCGGCAGCTGGCCGATATCGTCATTCGGATGACGGGTTCCCGCTCGCGCATCGTGCATCTGCCGGCGGCGATCGACGATCCGCAGCAGCGCCGCCCGGATATTTCGCGGGCCAACGAGCAACTGAGATGGCAACCGCGTGTTCCGCTCGAAATCGGACTGGAAAAAACCATCGTCTATTTCGATGCGTTGCTGTCCGGCAGGAAAGTGGCGGAGGCCGTATGAGATGGCCCGCGCAATCCTCGTCACGGGCGGGGCCGGATTTATAGGCAGCCACATCTGCAAGGCGCTGGCAAAATCCGGCTTCAAGCCCATCGCATACGACAATCTCTCGACCGGCCATGCGGACGCGGTTCGCTGGGGGCCCTTCATCGAGGGCGACATTCTTGATCGTGGCCTGCTGAAGGCCACGCTCAAGGAATTCTCACCGGAATTCGTCATCCATTGTGCCGCCAATGCCTATGTCGGCGAATCCGTCGAAGATCCGCGCAAATATTACCGTAACAATGTCGGCGGCAGCCTTTCGCTGCTGGATGCCTGTCTAGATCAGAATATTGGCGGGCTGGTGTTTTCCTCCAGCTGCGCCACCTATGGCGTACCGCCGCAATTGCCGATCCGAGAGGAAACCGCGCAGATGCCGGTCAATCCCTATGGGCGCACCAAGCTGATTTTCGAAATGGCGCTTGATGATTACGCCGCGGCCTATGGCCTGCGTTTCGTGGCGCTGCGGTATTTCAACGCGGCCGGTGCCGACCCGGATGGCGAGCTTTGCGAACGCCACGAGCCGGAAACCCACCTCATCCCCAGGGCGCTGATGGCGGCTGCGGCGCGGTTGCCGCAGCTCGATGTCTTCGGTGCTGATTACGATACGACGGACGGCACCTGCATTCGCGACTACATTCATGTCAGCGATCTCGCCGATGCCCATGTAGCCGCCGTCAATTATCTGGCCGATGGCGGTGAGACGCTGCGCGTCAATCTCGGTTCCGGTCACGGCACCTCGGTTGGCGATATCATCCAGGCGATCCACCGCGTCACGGGGCAGGAAGTGCCGGTGCATTTCGGCGAAAGGCGCGAAGGCGATCCGCCGGCACTGTTCGCTGATATTGAAAGGGCGAGGCAGACGCTCGGCTTTGCGCCAAAACACTCCGATATCGATACGATCATTCGCACGGCCGGTCCCGGTTTCGGACTGGAGGTGCGGTCATGACGGTGCGCTCCACCCCTTCTGTTCAACCGGCACGTACCGCCGCAGGCGCATTGCGGATGCTCCCGGTCTTCACCGGCTGGAACCGCATGGCCTATCGTCTGGGCATTGGTGGCTGGCTGGTGACGCTTGCCTATTTCTGGGTGTGGTGGCTCGACCGTGACCGGGTGATAGACTGGCCCTATTATACCGTCGTTACGCTGACGCTGGCGTGGATCACGCTGCTGCCGTCCTATTTCATCTTCATTTTTTTGAACGCCAGGGTCGTCGACCGGCGCTCCCCTTTGCCCAGGGGCCGGGTGGCGATGGTCGTCACCAAGGCCCCATCGGAGCCTTTCGCCGTGGTGCGCAAGACGCTACTGGCCATGCTGGAACAGAAGGGCCTGGAATTTGACGTCTGGCTCGCGGATGAAGATCCTGACGCGCAGACGCTGGCCTGGTGTGGTGCGCATGGCGTTTTCGTCTCGACACGAAAGGGTGTCGCTGATTATCACCGCAAGACATGGCCGCGCCGCACCCGCTGCAAGGAAGGCAATCTCGCCTATTTCTACGATCACTACGGTTATGACCGTTATGATTTCGTCGCTCAATTCGACGCTGATCACGTGCCGGAAGCGGATTATCTGAGCGAGATCATTCGTCCCTTTGCCGATCCGTCGGTTGGATATGTCTCCGCCCCGAGCATCTGTGATGCCAATGCCGAAGAAAGCTGGGCCGCGCGTGGCAGGCTTTATGCGGAGGCAAGCCTGCACGGCGCGCTGCAGCTCGGTTACAACAATAGCTGGGCGCCGCTCTGCATCGGCTCGCATTATGCCGTGCGCACCAAGGCGCTGCGTGAGGTAGGCGGTCTCGGACCCGAGCTTGCCGAGGATCATTCCACCACGCTTTTGATGAATGCCGGTGGCTGGCGCGGCGTTCATGCCGTCAACGCCATCGCCCATGGCGACGGGCCGGCGACCTTTGCCGATCTCATCGTGCAGGAATTCCAGTGGTCGCGCAGCCTGATGACCATCCTGCTGCAATATTCACGGCATTATGTGCCGAAGCTGCCTTTGCGGCTGAAGTTCCAGTTCCTGTTTTCGCAGCTCTGGTATCCGCTGTTTTCCGGCTTCATGGCACTGATGTTCGTGCTTCCCGCTGTCGCCCTGATGCGGGGGCATGTGCTGGTCAACGCGTCCTATCCGGCGTTCCTGGCGCATTTCCTGCCCATTTCGCTGATCATGATCGTGTTTGCCTTCTTCTGGCGGGCAACAGGCGCTTTCCGCCCGCATGATGCGAAGCTTTTCAGCTGGGAAGGCATGGTGTTCCTGTTCCTGCGCTGGCCCTGGTCGCTGATGGGCGTTCTGGCGGCGATACGCGACACGATCCGTGGTGATTTCGTCGATTTCCGCATTACACCGAAAGGCACGCAGGCCAAACCGCCGCTGCCGCTGCGGGTGATCTTGCCCTACATGGTGCTGGCGGCGGCGAGCCTTCTCGCCATGGTGCTGGCGCCACGCGATAGCGGAGCGGAAGGCTTCTTCATTTTCGGGGCGATCAATGTGGCGATCTATGCGGGACTTTCCGTGTTTCTGCTCATTCGCCACGCGATGGAAAACGGCCTGCCGCGATTGCCGGCCATGCGCGGCGGCGCGACCGCTGCCGCCTGTTCACTGTTGCTCGTTGCCGGCAGCGCTGCGGAACTGAGTTCCCATGCGATTGGCGGCCTCGAAGCCCTGTCGCACGGGCAGCCCTACGTCACCTTCACCGAAACGCGCTTTACGGTTGCCGGTGCGGGTGTGGAGGGTGCGAGATCGGTGCGCGTGAAGCTGCGCATCACCCTGCCGGGCTTGCCCGGTTATCGGGAAATGCAGGCGGAACCGGCCGTCGCACCGTCGCCGACAGTGGCAACCGGAGAAATCATGCTGGCCGACAATAGGGTCGGACAATAGAAGGAGGAGGCTGTGATGAGAACAACAATAAGCAACTGCGGATTCTCCGCTTTCGTACTCTGCCTTGCGGTGATCGCGCCCAGTGCCGTCCACGCCGCAGGCGGCACGAAGACGCCGAAACCGCTCAGAACCAGCGAAGTCGTGGAAATGTACTTCGACAAGACCTGGAAATGGGATACGGGCGGCGGACGCTTCATTGCCGATGGCCGCAAATTCATCGCCCTGACGGAAGAAAAAGGCAAAAAATCCGTCGGTGAGGGTATCTGGACCGTCGATGCCAACGGCACGCTGTGCATGCGCGCCACCTGGAAAGCCGATAATGGAAGCGGCAAGGCTGATACCTGCTTCGACCATGGCCGCATCGGCAAGGTGCTCTACCAGCGCAAGCAGGGCGGCCAGTGGTATGTGTTCCGGCACAACCCGCCAAGGCCCGGCGATGAATTCCTGAAACTTGTCCGCAAGGACGACGTCACCCCGCAGATCGCCGCCTATGGCAAGGCGATGACGGCGACGCGGTAGGGAGGAAAGTGTCATGCAGATAACAAGAAGAAAACTTCTCTTCGCAAGCGGGGCTGCCGTGGCTTTTTCAGCCAGCATGTACCCCATGTTCAAACTGGATGCGCAGGGTGTTGCACCCATGGGCGCCACGGGCATGAAAACGCTTGCCGACAAACGTCCGACATTGCATGCGGATGGTATCCGTTTCGGCGCTTACGATCCGCACGGTGATTTCACCGGACAGGCCGGGGTGGCGACGGAACATCTGTTCCTGCCCTGGGAAGACGTGGATCTCGACAGTCTCGCGCTCGCGGACGCCTATGCCCTGGAGCGCAAGCGCAATGTGCTGATCACCGTCGAACCCTGGTCATGGGACGTCAACTGGCGGCTCACCTCCGATGAATTGCGCCGCAAGGTGCTGGGAGGCGACTACGACAAGAACATGCAGGCGATAGCCGCACGCATGTCGGCGATGAAAAGCCCGCTGATCCTGCGCTGGGGACAGGAAATGGAAGACACGTCCGGCCGCTTCTCGTGGTCCGGCTGGAACCCGCGGGACTATATCACGGCCTATAAACGCATGGTGGACATGACCCGCAGGGCGGTTCCCGGCGTCAAGGTGATGTGGTCGCCCAAGGGGCTTGATGGCCTTCGGGCTTATTATCCCGGCGATAACTACGCCGATCTTGTCGGCCTTTCGGTCTTCGGCCTCGAAGATTACGACAAGATCGAATATGGCGGACCGAAGACCTTCTCCGATCTGCTGCGCAAGGGATACGGACTTGTTGAAACCTTCAACCGGCCGGTCTGGGTCGCCGAACTTGGTTATGAAGGCGGCGATTCCTATGTCCGTCCCTGGATGAACGACGTGACGCTGAAACAGGCGGATTTTCCGAAGCTGGAAGAGGTCGTCTATTTCAACGACAAGGATGTGCACCCCTGGCCGCACAATCTCGGCAAGCCCGACTGGCGCGTGGTGCGTCCGGCCAAGGCTTGATTGAGGCCGGAGCGGGCCGAGCGGACGCCCGGCCCGCTCGCCCGCCCGGACATTATCCGCTGACCGCCAGCACGGCCTCAGCCTCATAGATGGCGCAGACGATGTGATAAAAGGTACTGGCTGGTGCCGGCTCGTCGAGCATCGGCCTGTCGGCCGGCCATTTGTCGAACCAGAGACCCTTCACCGGCGTGTCAAGGAATGGCTGCAGCGCGCCGATGGCCCGCACGCCGGAGGCAAGGTAACGCTGCCGTTCCTCGCCGGAGGTGACGCTGGCAAGGCGCACCGCCGCTTTCAGCCATTCCGTCTGCGGCCACAGCCGCGCCAACCCGTCATGCACCGAAAAATCGTCGTAGAGGCTCATCACCGCCACCTTGCGGCGCGGGCAGATGCCATGCTCTTCGCCGATCGCAAACAGCCGTTTTGCCTTGTCGATCGCCTCGCCATTCCGGCGCAGGCTGCCCCAGCGCACCAGAAGCCATGCCCATTCGAACTGGTGGCCCGGCTCCATGATCCGGCCCTTGTCGCTCTTATGCGGCGTCCAGTCATGCTCGAAAAATTCGCGCAAGCCGCCATTGCCGCCATCGATGAAGCGGGTCAGCGCCAGATCGGCGATCTCGTCAGCCAAAGCCGTCCACGGACCATCCGGATCCTGCACCTCCCAGGCCAGCATCGCCTCGAACAAATGCATATGCGGATTGGAACAGAGCGGCGTGCGCGGCGGGTTTTCTTCCTCGAAACCGGCGACGGGATGTTTGTAGTCGCGCTTGAGGATGGCAAGAATATCCAGCGCCCGGCCGCGCATCTCGTCCTTGCGTTCGGGAAGGCTTGCGGCGGTCTGGGCGGCGGCGAAAAGCGCAAAGGCCTGATTGTAGAGATCGAAGGACGGATCGATCAGTCTGCCGGTCTGGTCGGCGAGGTTGCCGTAAAGACCGTTGTCGAGACGATAGACTTTTTCGAACCAGCCGAGGCCATGCAGGAGCGCGTCTTTCCATGGCCCCTGCCAGCCGTGCTGGCCGGCGGCGGCGAAACAATAGGCCTGACGCGGCTGAACCCGGGCACGGCGGTCATCGGAAAAAACCGGCTTGGCATCCTGGCCGAGACGTTCGTAAAAGCCGCCGTCGGGGCGGGCCGAACCCGCCTCCCACCACAGGGGCAGTGCATCCTCATCCAGCCATTTCCGTAATGTCCCGATTTCTTCGGCAAGCGCCTGAGCGGCACTCGGAAATTGCACTGTCATACGTCAACTTTCTGTTTTTACAGTTGAATAAAAAGCGGACCAATAAGAATACGTCATTCTGGAGGCAAGTAGACCATGGGACATATTGCGCTGCAACCGCAAAATTAACGGCCCGACAGGAAGCCAACCCCCGGCCGCGCGATTGGTTCCACCTTCTTCCATGGCTAGCATGGAGTGGCATTGGTGATTCGTCTGCGCATAAAGTATTAGAAATTACAACGAAAATTAGAGATTGCTTATTCGTAGTCCTCACGTATTTCGTAGCAATGGTCTGGTCATTAGTGATTCGGTCTCCTTTTAACCTGGGCGGCGTTGGGGAAATAAAGGGGCGTAGGGCAGTGAAATTTTCTGCCTATACTTCATTGCTGTTCTCCATTGCGGCCCTGTCGGGCTGCAATACTCCCGCGGGCGTTCGGTCGTTCGGGGGTCCCCAGATGTTGTCTGCTTCCGAGGCGCTGGTTTTCCCGCCGCCCGGTGGTCCCGAAATCGTCACTGTGGTCAATCGCACCTATTCCGACGCCGTGACGCAGCAGATCATATTGCGCTCGGAGGCTGCCACGCCCGGGCAGAACTACATCAAGGCGGAGTTTTTCGGCCCGCAGCAGGCCGGCGATACCGATCGCGACGCTCTAGGTTTCAGCGGTTTCCGGGCGGCCTCCGTCGCGCGGGAAATCCGTTCCGAGTTTCCGGGTCAAAACATCGCCATGTCGGCAAATTACCTGCAGAATGGTTATGGCGCGTTTTCCTATGCCGCCGGCAGCGGCCGTGGTGAAGATACCTGCCTTTATGGCTGGCAGGATATACGCTCGCCGGAAAGCATGCGGCAGGATTTCCGCAATCTCGGCCGCATCAAGGTGCGTCTGCGCCTTTGTCAGTCGGGCGCAAGCGTCGAGCGACTGCTGGCGGTCATGTATAATTACACGATCACCGGCACCTACGCCTCGCCAAGCTGGAACCCTTACGGCACGCCGCAGGCGGTGGATAAAAATCTCGGACGGCCGGGCCATCCGGTCTATCCCATGAAAACGGATGATGTGCCGATGCGGCCCGGCGGCGAGGTGACGGCCAGCGTGCCGCCCCGGCCCGTTCGCCGCACGGCTGCCGTTGCACCGCCGGTGCAGCCGGAACCACAGCCGCTGCCGCCCGTTGCTGCTGTCAGTATTCCGTCACCCGCATCGGCTGGCGCGCCCGTTCAACCTGCACGACCAGCAGCAATGGGCCAGCGCGCTGTGAGCGGAACGGCAA